>MGTI01000263.1 GCA_001799365.1 Desulfobacterales bacterium GWB2_56_26 | reverse complement strand
AAGAAGAGGATGGCCGCCATGGCCAGCCTCTTCTTCGTCACAACCTTTTTAAGGCGCGGGAACACTGCTCGGCCGGCTTTCTTTCACCCCGGCTTTTCTGGCTTTTTTCGGTGCGGTTTGAGGAAAAGCGATTCGTACCACTTCATCCATGTCCTTCACCGGATAAAATTCCATCTTTTCCCGTATATCCTTCGGTATCTCTTCAAGATCCTTCTTGTTCTGATCGGGAATAATGACCTTGTTGATATCCGCCCTGAGCGCCGCCAGGGCCTTTTCTTTCAGGCCGCCGATCGGCAGCACCCGGCCGCGCAGGGTGACCTCGCCGGTCATCGCCAGTTTGGCCTTGACGATTTTGCCGGTGATAGCCGAATAGAGGGCGGTCGCCATGGTAATGCCGGCGGACGGCCCGTCTTTCGGAATCGCTCCGGCCGGCACATGGATGTGCAGATCGATTTTCTCGAAGTAATCCTCGGCAAGCCCGAGCTCGATCGAGCGGCTGCGACAGTAAGTGAGCGCCGCCTGGGCGGATTCCTTCATCACGTCGCCCAGCTGACCGGTCAGGATCAGCTTGCCCTTGCCCGGCATGAGATTGACCTCGATCTGGAGGATCTCGCCGCCCACCTCGGTCCAGGCAAGCCCCGTCACCAGGCCCGGCTGCACCAGTTTTTCCAGCTCCGACTCGGGGATGTTTTTCGGCGGACCAAGGTATTTGCTGATGGTCTTCTCCGAAACCGAGAAGGGCCCCTTGCTGCCTTCGGCGATCTTTCGCGCCAGCTTGCGGCAGACCTTGCCGATCTCGCGCTCGAGGTTCCGGAGTCCCGCCTCATAGGTGTAATGGGTAACGATATATTTGAGGGTCTCATCGTCCATCTTCAGCTGCGTCGGCTTCAGGCCGGTTTCCTTCACCTGCCGAGGCAGGAGGTACTTGCGGGCGATGACCACCTTTTCCTCAAGGGTATAGCCCGAGAGGCGAATCATCTCCATCCGGTCGAGTAAGGGACCCGGGATGGTATCGGTCATGTTGGCGGTGGTGATGAACATCACCTTGGACAGATCGATGGGCAGATTCATGTAATGATCGGAGAACTCGAAATTCTGTTCCGGATCGAGCACTTCGAGCAGGGCCGAGGAGGGATCGCCGCGGTAATCGGAGCCGATCTTGTCGATCTCGTCCATCATGAAAACCGGGTTATTGGAGGCCACCGTCTTCAAACCCTGGACGATCCGGCCCGGCATGGCGCCGATATAGGTCCGGCGATGGCCGCGGATCTCCGCCTCGTCGCGCATGCCGCCCAAGGACAGCCTATGGAATTTGCGGCCCATAGCACGGGCGATCGACTGGCCGAGCGAGGTCTTGCCGACGCCGGGCGGGCCGACGAAGCAGAGGATCGGGCCCTTGGTTGCCGGGTTGAGCTTCCTCACCGCCAGATATTCCAGGATGCGTTCCTTGACCCGCTGCAGGCCGTGATGGTCCTCGTCGAGCACCTCCTTGGCCTTGACCAGATCGAGGATGTCGGTGGTGCTTTTCTGCCAGGGCACGTCCAGGATCCAATCAATATAGGTGCGGATGATGGTGGCCTCGGACGAATCCGGATGCATCATCTCCATCCGGCTCAGCTGCTTCATCGTCTCCTTGCGGATGTTCTTCGGCATCTTGGTCTTGCGGATCTTGCGCTCCAGCTCGTCGATCTCCTGAGTCCGCTCGTCGGTATCGCCCAGTTCCTTCTGCAGGGCGTGGAGCTGCTCCCGCAGGAAGTACTCCCGCTGGGATTTGCTCATCTCCTCCTTGGCGTCGTTCTGAATCTTGGCCTGGACGGTCGAGACCTCAAGCTCCTTGGTGAGCAGCTCGCTGACCAGCTTGAGGCGCTTTTCCGGATCGGTCTCTTCGAGGATCTGCTGCGATTCGGAGATCTTCAGGCGCAGATTCGACCCGACCAGATCGGCCAACCGGCCCGGATCTTCGATATTGTTGATAATCATCATGAGATCGGCGGAGAGGATGCCGCGCAGCGACATGATCTTTTCGGTCTGCTCCCGCACCGCCCGCATGAGCGCCTCGACCTCGACGGTTATCTCCTTCACCTCCGGTTCTTCGATCACCTCGACCGAAACCTGGTAGGAGGGCTCCGACCTCAGAATGTCTTTAATCCTCGCCTTCGACATGGCCTGAACCAACACCTTGAGTCGCCCATCGGGGAGCTTTAAGGTCCGCATCACCATGCACACCATACCCACCCGATACAGATCGGCCTCGACCGGATTATCCTTGGTGGCATCCTTCTGGGTGACGAGCATCAGCAGTTTATTGGCCCCCAGGGCCTCATTGACGGCTTCCACGGAGCCGGGACGTCCGACAAACAGCGGGATGATCATATAGTTGAAGATCACCACATCCCGTACAGCCATCATCGGCAGGACTTCCGGTATTTCCATATCCTCATTATTGGAAAAATCGTCCATACCTATGCTTAACGTATCATTAAATTCCACTCAATCCTCCTGCTGAACGCTGGATTCAGGGCGCAGGTCTAACCCCGCCCCTCCTTGCATCTCTCGGTACATTGTACCGTAATTTTCTCTCAAATCAAACGGATAGCTCACATTACGGCACCACGACCGCAAAGGCCACGGAAATACTAAACATCCGGGTTATTTAAGTCAAGCGAGGTTTCTTCCGCCCGCCGGCCAACCGCTGCTTTTTCCTTGAACTCTTCGGCCATTTTTCTCATAGTGCCAATTATTCCTGAGTTTCAGCTTCAGTTTTCAACGTGTGACAACTGCGATCTTTATCTCTTCCAAATACTATGAGGACAGCATGTTGACGGTGCAATCTTTTTTTGACCTGACGGATTTCCCCCATCGCGAGGTGTTCAATCCCGGCACAGATGTGTGGAAGCCGCTTGACGACTTGAAAGCTTACATGGACCGCCACGCCTATCCGGCCATCGACCGCAGCCTCATCGGCGACGGCATCCCGCTGGCCGGGCACGTCATCCTCCACCGCGGCAAGGCGGTGCCGGGCACCGAGGCTCAAATTGAGTACGGCGACACAACTAAGGGCAAGCTGCGGGTCTCGGTGAATGGACAACCGCTTACAGGGGCCTCGGTGCTCATGGCCGGGGCGGTGCTGTTGGGCGACAGGATCGATATCGGGCCGGGCGTCCTGGTCGAGACCGGGGCGATGATCAAATCGCCGGCAATCATCGGCGAGATGACCGAGGTCCGCCAGGGCTCCTACCTGCGCGGCTATTGCCTTGCGGGGAAACGATGCGTGCTCGGCCACACTACCGAAATCAAGCATGCTATTTTCCTGAACGACGCCAAGGCCGGCCACTTCGCCTACATCGGCGACTCTATCCTCGGCAACGAGGTCAACCTCGGCGCCGGCACCAAATTCGCCAACCTCAGGTTTCTGCCCGGCACGGTGACCTTCACCCACGGGGACGACCGGATCGACACCGGCCGGCGAAAAATCGGCGCCATCCTCGGCGACCGCTGCCAGACCGGCTGCAACTCGGTCACCAGCCCCGGCACCCTGCTCGCCAAGGGCTCCTTCCTTATGCCCAACGCCACCGCCAGGGCCAGTTATTACGGAGAGGGGTCGTTGATCAGGTAGGAGAGGCGATCGACAAGCGGGGGGATTCTCGTGTTTCCTCGACAAATTCCCTGACCGCCCGGTGAAAAGCGCCTTTGATTTCAACCTGTTAAATATTGGCTAACTACCCGTATAAACGTTATTATATTAAATCTTTCCGTTGCACACCGAACGCCAGTGCTTACATTTTAATCACGGGGAGTTGTTAGCTTTCCGGCCCTGCTTCCCGCTTCCGTTCGAGTTGCAGCATTATCTGAACAACCCGTTTCCCTGCTGCGCAGGACCGGATTCTACACCGGTCGCATTGTGTGGCCGCGCAGTCCTTTCCCTCCCCGTAAGGAGAGTGACTTATGGATCGCGAAAAAGTATACAGTGAAATGAGGGAAACCCTCGGACTGGTCCCGAGTTTCTTCAAACTGGTCCCTGACGCCACGCTTGAACTGGAATGGCGGCTGTTCAAGCAGGTACAGTTGGAGACCAGCGTCATTCCCAATAAATACAAGGAACTTATCGGCATCGCCATCTCTGGTATCACCAAATGCCGCTACTGTGCCCTGTATCACACCGAACTGGCCAAGCTGAACGGCGCGACGGACGCGGAAATCGAAGATGCCGTCCATTTCGCCAAATCCAGCGCCGGCTGGAGCACCTACATTAACGGCCTGCAGGTGGATTTCGACACCTTCAAGGAGGAGGTCAGAAGCTCCTGCGAGTATGTGCGCAAAAAAGAGGGGGTGAAAGGATAACTCCAGGTGAATGTCTAACACCGATGAACAACAAGGGACAGAGACCGAACAGGTCTCTGTCCCTTTTCCTTAGCCTTAGCAGACCAGCGACTCTCGACAATGCTCTTGCGCCTGGTTAATCTTGTACGTTAACTCCTCAACTTGCCGTTAGGACAGGTATCTTCTGGAAACCGGCTACTGCGAAGGCTGCGATATTCGGGGTGATGGCGAAGAAAAAGAACATATGGACCCGTCAATTTTAGGAAAAAAGTACGATAAACTCGCCAGATGGTGGCACGACCGGCTGCACGACTCGCAGCATGGCATTCCGCAACTGGAAAGAGCCCTGAACTTCTGTGCGCAGCCCGGCCCCGCGCTCGATGTCGGCTGCGGCGCCGGCGGCCGCTTTGTGCGGCTGCTGCAGGAAAAGGGTTTTCAGGTGACCGGGATCGATGTTTCCGCGGAGATGATCAGACTGGCGCAGGAGAATCATCCCGACGCCAACTTCCTGGTCAGGGATATCTGCACGTGGGACACCGGCCAGAGGTTTCATCTCATCATCGCCTGGGATTCCATCTTCCACCTGCCTCTTGCCATGCAGGAGCCGGTGGTGAAAAAACTGTGCAGGCTGCTCACTGCCGGCGGTGTGCTCATCTATACCTTCGGCGATGCCCTGGGCGAGCACGACGATGTCATGCAGGGCGAATCGTTTCACTACAGCTCGATCGGGATCCAGGGCAACCTGCGGGTCCTGGCGGAAGCGGGCATTACCTGTAAACATCTGGAACTGGATCAGTGGCCGGAAAAACATGTTTATATTGTCGGGGTCAGGATGGAGTGAAAAAACTTTCAACCGGAAGGAGAACGCCATGAAGATGACTACCCTGCAAGGTTTGGAAAGAGATATAGCCCAAGATACCGTCAATGCCTTTAAGATGGGCCTCCGGGGCCCGGTGCTGCTGCCCGGCGAGGCCGCCTACGAAGAATCCCGCACTATCTGGAACAGCATGATCGACAGGAGACCCGCCGCCATCGTCCATTGTCTCGGCACGGGCGATGTCGTCGCCTGCGTGCAGTTCGCCCGCGATCATGACATCC
>MGTI01000262.1:21495-21799 GCA_001799365.1 Desulfobacterales bacterium GWB2_56_26 | reverse complement strand
CCTTGATATAAGGAATGGTGTAGGTGATATCGTAGGTGATGGCCACCCGACCGTCGCCCAGGAATTCGACGCCAGGTAAGATCGAGGGATAGGTTTGATAGAGGACTTTTGCCTCATACTCGAAGTCCTGATAGAGGAAGCCAAGGCCCGCATAGAGGGAGACGACGTCCGAATTGAAGAAGATCCAGTCGACATCGGCATCGAAAATGAAGGCATCGAACTCGGAGATTTCCGACTCGGAATAGATGTCCAATTGACTCGGATTGCTCGGCGTGAGCCAATCCGAATCTTTCATATTGTCATT
>MGTI01000262.1:0-21456 GCA_001799365.1 Desulfobacterales bacterium GWB2_56_26 | reverse complement strand
CTCGCTGAACGGGAAGTATTGATTCTCGGTAACTCCATTTGCATAAACGGTCGGATCACCTATTTGATATGTTGTATCCCCTTCCATTCTTTCAGCGCCGACTGCCAGCGTGAATTGGACCGGCTTGTCGAGCGCCGCCGGCGAGGGAACGGTAGTGTCTGCCTGAGCTGTTCCTGCAGTCAACAACATCATGCCGAACCCAAGGGCAGATAACTTGTTCAATGACATCATCGCGATTTCTCCTTTAGTGAATTTGAATGAATTTGTTGAAGTCGTTCCTGCTGCTTTTCTCTCTCTGTCATACTTAATTGGGCGTACAAATCCTAATACGAATGAATGAGCAAAAGCAAGAATTAATAAGAGATCGAACTATCTTTTGATAAGGACTGGCCAACCCGGGCAAACTCTGCTAGGCTGAGTTCGCCGGGAACGATTCAGCATTGCGGAAACTGCGAATCGTCAGAACAAGAACCGAAAAATCAAGTATTTCATTCCTCTTTCATAGAGGGAAAGCCATGACTGAACCAACCGCCAGCGGACGTGTCCTGATTGTCGACGACGAGCCGGACATGTTGACCTTGCTCACCAGGATCCTTGTCAAAAAATGCGGCTATGACGTCCGGCAGGCCGGCTCGGGAGATCAAGGGCTCGAAGTCCTCGCCCTCTGGCGGCCGGATGTGGTCCTGACCGACATCAAAATGCCGGGGATCGACGGGGTGGAGTTTTTCCGGCGGATCAGGGAGCTCGATCCTTCGCTCACCACCATCATCATGACCGGTTATGCCACGGTGGATATGGCGGTCGAGATGCTGAAGGCGGGGGCCTACGACTTTTTCCAGAAACCCTTCGACAACGAGCAGATCATCCACGCCGTGGCCAAGGCCATGGAGCGGACCGAACTGCTGCGGGAAAAGCAGAAATTCGACGAGCTTCGGCTGCAGCTTTCAGGCGAGGGCGAGTTTTACGGCTTCGTCGGCCGGTCGCAGCGGCTCCTGCAGGTCCGGGATCTGCTCAGGCGTCTGGCACCGAGCAGCATGACCGTGCTCATCCGCGGCGAATCCGGAACGGGCAAGGAGCTTGCGGCAAGGGCTCTCCACGCCATGTCCAGCCGGGCCGGGCGGCGGATGGTGACGGTCAACTGCCCGGCCCTGCCCGAACAGATCCTGGAGAGCGAGCTGTTCGGCTACAGCAAGGGTGCCTTCACCGGTGCCGACCGGGATAAGGTCGGCCTTTTCGTCGAGGCCAATCACTCAACGCTTCTGCTCGACGAGATCGCCGACATTCCCGTGTCCATCCAGACCAAGCTGCTGCGGGTTTTGCAGGAAAAGGAGATCCAGCCGCTCGGCCAGACCCGGACCTATCCGGTGGATGTCCGGGTGGTGGCCTCGACCAACCAGGATATCGAGGCCAAGATCGTCCGGGGCGAGTTTCGGGAGGATCTGTTTTACCGGTTGAACGTGGTAACCGTGACGATGCCGAGTCTTGAGGAGATACGTGCCGACATCCCTTTACTCATCCAGCATTTTTTGCGCCGATACCGTCAGGAGTACGATCGGCCCGAGTTGGAATTTTCGGCGGAGGCAGTGCAGACCCTCCTCCACAATTCCTGGCGCGGCAACGTGCGCGAACTGCAGAACACTATCAACCGGGCGGTCCTGCTCGCTTCCGGGAAAAAAATCGAAAAACAGGACCTGATGCTTGACAGGCCGGCGGCGGAACAGGCCGGGCAGCCGGTGGCAGGCAACCTTTCGGCGATCGAACATCTCGACTACAACACGGCCAAGGCGGCCGTCCTGAAGGAATTCACCGAATTTTACCTGCGCCGTGCGGTGGACAGGACGAAAGGCAATGTTTCCCTTGCCGCCAAAACCTGCGGCATTGAACGGCAAGCCCTGCAGCGGCTGCTGCGTCGTTATCGGATCGACGTCGAGGCCTTCCGTTTCAAAAATCAATAAACCTCGTTAGTCCGTCCGCGTCACCTGAAGCAATTCTTCGGTTTCTTCAACCCTCCCTCACGTTCTTCGCTTAATCCCTGCGAAGAGCCCCCATTTGCCGTCTCTTTTTAAGCCGTCGGTCCGATCTGCGAGGTGCGCTTCGATGTGCAACAAAAGTGTTGCACAAGCAGCAAATCGGTTGCAGTTGCGGCTTGGCGTGCTGCCCTGATATTGAGACTGTGAATTTAAAATACATAATTGAAAGAATAGTTTATGCGATAAAGAGATTTTCGGCCTATTGCCGCAAGAATGGTATCGAAAGTGCAAAGACGGAGGGAGACGCCAGCTGCCGCTACGGCTGTCCTGAAATGTCGGAAGCCGGAGCAACCGGCTAAGATGATCGCCGTATGACAAAAAAATTAATTACTACTATGCAGCAAAATTGTTGCACCAAGAAGAAGGTCCAATGAAACCGACAACTGTCAGCAGAATCGTTTTCGCCCAGCTGATTTTCATCGCCCTGTTGTCGGGGAACGCCTGGGCGCTGCAGACCCATGACGGTGTCGAGGGGGTGGTGGTCCATCAACTTGCCCATGTCCAGTACCTCGGCGCCCTCGGCTATCTGCTCTGGGATATCCGGCGCAGTTCCTTTGCCGGCATCGGCTGGCTCTATCTCCAGCGATTCTGCTGGCTGATGATGTTCTGGAACGGTCTGGCCTTTATCGGTCACTTTGCCCAGGTAGCCTTGCCGAATGAAGCGTTTGCGACCGAGGACGGCTATCTCTCCGCCCTGCTGCTGCTGCCTTTTTCTTTTGGCAAATGGATCTATTACATCACTGCACTCGATCACCTGCTCTGTGCGCCTGCCCTCTTTTTTCTCTATCTGGCCTTGCGCTCTTTTTATCGTTCGCTGAAGGTTGAAACCGGGGAGGACGGGCAATGAACGGCATTCCCCTGCTGCCGGCCATTGCCGTCGATATAGTCGGCTCGGCGGCAAACATAGTTTTCTCCTTTCTCGCCTGGCGTTACGCCTATCTGTTGGCCAAGCGGCAGCCCGATAATTTCGTCTGGGGCTATCTGCATTACGTGACGCTCGCCATCGGGGCTTTTGCAATTTCGCGGGCCGTCGGCCATTTGGTCAAGCAGTTTCTGATGATTGGCGGCAGGCCCGATATCTGGCATGCGATCTCACCGTATTCCGGCGGATTCAACACCCTGTTCATGATCTCCGTGGCGGCGGTGATGATCTTCTATCACAAGGGCGTCCAGGCCTATGAGTTGCTCGAACACGAAGCGGGCAAGCTGAAAAATGCCAACAAGAACCTTGCGGCAGCAGCCAACCAGCTGCGTGACCTGAACCTGAACCTCGAGCACAAGGTGCTGGAGCGAACAGAGGAACTGTCCCAGTCGGAGAAGAAATTCCGTCATCTTTTCTCGGCCTCGAAAGACATGGTCTTCTTCAGCGACAGTACGGGCCGACTGGTGGATATGAACGATTCCGGCTTCGCCATGCTTGGCTACGACCGGGACGAGGCCCGGGAACTGCATTTGACCGATCTTTTTGCCGATGCGACCCAGATTCCGACCTATGACGCCATGCTGGCCCGCGACGGCTATATCAAGGACCTCAACCTGGAATTCGCCCGAAAGGATGGCTCGGCCATTTCGGTTTTGCTCTCGGCTACCGCCATCTTCGGCGAAGGCGGAGAGATCCTGGGCTCAGAGGCAATCGCCAAGGATCTGACCAAGGTCAAAACCATGCTGGAACAACTCGCGGCGAGCGAAAAGATGGCCTCGGTCGGGCAGATGGCGGCCGGGGTCGCCCATGAAATAAACACGCCGCTCGGCATCATCCTCGGCTATACCCAACTCCTGATGGACGATGCTCCGGCGGGTGGCGAACAGCACGAGAGTCTGCAGGTGATCGAACGGCAGACCAAGGCCAGTCGCAAGATCGTTGCCGATCTGCTGAAATTTTCCCGCCAGTCGGGCAGCTCCCGCCAGTTGATCGACATGAATGAAATCCTGGCCGACGTGGTGGCGGTAACGGAGCATACGCTCTCCCTCAGCCGCATCGCCTTCCATCGCGAATTCGATCGGAACCTGCCGTTTATCTGCGGCGACCCGGAAAAACTCCGCCAGATCTTCGTCAATCTGATCAACAATGCCCACCATGCCATGCAGAACACCGGCGGCACTATTTACCTGCAGACAGGTCTTGCTCCCCCCAGCGACAGAATGCAGGGCGACAGCATTGTTATCACGGTCAGGGATACCGGCTGCGGCATTCCGGAAAAGAATCAGGCCAGGATCTTCGATCCGTTTTTCACAACCAAACCGGTCGGGCAGGGAACAGGACTGGGGTTATCCGTATCGTACGGCATCATCCATGAGCATGGCGGAACAATCGAGGTCGAGAGTCCGGTCCTTGACCGGGAATTGGGCGAGGTGCCTGGAACCCTGTTCCGCTTGATCCTGCCGGTCTGCGATTCGCAGGAAAATGTTGAAACATATCATGCCAACCGAGAGGTCGGGTCTCATTAACCGATCGATGGGAGCTGGCAGAGAAGGTCTAAAGGTAGTCGGTAACAGCAAAGAAAAAAGTTACGTTGATATCTAAAGGAGAAACAGCATGGATCTACGTGAAGTGAATGAAGCCCGGTCGCAGATATACCATTTTCTCTCAGTCATGTATCGGGATGAGATTCCCTCGTCGTTGCTCGAAAAAATGTGCGGCGGGACGTTCTTGACCGGCCTGCATGAACTGCAGGCCGGCGGCGGCAGCGAGGAATTCTGCGCGGGTGTCGGCAGGATCCTCTCCTATCTGAAGTCCCGGACGGCAGAGGAGGCGTATCGCGACCTTCGTCATGACTATGCCGAGCTGTTTCTGAATGCCGGCAAAAATCCGGCCTTTCCCTATGCATCCTGCTACAAGAATCAGGAACCGCTGGTCATGCAGGAGCCACTGGCTTCGGCCCGAAAGGCGTATCGCGATGCCGGCCTGCATAAGAGTCCCGGTTACCGGGATCTCGACGACCATATCGCCGTCGAACTGGAGTTCATGCACCGTCTGGCGGGCAAGGCTGCTGCCGACGGGCAGGCGAACGATCAATTCGATTTTCTCCGCAAGCATCTGCAATGGGGCATCGATTTCTGCGCGGTGCTCAAAGCCTCGGCAACCAGCGACTTCTATTGTGGACTCGCCCAGATCACTAGGAGTTTTCTGGCGTTTGAAGGGATCTACGGCCTGGCGGTTCGGGAGAAACTGACGATGGAGGCGGCATACGCCCGGATTCTTGGGCAATTGGCCACGGCTGTCGGCAGTCTTGATCTGGACCCCGCTGCGGGACTCCTCGCCGAAGGCGTGCAGCCGCCGGTGGCCGATCGAACAGTCAAAACCCACTGCTATATCTGTCTCGGCCTCTGCGGCCAGGAAGTCGTCGTGAAGGACGAAGTGATGACGGCCTGCAAGGGACTTTCGGGCGATCCGAAGGGCGGCGGCAGGCTCTGCATCAAGGGGGCCAATGCCCACCGCAACACCTACTCGGCCTATCGGTTGAAAACCCCGCTGATTAAAGAGGAAGGCAGGTTCCGCAAGGCCTCGTGGGATGAAGCGATGGGGATGGTGGCCGGGCGGCTTAAGGCCATGGACCCCGAGACCGTCGCTTTTCATCGGGGCAACGATTTCAACGCCTGGTGTCATGAGGCGGTTATGGCGGCCTACGGCACGCCCCACAAGACCACCCATCGCCAGATGTGCGACAATCCGGCCCGAATGGCCAACGAAAAATGCTACAGCGAAAAACGGCCGTGGATCGACTATCCCCGTTCCCGCTTCATTCTGCTGTTCGGCATCAATGAGCTGGCCACCTCCGCCGGCCAGCGCAAGGTCGCCCTGTTGAAAAAGGCGGTGGCCGACGGGGCCAAGCTGGTGGTGGTCGACCCCAGACGGTGCGATACGGCGGCGATAGCCACCGAGTGGATCCCGATCAAACCGGGCACCGACGGGGCGATGGCCATGGCCATGTGCCATGTGATCGTCCGCGACAATCTCTATGACCAGGAGTTTGTCGCCAACTGGACTTACGGCTTCGAGGGCTTCAAAAAACGGCTTCTCGGCGAGGAAGACGGCATCGCCCGGACTCCGGCCTGGGCTGCGGAAATCTGCGGCGTGCCGGCAGTCACCATTGAGCGGCTGGCCTACGAATTTGCGGCGGCTGCGCCCCATGCCGGGGTCAATTCCTGGACCGGCGTGGCCCAGACCCCCAATACGGTTCATGCCACCCAGGCGTTGATGGCCTTGAACGGGCTGATGGGCTGTTTCGACGCTCCGGGCGGTCCGGCGCTGGTTCGTAAATACAAGCTGGCCTCCGCCTGGGCCGACAATCAGCCCAAGCCGCCGAACAACGCTTCGAAGACCAAACTGAACAGCAGCCATCTGTGGAGCGGCTGGATTCCCGGCTATTTCGAGAAGGATGTCCAGGCCGGCCGGCTGAAGGCCATGGTCTGTTATTTCGGCAACCCGGTCATGTCGAGCGGATCGGAACCGTCGATGCAGCGCGGCATGGAGAAGTTGGAATTTGCCTGTGCTATCGACTGCTTCATGACCAATACCACGACGCTCTGCGATGTCGTCCTGCCCGACTCCACCTACCTCGAACAGAGCCGGGTGGCGGCCGACTGGATGTACGAATCCTTCATTTCCCTCGGCCAGAGGGCCATCGAACCGATGTACGAGTCACGGACGGTGGTGCAGATCTTCTCCGACCTCGCGGCCCGGCTCGGCTTCGGTGAGTTCTTCCCCTGGCGGAGCGAAGACGAGTTCCTCACCAATCAGCTGCGCAACCAGAAGATCGGCCTTGAAGAGCTGCGGGAAAAGGGCTTCTTCGTCACCGACCCGCAGGAGTTCTACAAATATAAGGCCTGGGGATCGGTCAACCCGCCGGCCGGTTACGGCGCCTCGGGCAGCAGCAAGACCGGCAAATACTGCTTCCTGAATCCGGCCGCCGAGGAGAAAGGCGTCGATGGGCTGCCCGACTACAAATCGCCCTATGGGGATTGGCCGGAACTGCAGCCGGATGCGGAGTATCCGATGATTCTCGGCTACTTCCGGGTTCTCGAGCACGAACATACGGCGACCTTTGCCAACATCGGCCTGATGAAGCAGAACGGCACCAATCCGGTATGGATCAACTTCGTCGATGCCCAAAGGCTGGGGATCGAAGACGGCGATCAGGTGGTTATTTCTTCGCCCTGGGCTGGGGTTAAGGCACAAGCAAGGGTGACCTGGGATATCCGTGAAGGAGTGCTGGCGGCAGCCGGCGGTTTCGGCGGGAAATTCGGTCTGGAAGGCGATCCCAAGTATCCGCAGTTTTCGGGGTTCAATACCAATTTCCTGCTGCCGCCCAATGTGGCCTGCAAATGGAGCGGCACGCCGCCCTTGAAGTATATCAAGACCAGGATCGAGAAGGCCTGAAAGGATAACGGCTGAGGACGGAACATGCACGACCCCAGGATAGAAAACCGGAACCATAAGTATCTGCAGGTCTTCCAGCAGGTGACGAAGATGGTGTCCACCGTCCGGGACCCCCGGCGGGTGATGGAGAATATCGTCCAGAGCCTGCCGGAACTGCTCGCCATCGATGCCTGTACCATCAGGCTGCTCGATGGCGATACCGGCCGTTTCGTCCTGGGGGCCGCGGCGGGACTCTCTGCGGAATATCTGGCCCGGCCGGAGGTCGATGCGGAAGAAACCATGGCGATGGTTTCCTCCGGCCTGCCGGTGGCGATGGAAGATGCCTCGCTCAGCCCTCACCGGCCGTTTCGGGAGGCGGCGCTGCATGAAGGGATCGCCTCGGTTCTGACGCTGCCCATATCCTTTCAGGGCAGGGTCACCGGCATTATGCGTCTTTTGTCCCGGAGCAGACGACATTTTTTCGACGATGAGATCTCCTTTGCCCTTGCCCTGGCGGAACAGACCGGCATTGCCATCGCCGGCGGCGAATTGTTCCGGCAGCTCGAACAACAGGTCGACTATCTCCAGGAAATCCAGGCGATTTCCCGCCTGGTCAACTCGACCCTCGACTTCGATGGGGTGTTGACGACCATCGTCGAGATGCTGCCGCGCAGCATGAACGTCCACGGGTGCACCATCCGCCTGCTGACGCCGGAGTCCAACCGGCTGGAGCTGGCGGCCTCCTTCGGGCTGTCCCGGGAATACCTGGATCGCGGCGAGGTGGTTGACGAGCAGAATACCATCCGGGCTCTGCAGGGCGAACCGGTCGCGATCGTCGACGTCGAGGCGGACGAACGGGTGCTGTACCACGAGCATATGGGCCGGGAGGGCATCAAGTCGCTCCTTGCCGTCCCCATCAAAGTAAAAAATGAGGTGATCGGCATCATCCGCATTTTGGCCCGGCAGCGTCGCCGCTTCAGTCCGGCCGAGATCAATTTCTCGCTGGCGGTGGCGGAGGTTGGCGGGGCTGCCATCATCAATGCCGGGACCTACCGCAAGATCACCCTGCTGTTCAATCAGATCGAGGAACACGAGCGTTTTTTGGGCAACATCATCGACTGCATCGGCGCCCAGCTGCTGGTTTTCGACCGGCAGTTACGGGTGGTGGTGGCCAACCGCGCTTTTCTTACCGCCCACGGGATTACTGAGGTGGAGGCGCTGGGCATGACCTACGCCCAGCTCTGCCAGGTGAAGGGTGAGGAAAAATGCTGTCCGGTGGACCAGGTTCTGTCTTCCGGGCAGCCGGCCAGGGCGGTGCAGGAGCGGCAGGAGGCAGACGGCCACCGCTGGTACGAACGGACCGCAACGCCCCTGCCGAATGCTGCGGGAGAGGTGGAGTATGTCATCGAGATCATCCACGACATCACCGCCGAACGGCGCCTTAAGTCGGCCGAGGCCGAACGGGTGAAGCTGGCGGGGGTGATCGAACTGGCCGGCACCGTCGCACACGAGATCAATTCGCCGCTCTTTGTTGCCCTCGGTACGGCCCAGCTGCTTCAGGACGATGTCGGCGAGGAGGAAAAGGAAGCAGTTGCGACCATTGTCCGTAATCTGAAAAGCATCGCCGAACTGACGGCAAAAATGACCGGGATGACCGGCTATCGCAGCCGCGACTATGCCGGGGAAACCCGGATCGTCGATTTGGAGTGAGGGCGGTGAGGCAAAAGCGAGTGGATTTAGCCAAGCGAAAGGGCATAGAAGCGGTCGGAAACTGAAGGAGGAGAAGTGCTTACGCCACTTGCGGCGACCAGGAAAAAAGGAAAAGAGAGGAGGGATAAACCAGGCATTGACGACTTTGGCATTTTTGGCAACAAATGAACGCTGTTTGCTGGTAATTACTTGATGGAGGTCTATTGTGACTAGGAATTCGAAACTACTGTTATTGGCGGCGCTGGCCGTACTGGCGGTCGGTTTGTGGCAGGAACCGGCCTTTGCTGGAAAACTTCAGGATGCTATTGCGGCCGCTCCGCACGGGGTGGATAAAGGCCAAATCGATCCGGCCAAGCCGGTCGGTTTCCTCGGCATTCCCGGCGGCCCGCAGGTAAATTTGATCGTCGCCTTTTTGTGGGCAGTGTGGGTAGGCTGGATCTTTTCCACCGTAGGCGCCTTTGGCGGCGTTATGGCCGGTGTCGGCCACATGACCATTTTTGGCCTGGGCGGCTATGCCAAAACCTTCAAGGAGACTTCGCCTGCACTGAACAAGGCTATTACCGACTCGATTCGCGGCTCGAATCAGTACCTGGTCGGTTTGTCGGCTCTCATATCCTCGTTCAACTACTATAAGATGGGCCGTTTGGTCGTGCCGCTCGCCGTCACCCTCGGGGCCGGTTCGCTGCTCGGGGCCTGGGGGTCCGTCACACTCACCGCCGGCAAACTCTCCTTCTCCTCCTATCAGGGATACTTCGGCCTGTTCGTCCTGGTCCTCGGCCTCTACCTCATCTGGGAGACCTCACCCTCCGGCCTGGCCAGCAAGAAGAAGGCCAAAGCCGCCGCCCAGGCCTTTGAAGCGACGGTAAAGAAACAGAAGAGCGGCGAAGTGGTAGATACCACCGGCCTTGGCGTCAAGGTGACCAGTATGTCGCTCACCAATATCAGTTTTACCTTCTATGGGGTCGAGTTCAAGTTCAATCCGCTTTACCCACTGCTCGGCGGTGTCGTCATTTCGGCTGTGGCCGCCTTCCTGGGCGTCGGCGGCGGATTCCTGCTCGTACCGTTTCTGACCAGCGTTGCCGAACTGCCGATGTACCTGGCGGCAGGCACCTCGGCGCTGGCGGTCCTGATCAGCATGATCACCAGTATCGTCACCCTCATCTCCAAGGGTGTGCAGTTCGACTGGATGCTGATCGGGCTCGAACTGGTGGGTATTGCCGTGGGTTCCGTGATCGGTCCCCGGACCTCCAAGTATTTCTCCGATATCTGGCTGAAGCGCCTCTTTATCGTGCTGGCGCTGTATGTCGGTGTCGATTACGTGCTGCGAGGCTTTTTCAACATTAAGATGTTCGGTTAATCCGCACATCCGAGGCGGCTCCGGGCCAATAACCCGGAGCCGATCATAAAAATATGTCATCGCTCCTTCCCTATCTCCTGCTGCTTGATCCCTGGTTTATCGCTCCCTTTCGGTGGCTGCCTTCGGCGATGGAGGGGTATTTTCTCGGCACCGTTATCCTCGCCCTGCAGTGCATAATCCTGGGCGACCTTTCCGCCACCGCGGTCGCCTATCTGAATCGCGACTATCTCCGTAAAATCCAGGAAAAGATGGACCGGAACCACAACCTTTCCGAACTGGCCCTGATCCAGGGCGACAAGGAGAGCTATAAGGCCATCAACCGTCAGGCTCTTGACGCCTTTGGCTACTCGTTTTCCATGGGGGGAGCGATTTTCTGCGTATCTATCTGGCCGATGCCGTTTTTGCTTGCCTGGATGAACCTGCGGTTCGCCGAGGCACCGCTGGAGCTGCCTTTTCATGTGCCGTTCATCGGCCCATCGGTACATTACTTCGCCTCGTTTCTGCTGCTCTATATTGCTGTTCGCATTGTCTATTCGCTGGTCATGACACGTTTCTCCTGGTATTCCGATCTCAAAGCAAGGATTTTGGCCAAGAACCAGGAGACTTTTGTATAATAGCTGTGTAGGTGAAAGCGGCTCGACGGCAACAGAATTCTTGGGGGTGAGAGGTAGAAAATGGCACTGATACTGGTTTTGGACGATGTCCTGGATGCGGGGGTGATGATCAAGCAGATCCTGAAACGAAGAAATCATCAGGTCGAGGTCTTCACCGACGAGGCGGAAGCACTGGCTTTTGTCGCCTCGCATCAGGTGGACCTGGCGATCGTCGACATTCGGCTGAAGAAAATGCTCGGCACCGAGGTCCTGGCGGAAATAAAGAAAATAACACCCTCGACCAAGGTTCTCATGCTTACCGGCTACCCCACCCTGGAAACGGCGCGAGTGGCCCAGGAACTGGGCGCCTTCGACTACTGCATCAAACCCATCGACAAGACTGAGCTGGAAGAGAAGGTGGACGAGGCCCTGGCCGGGGAGCCGCCTGAGGGCCGACCGGAATCGTCATGACGCTGCGCCGGCTGCTGCACCACTGGACAGAAAGACTGTTCGCCCCCGACCGGCTGCTCCGCCACAAATACGAGGCCTTCAAGGAGTTGCTCCGATACGACAAGAGAAGTCTTGAGCTGATCAGCGAGCTGGAAGAATTGGGATATGCCGGGGCGATGACGGATTGGGCTGCGATCCCCCGTCTGATCTCCGCCCTCGACTGGTCGGTGGGCAGTCTGATCCGTTCTCTCACCTCCATGTGGCCCGGCGGCTATAAGGAACTCGAACGGCGGCATGGCGAACTGGCGGCAGAGCTTGCCGCCGCCTTGCCGGTTTTTGCCGCCGCTTCCGAGCCCCCCTATGCCCTTGATATGGCTCAGGCCGCAGGGCAGGCGGAAATGGTAGGCGGCAAGGCGGCGGCTTTGGGCCGCGTGCTGCAGGCGGGACTTCCGCAGCCTCGCGGCTTTGTTGTCACCACCAGGGCCTTCAATCTTTTTCTTGCGCAGAATAATCTGCGCCACCGCCTGGACGAACTGCTGGCCGAGGTGCGCTTGCCTGGCTCCGCCAATCGGCTGCAGGAGATCTCCCACGAAATGACGGCTATGATCCGCCAGGCGGAGGTGCCGGCCCAGGTCAGGGAAGCCATCGGCGAACGTCTGGCCGAGCTGCGCTTTGCCGGCGGCTCCGGTCGGTGGGCCCTGAGGAGCAGCGCAGTCGGCGAGGACGGGGAGAATTCCTTTGCCGGTCAGTATGTGAGCCTTTTGGACGTCGCCCACGCGGACATTCCAGAGGTATATAAGGAGATTGTCGCCGGCAAGTATGCGCCCCAGGCGCTCGCCTACCGGGTGCGCTGCGGTCTGGCGGATCAGGAAACGGCCATGGCTGTGATCGTCATGGAGATGATCGAGGCGAAAAACAGCGGAGTGATGTATACCCGCGAGAAAGCGGCCGAGGCGGCGGGCGACACTCTTACCGTTTATGCGGTGGCCGGAACGGGCGGGCGGTTGGTGGACGGCAGTGCCGAGCCGGAGGTGTATCGGTTTCCAAGGGAGATGGGGCTGCATCAGGATTCCGGAATGTCGACGGCAGTACGCCTGGCCGAATGGGGCCTGCAGCTCGAAGAGCTGTTCGGCGGGCCGCAGGACATCGAATGGTGCGAGGATCTTCAGGGTAACTGCTATCTCCTGCAGTGCCGGCCGTTGCAGATATTTAACGAAAAAACTGAGGATGCCGAGCCGGAAACGGACGAGCCGGATTTGCAGCCCCTCGTTTCAGGAGGAACGACCGCGAGCCCCGGAATCGCCGCCGGCCGCGTCTTCATCCTGGACAACGAGGCGCAGCTGGCCGACGTGCCCAACGGTTCGGTGCTTGTCTCGGCGACCTTGCCCCCCTCTTTTGCCGGGATTCTGGAAAGGCTGCGGGCGGTGGTGGCGGAAGGCGGCAGCCGCGCCAGCCATTTCGCCTCGGTGGCCAGGGAATACCGGTTGCCGGTAATCGCCGGCCTGCATGGCGTAAGAAGTACGCTTGCTCCGGGCGAAACGGTCACCGTGGACGCCGGCCGGGGCGCGGTGTATCAGGGCGCACAGGAACTGCCGGAAAGCAGGAAGAAAATCCCGACTACGCCTTTTTCGAACCGGCTGACGGCGCTCTTGCAACTGATCTCTCCTCTTCATCTGCTCGACCCAGCCGCTCCCGAGTTCTCGCCGCAGAACTGCGGCAGCATGCACGATCTGGTACGATTCGCCCATGAAAAGGGCATGGCGGAGATGTTCTCCCTGATCGGCCCGAGCGGGCGGGTGATGACCGGGAGCAAACGGCTCGAAGGCGATCTGCCCCTCACCATGCACGTTCTCGATCTCGGTGAGGGGCTGGAGCCGGCCGCGGCGGCAAAGAAGGTGATCGGTCCTGCGGATATCGCCTCGCCGCTTATGCGGGCCTCCTGGGCGGGACTCACCCATCCGGACGTCGCCTGGCCCGAGGGTCTTGCCGTTCTCGACTGGGAAGAGGCCGACCGCCTGAGCGGCGGCATCGTCGGCCTCAAGTCGGCGGTCTTCGGCAGCTACGCGGCGGTGGCGAAAGAATATCTCCATCTGGTGCTGCGCTTCGGCTATCATTTTGCCGTCCTCGATGCTTATGGCGGCGACGACCCCGAGGCAAATTACATCAATTTCCGCTTCAAGGGCGGCGGGGGGAATTTTGAAAATCGGTTGTTCAGGGTCCGGCTCATCGAACGGATTCTCACCTGGGCCGGCTTCACGGTGACGACCAGAGGGGACCTTCTCGACGCCGGCTTTCAGCGCCGTTCGCTGGTCGAGATCCTCGGTCGCTTGACCATGTTGGGGATCCTCCAGGGGAAATGCCGACTGCTCGACATGACACTCAGCGACACGGCTCAGGTCGAGGAAATGGCTGAATCGTTGCAGGCGATCTTAAGAAACATAAGGATTGAGGACTGAGGACTGAGGTCTGAGGACTGAGTGTAGGGGCGAAAAATCTTTCGCCCTACTGAATTTGCTCAGTCCTCATCGCTCAGTCCTCAGCACTCACAAACAATATGAATGTAAAAACAGGCACATATCAACTCGACTGGCTGACCGACAATCTCGCGGTGGGACAGGCGCCGATGTCCTATGACGCCCTGGACCGGCTCCGCGAGCTCGGCATCGGCGCCATCCTCAACCTCTGTGCGGAATTCTGCGACCTCCACTGGATCGAGGAGAAGGCCGGCTTTGAGGTCTGGTATCTGCCGATAGCCGATGAAGAGGCGCCCGACCTGCAGGAGCTGGAAAAGGCCCTGGACTGGCTGGACGAATGCCTCTACCTCGGTAAAAAGGTCCTCGTCCACTGCCGCTTCGGCATCGGTCGGACCGGCACGGTGGTCAACGCCTATCTGCTCAGGAAAGGCCTCGGCCATAAGCTGGCCGGCAAGAAACTGAAAGGGCACAGATCCCAGCCGGCCAATTTCGACCAGTGGTGGTTCATCAGAAAATACGGCAAAAAGGAGAAGCGCCTCACCATCCGCGAACCGTCGCTTGAATCCCGTCACCTCGTCGATCTTTTTCCATTTTTCAGGGATTACGAAAAACTGGTCGACAACCTCGACGAGCGTCTGGCGCTGGCGGGTAAAGAGTCCCTGTGCGGCTGTGACCACGCGACATGCTGTGCCGAGACTGTTGCCCTTTCTCTGATCGAAGCCGTCTACCTTCACCATTTTCTCAACAGCTCCCTCAGCCAGAAGAGCAGACAGGAAGCCATCGCGCGAGCCACGCCCAGCCACCGCTCCCTTTGTCCTCTCGACGAGTCCGGCAAATGCCTTCTGTTCAGCCAACGGCCGACAGCTTGCCGGCTCTTCAACCTGCCCGCCGAAGAACGTTCGGCCGTCGCCGCCGACCTGGAGGTTGCCCTGGCAAAGATTTCCCGCGACCTCTATTTTGCCCTCACCTCGCGGTTCTCCGGCAAGGCCGACTTGGCTTTTTCCCTGAAGGAAGTGGTGTCCGGCCGGTTCGTTCAACGTTTTTTCCATCATCTGCTGCAGAATAACTGTATGGACGAGGCCGGTTAGCCAGCGAACGCGGGCGTACAAGATTGCATTACAGATAATTGTGTGATAGGATCAGATCAGATGCCTGACTTTAAAAAGGTGTTTTGGGAAGCTGTGGAGGGGCATCCATTATTTTTTAAAGGGCGTCGAAGAGCATGGAGAACCATTTTTCCAGCCGAAATCAACACCAGCCTCACAGGTGGTCAATCGGAGCATACGCCTTGCTCCTGGTATTCTTCTTTGCAGGTGGTAGCTTCGGCAGTGTCGAAAATTCATCAATCGAGGCAAGTGCAATGTCCGCAGTCGTTATCGAAAAGGACGGGGAGGGCAGGGAGTATGAGGTCCCCCCCGGGGAGACGGTCAGCCTCCGCCTGCCGGAAAACCCCACCACCGGCTATCGCTGGGAAGTGGAATCTTTCGACAACAATATCCTCGGGCCGCCGGCTTCTGATTTTTGGCCGCCCGGTGAACCATCGGTGGGCACCGGCGGTACCCGAATCTTCACCTTCGAAGCTCGCTCTCCCGGCGTAACGCTCATCCGACTGATTCTGAAGCGGAGTTGGGAGTCGAAACAACAGGCGGCAGATCGTTTTGAAATCACGGTGCAGGTCCGCGAAATGAAGCAATGACAAGTCTCGGGAGTCTATTGCCATGAAGTGACGGCACAAAGCTCAACATAGGAGGTATCCCATGCCTGAGAAAATCGGCGTTCAACTTGGAATGGGGTGGTTTCCGGATTTTCCGGATTTTCGCGATTATACGCAGGAACACAACGTGGTCGGCACTCGGGCGCGTAGATTAGAACAGAAATCGATTAAGGAAATGGTCAGCCGGGTGGGACTCCTGAAGGCACCGGCCCGTGATCTGCCCGCCAGTCAGGATCTTCGCCAGTGGTGCTCGCCTATTGAAAATCAGCAATGGCTCGGTTCGTGCACCGCCAATGCGGGCGTCGGCCTGATCGAATATTATGAACGCCGCGCGAGCGGCAGATATGTCGACGCATCCAGGCTGTTTCTCTACAAGACCACCCGCAATCTCCTGCACTGGGCCGGCGATACAGGGGCTTTTCTCCGGACGACCATGGAGGCCATGGCGCTTTTCGGGATTCCGCCGGAAGAATACTGGCCCTATCACATCGACGAGTTTGAAAACGAACCGCCGGCCTTCTGTTATGCCTTTGCCCAGAATTATCAGGCCCTTCAATATTTCCGGCTTGATCCGCCCAACACGGCAAGAGATGTGTTGCTGAAGCGCATCAAGACCTATCTGGTTGCGGGGTTGCCGGTAATGTTCGGGTTTTCCGTGTTCAGTTCCATCGAACAGGCCGCCGTCGATGGGAAAATCCCATTCCCCAACGAAGGGGATCGGAGTATCGGCGGTCATGCCGTAGCTGCCGTCGGTTTCGACGACAAGATGAAAATATTCCATTCCGGCAGTTCCAAGGAGACGATCGGAGCCTTGCTGATCCGCAATTCCTGGGGAACCGGGTGGGGCGACCAAGGTTATGGCTGGCTGCCTTATGAATTTATATTGCAGGGGCTGGCCATCGATTGGTGGACTCTCTTGAAAAATGAATGGATCGACACCGGTCATTTTCAGCTGTAGTCGCAGATGACTGTATTCGCGACGGCGGAGCGCCCAACCATCGGCCTGACCGCGTCCGGGACTAGCTGAAGAGCCTGCCCTGGGTCGAAGGCGCGGAGGTAAGGATGCGCAAGGAAGGGCATGTCTTTTTTGGCGGCCACGGCCCGCGGCGTGATAGCAAAGCACGGGGCGAGAATCCTTGCCCCGGATGATATAGCTGGATGTCGACTACTGTTCTTGCCAGGGTCGCAAAAAGAATTACATTACGCCTATCAAATAACAGAACCCTATGCCCGTTTGGTTTTTCCTGGTAAGGGGGCGGAACGCCGAAGATGCTCCGTTGATTCCTCCAGTGTTTGTTCACTTTTAAAGCCAGGCGGATCGGGAAACCGGAGGAGAGATGACATGGCCGATACAAGCGGAGAAACCCATTCCATCTGGCCGGCGACGGCGGAGATGCCGACCGGCTCACCACTTACCGAAAACATCCATGCCGAGGTATGCATCGTCGGCGCCGGCATCGCCGGCATGACCACCGCCTATCTGCTTGCCCGTGAAGGCAAGTCGGTGGCGGTCCTGGAAGACGGACGGATCGGCGGCGGCATGACCGAACGGACCACCGCCCATCTGTCCTCCGCCATCGACGATCGCTATGTGGAAATCGAGCGCATGCACGGTGAAAAAGGGGCGCAGCTCGCGGCGGAGAGTCACGCCGCGGCGATCGATCGGATTGAAGAGATCGCTTTGGAAGAGCAGATCGATTGCAACTTCGAACGTCTCGACGGCTACCTCTTCGTCCCGCCGGGCGAGAGCACAGAAATCCTTGACCGCGAACTGCAGGCGGCCCGTCGCGCGGGACTGGCGGGGGTCGAAATGGTCGAGCGAGCGCCTCTCTCCTTCGACACCGGGAAATGCCTGCGTTTTCCGCGGCAGGGTCAGTTCCACCCCTTGAAATATCTGGCCGGCCTTGCCCGAGCGCTGGTGCGGCAGGGCGGCCGCATCTTCACCGGTACCCACGTAACCGCCATGGCAGGCGGCGATGCGGCCCGGGTCGAGGCGGACCGTGGCTATACAGTGAAGACGAGTAATATCGTAGTTGCCACCAACACCCCGATCAATAATCTCGTCACCATCCATACCAAGCAGGCCTCCTACACTACCTATGTCATCGGCGCCCGCATTCCGCCCGGCTCGGTCACCAGAGCCTTGTTTTGGGATACGGCCGATCCGTACCATTACGTCCGGCTTCATAGCGTGGGCGACCACGATCTGCTGATTGTCGGCGGCGAAGATCATAAAACGGGACAGGCCGATGACGGCGCTGCCCGACTGGCCCGGCTTGAGGTCTGGGCAAGGGAGCGTTTTCCGGCTATCTCCGGCATAGAGTACCGGTGGTCCGGTCAGGTGATGGAGCCGATCGACGGCGTGGCCTTCATCGGCCGCAATCCTGCAGACTCACGAAATGTTTACATCGCCACGGGCGATTCGGGCATGGGGATGACTCATGGCACCATTGCCGGGATGCTCATCACCGACCTTATTGCGGGACGCAGGAATCCGTGGGTCGATCTCTATGACCCGTCACGCAAATCTCTGCTCGCTCTCGGTCAGTTTATGCAGGAGAATATCAACGTCAGCGCCCAGTATTTGGGGGATTATTTGTCAGGCGGAGATGTTGCCTCGGTGGACGAGATAGTTCCGGACGGGGGGGCGGTGATCCAACGCGGGTTGAAGAAAATCGCCGTCTACCGCGACGGGCAGGGAGTCCTGTCGCAACGTTCGGCCATGTGCACCCATCTCGGCTGCATCGTCAGCTGGAACAGCCTGGAGAAAACCTGGGACTGTCCGTGCCACGGCTCGCGCTACGACCGGTACGGCGGGATCATCAATGGTCCGGCCAACAGTGATCTCTCCCCGGTGGAAGAAGAATAAAGGTCATTGTACAGGAGAACGCCTCATATGGGATTTGGAAATGTAGGCCGGGTCTGGACTCCCGATTCGCTTGCCCGGCATCTTGCCACGCTGCCTCCGCCCAACTGGTGCAAGGCGGTAACGCTGCACCACACGGCCGAGCCGTCTCTTGCGGAGCGTCCGAGAGGGTTCCTTATTCAGCATATCGAGAATCTGCGGCACTTTTACCGCGACGAAAAGCATTGGAGCGCCGGCCCCCATCTGTTCATTAACGACGATCAGATCTTCGGCATGAGCGATTTCGCGGGGACCGGGCTGCACGCGGTCAGCTTCAATAGTTTTTCGTTCGGCATCGAAGTTCTTGGCGATTATGATGTCGAAGATCCCCGCACCGGCCGCGGTTTCGCCTGTTGGACCACTGCCGCGGCGGCCGTACGGGTCCTGCTCGACTGGCTGGGGCTGAAGGCACGCAGGGAAACCGTCCTGTTCCACCGCGACGATCCGACCACCAGGAAGACCTGTCCCGGCACGAGGGTTAATAAAAACTGGTTCCTCGAACTCGTCGTCGCGCCAGCTGTCCATGTGACGGCTACCCCGTTCGACCGGCCCGATGTCGGTATGGAATGGAGCAAATGGGACTTTCGCGGCGAACGCTGGTGCGTCCCCGTCCTCGAGTTTCTGGTTGCCCGGGGAGTGCCGTCGGCGACCGTGGTCGCCAATCTCAAAGGCATAGGCGGCTTCTTCTTTTACGGCACCGAACTCCTCGAAGGCGCCTACTATGTCGGGGTGAATTCGCCCCTGCGTCCCAATCACTGCGCCTGGGCGCCGGCGCGGGAGCTGATGGATCTGGTTTAAGAAGAGGACTGAGGGCAAAGGACTGGGGACTGAGTGGAGAGGCGAAAAATCCTGCCCCTTCCATTCGGGGTGCGCCCGTGCATGACAACTCAGTCCTCATCGCTCAGTCCTCAGTTTTTTTATCGTTCCTGAATGCTCAGCAGTTCCTCCGCCTGCCGTCGCGGGTCGACACTCTCCGGCATAGAGTTGAGGTCGCCGCGAATCATCTTCAGGGCGTTGCGTTCCTGCTCGATTTCCCGGCAGGTTCTGACCCCCATGCGCCGCAGGACCGGCAGGGGCGGACACCATCCCTGCAGGGCATGCTGGGCGAGAAAGCCCGTCACCCCCATCGACAGATAGAGCCATTTCCGGTTGACGAACTTGCCGAGAACCACGCCGCTGAAGGCCAGCAACGAGGCGTTCAGTTCCAGCACGCGTTCGATATCCCACTCCCGGTCGAGATCACGCAGGCGGGTATCGATCGTCTCCGGTGAAGAAATAACCCGGGCGATGTTTTCCACCGTTCCAAGCCGAATCCGTTCCTGAACCTGGATAGGGGTATGCTTGGTGACACGGACGGACGAAGGAGGGATAAGCTCTTCAGATTTTGTCCGGGTCCGGCCGGTGTTCATGGTGGTAGGATTATCCATTGTGTGTGTCTCGTTCATAATCGATCTCCTGTTTATGTGGATAGGCTAAACAGCGGTTGCTCTACATTTCTTTATCAGGTTCGGGAACATCCCGATCACCGACGTCTTCCTTTTTCGCTTTCGCCTCCGCCTTTCTTTCATCCCCCCGGTCGCCCGGCAGCCCCTCCTGCTCGTCACGCCGGTCTGATTCCAGCACCAGTTCGGCCAGGAGTGGAAAATGATCCGAGCCAAATCCCGGCAGCCGCTTAATCACCGCCAGGGTGAAATGGTCGCTGTGGAACAGATGGTCCAGGGGCCAGCGCATGAACCAGTAGTCGGCATGGAAGGTATTGAACATGCCCCGGCCAACCCGGGGGTCCAGCAGATCGCTGATCTTCCTGAACAGCCGGGTGGTCGTCGACCAGGCCACATCGTTCAGGTCGCCGGTGACAATAGTCGGGGTCTCCGTTTTCGCCACGCTCTTTGCCACCACCACCAGTTCGGCGTCGCGCGGCGAAGAGGCCTTCCTGTTTTGCGGCGAGGGCGGCTGCGGATGGAGAAAATGGAGACGGACCTCCGCCCCCGACGGGAGGATCGCGAGGGTATGCATGGAGGGGATGTGCTCCTCGACCAGGTACTCGATCCGGCTGTTTTTCAGAACATAGCGCGAGTAGACATGCATGCCGTACAAATTCTCGCGCGGGCATTTGATGGTATAGGGGTACTCCGTCTCCAGCGTATCCAGACGTTCCTGCCACCAGCCGTTCGATTCGAGGGTCACCAGGATATCCGGGTCATAAGTGCGGACAAGTTCCAGCAGACCTTCGGCATTGCGGTTCGGGGTAAGGACGTTGGCAGTGATGATGCGGATACTGGCTCGGCGGTCCCGATTGTTCGTCGTTTTCACCTCCACCGGAAAGAGTCTGGTATACGGCACGATCCACCAGGCCTGGTAGGCGAGGCAGATGGCGGCGGTAAGAAGCAGACCGACCGAGACAGGCTTCTGCCAATCGAGCAGGATCAGCTCCAGCAGCAGGAGAAACAGTAAAAGACTGCACAGCTGCAGCCGGGGAAAATCGAACGAGCGTACCCACCACGCTTCCAGCGGCACCATGGGCAGAAGGGTCGGAACAACCAGGGCGACGGTGGCGGTCAGAAAGACTATCTGCATAGGGCTTTCACCCATCTCGGTGGCCGAAGGAGGGCACCTGCTTCGGCGATCATTTTTTCTTCCCCACATCGTCGGCCATATAGGCACCTCGTTTGCCCCGGGGTTGTGACGGCCTGCCCTTGGTGCTGTCGACTGCAGTCTGGTGCTCCGTCTCGGCGTTCAGAGTGCCGCCCAGAAGGACGATAAAGGCGGAGATATAGAACCACATCATCAGCACCACCACGGCTCCGACCGAGCCGTAGGTTTTGTTGAAATCGCCGAAGTTGTTGACATAGAAAGAAAATAAA
>MGTI01000261.1 GCA_001799365.1 Desulfobacterales bacterium GWB2_56_26 | reverse complement strand
GCCGAGGCTGCATAAGAGCAAAAGGTGTTTCGAAGTCTGGCGGAACATGGCACTTCTCCCACGGCTACGGTTGGATCGTCTGGGTAAAGACCTTTCTCCCATCCTTGAACTCGATGATGATGATGCCCTTATCCAACGGATCGCCATTTTCGTCAAAGGTGATCGAGCCGGTCGCCCCCTGAAAATTTCTGGTAGTCGCCAGGGCCTCGCGGATGGCTTTTCGGTCGTCGGTCCCGGCCCGGGTTATGGCATCGGCCAGGATCATGACCGCATCGTAGGCCAAGGGGCTGCTGTTGTTGGCAACCTCCCGGCTGTAGGCAGCCTTGAAAAACCGTTTCATCTCTTCGCTTGCCGTATAGGGAACCTCGGGATGCCATGGGGTGGACTGAAAGCTGCCGCCCACTGCGTCGCCGGCATAGGTCTCGATTTCATCCCAGGCATCGCCGCCAAGAAAGGTGGCCCGTATCCCCATTTTCACTGCCTGTTTGATGAACAGGCCGCTGTCCCTGGTGTAGCCCGGCAGGTATACCACGTCCGGACGATGTTCCTCAATTGTTTTGATGTTGCTGGAAAAGTCGGTAGCGTTGCCCCGGTAACCGATCTCCGCCAGGACTTTTCCGCCCGCCTTTTCGAAGGCCCGGCTGAAAAACTGGCCAAGCATCGTGCTGTAGTCTTCATCGATGGCGGTGGCGACAACCGCCGTCCTGGCCTCAAGATTGGTGTAGGCAAATTTCGCCATGGCGAGCCCCTGGAACGAATCGATGAAGCAGGCCCGGAAAATATATTTTTTCCCTTTGGTGACTTCGGGGTTGGTCGATCCCGGGCTGATCATAGGGATACCGGCTTCTTCCAGGATCGGCGCCATCGCCAGGGAATGCGAACTCCAGTGGGCGCCGATGACCGCCGTCACGTTCTGTTCCACGCATTTACGGGCGGCCATGGCAGAGCCGATCGGTGTGCTGAGGTTGTCGAAGAGGAGCAGTTGCACCGGCTTGCCGAGGAGCCCGCCTGCCTCGTTGATCTTTCTGACAGCAAGTTTGGTCATCTCGATCAGCGGCTGGTTGTGGGGAGCGGCGATCCCCGATTCGGAGAAGACTGCCGCTATCTTGATCTTGTCTGCATCGGGATTGCCGGCAGCCCGCTGCGGCAGGCACAGGAACGCCAGCAGCCCGGCCAGCAGCGGCAGCAGCCGGAGCAGGCCGGAGAGCGAGCGCAGCAGACGAGGGCTGAAAGGGCAGGGCCGGCATGCAGGTTTTGCCATGGCTGGAACTCCTTTAGAAATGAGCCGCACAATCCCCGGAATGCGGCTTGGCGGCCACGTTCCGGGCGGTCGAGTACAGGCAGCATAAAATTTCTTTAATATATCTACTATTATGCATGGAAAGAATGAAAAAGAAAAGAATTGCCCGCTCCTTTTCTACCCTCCCCGGCGGCGGCAACAATGCTTACCATTGTAGCCGGAACAGGCCAGGCCTCAGCTATCAGCTGTCAGCATTCAGCTTCTTCCTGCTGAAAGCTGACAGCTGACTGCTGACTGCTGAACGCTTACGGATTTCTGCAGTTCGGTGGCAAGATGGCGAAAAGACATGGCAAGTTACGAGAATGGTCGGGCGCGGTTGCGCTTACCCTGGTGCTGCATCTGGCGGCCCTGCTGGTGCCGGTGCCCATGCTGCCGCCAGGTTCTCCGGCCGACCCGGATCCGGAGCCTCCGGCCTCCTCGGGCATGACGGCGGGGCGGGGGGCAGCGGATGTGGCCGGGCCGACCGACTTTACGAAGGAAGATGATGAAAATGAAACCGGTTTCGCAGGCGTCCGGTTGACGGCAATTCCCTACCGTGCCCATGAGCGCAGTACCAGCCCCGATCGGGGGGGCGACGGTCCCGCCTTTGTCCCCATGGTCGCTATGCCGGTCAATCTGCCCGCGCTCGCCGATGCCGGCGCAGGCTTCCATTCGTTGTCCCGCGGGACGGCGGTGGCAAAACTCCTGCCGCCGCGATTTTCCGCCGATACCATTCCCAAAAGACCGGCCAAGGACATGTTTCACCTGGTCGAGGAAAACGCCGAGTCGTACCTCTTGGGCAATGTCTTTCAGGATGCGGTGCCGGCGGCTGCCTCCGTGGCCGATCTGACGCGCCGTGAGGCTGCCTTTCTGGCCGAACTGCGCCGGGATATCGGCGACGGCAGGCTGGATATGCCGTTTGCCTCGTTCATCATAGCGGCCGAATATTATCAGCTGAGCCGGGCACTCCTGGCGAAAAACCTGCAACCCGCCTTTACTCTCGATGAGGCCCTGGCCCGTTTTCGGGAGCGCTACGAGCGGGTGGCGGCCGGCCTGCCGACGGAGATCGACGGCTTTGCCGCGGTGATGATCCTGCAGCGCTATGCCGAAAATAAATTCTATCCGGGCAACGGCAGCGGCATGGTGCTCGATTCGCTCTTTCATAACCTGAACGACTGCGAGGCGGGCACCAAGGAAATGCTGGCCTATCTTGACGAACTCTACCCGGCTTTGGCGCTCGGTTCGAACCGGGGGCTGCTGCAGACCACGGCCGGCGACTTCATCGGCCATATGCAGGTTTATCTGGAGCCCGATCCCATCACCCGGAAAATCATCGCCAACGAGAGGGGTGTGGTCATCGAGACCACCCGGGTCGGCCATGACTCGATCCTGCCTTACCTTGCCGGCGAGACATTTCCGCTGGAGGATTTTGTCGCCCGTTACTACCCGGAGATCGTGGCCGGCACCCCGCTGGCGGAACTCCTTGCCGACCGTTCTGCCGGTGGGCGGGAGGCAAAAGAGTCGCGAAGGATCGTCGGCACCAGCGACCATCCGCTCAAGATGAGCTATGGCGGCAGCGGGACCCTGCTCACCGCGCAGTACTACGACCTGGCCAACATCCGGACGAGGAAGATCGAAAACGAATTCCTGCGCAGCGCCATCCCGAGCTGCGATCCGCGCATCGACCCCACCCGGATCGACAGGACCAACCTGTTCAGCAATTTTGTGGCGATCGACCGGAAACTGCGCAAGAACCTCATCGATCATTATCTCGCAGGTCTCGACTACTGGGACAACCGACTGATGCCGCAGTGGCAGGCGCCGGCCTTTGTGGCGACCTACGGCGATCTGGCCGGCAGCCTCCTGGGCGGGAAGGCGGGGGAGACAAGGAGGGAAGAGCAGGTGCAGCCGGATGGCTTTTTACAGGTGGATGCCGAAAATACGGTCGCCAGGCGCAGCCTGGAAAGCCATCGACGTTTTCTCCTGGCGCTGCGCGAGACCGCAACCCCGGACAAGTATGCCGGTCAGGGGCGGCAGGAATGCCGCGACCGGACCGTGCTTGACGAGCGGCTGCTGAACTTTCTCTTTGCGACACCCACCGGCCCCGGCTTCTATTTCCTGCCGGAGCCTGCTGCTTCCTGGCCGCAGGTGCTGGCAGATGCAGTCGACGATTGCCTGGCGGTGCCGGTCCACGGACCCGTGCGCAGCCAGATAGCGGCTCTGGAGGAGGCAGCTGCGGCGGGGGAGCAAACCTCCTTTCGCCGCGAGCTTTATCGGCGTGCCATTGTCCGCGGCTTGGATCCCGGGCCGCAGGACGAACCCCTCGCCAAAAGGATGGCGGCTGCGGCCGCAATTTTGACCGGCGCCCCCGGCGATCATGATGCGACCGCGATGCTGGCAAAACGCCATTCGGCCGAGAGCGGCCCATCGGAGCCGAGCGTTCGGGAGACGGCGCTTGCAATGGGCCGGACCGGGATAAACAGCGGCCTCATCTGGGATGTTTTCGATTTTCTGGGAAAAGAACAGGCTCAGGCGCTCATTTTAACCTATGCCCGGCGGGGCGATCTTCGGCTTTCCGTCCGGCGCGCAGGCGATTTCATTGACAACGTCGTCACGATTCTTTTTGATCCCCGGGCGGCTGAAAGCTTCTTGGCGGAACTGGGCCGGGAGGAGATCGACCGGCAACTAGCCCTGGCGGCAGAACTCACCCTGGCTCGCCTGAAGGGGCGGCCTCCCGCCGAAGTCTCGGCAATTGCCGTGCGGTATCTGCGGGGGCAGAAGCCCTACCGGGCGGAGAACCTGCTGGCCCTCCTGGGCTACGGCCTGCGGAAGGAGGACGGCATAGCCCTGGTGCGTGGGCGGATCGAGGCGGCCGTCGGCGGCCTGCCGAAGCTTTCAGCCGGCGGCAGAGAGGCGGGGGCGGACCCGGAGATCTTTGTCGAACTGGTCGAGTTGAGCAGGACTATCGATGCCCTCGCCGATCTTGCCGGTCGGCAGGCGATGGCCAATGGATTGCTGAAAAGTCTCTCCGGCGATTTCGGCTTTGAAGGGAGTAGCCGGAAGCGAGGTTCCGAGCCCGATTTCGGCATTGTTTTCAACAAACTCTCGGTGCTGGCCCTGCTCCGGGAAACCTGCGGCGGCAATGAACTGCAGGTATCGGCGGAGTCCTGGCTGAAGAAGGCCATCCGCTTTGCGGCCGGCCAGCCGGTCGGCAAACTCATGGTCGGACTCGTCGACAAAATCCTGACCCCGGAACAGTATGCCACGTCACTTGCCGAGATCGTCCGCGGCCAGTTGACCGAGCTGGCTCGGCTGCAGCAGGGTTTGTCCTTGCCGGCAAAGGCCGATGACTTGAGGCAGGCGCAGCGCCGGGTGAAAAACATCCTGGGCGACGCCAACGTCCTCGTCCGAATGCTGCTGCAGGCAGAGGCATCGGTAGCGGCAAAGGTCGAAGGTTCCTTCCCGACCCGGTCAAGCTATGGCGGAAGCTCAGTTGGGTCGGTTGCGGCCTCGTATCTGGAGCAATTGCACCGAAAAACGGCCGGTATCGTGACCCACGGAAGCGGGCAAGATGCCTACGCCGCGGATTTCTATCTCGACGACCGGATCCGCGAGGCGATGGCTTTGCTGGCCTTCGTCCAGCGGGAAGAGGTGAGTGCAGACCGGGTCAGGTTCAGGAAGATTCAGGATATCCGCGAGATAAAAGATCCTTCCAAGATCCAGGTGATCGAGGCGGAGAGAAAGATCACCCGTCAGGACATGTCGCTCTTGACGCTTGCCTTAAACGACGGCAACAAACCGCAGGATATCCGCCGGGCCTGGGACGAGACCCTCGCGGTGACCGGCGGACATCTCGCTCTAGCGCCGCGCGACGGGACCCTGGCGGCCTATCTCTTTGCCCCGCATTCTCCCTACCTGCTGGATAACGACCTGGGTTTTTTCTTCTCTCCCGAGACGGTTGAGGACCTGCACAACGCCGATCAATGGGGCGGCAGAAACGATATCCTGCTCAGCAGCTATCTGCATTTCAGAAACCTGCCGGAACGTCTGCCCGACTGGCTGCTGCGCACCGCGCTCGCCCGCAGCGAATTCGAGCGGCAGATCATCGCCAGGTTCGAGAAAGAGAGTTTTCTGCCGATGATTCTCGAATGCACCGGCGACCACGAAACCCTGCCGGATGGCCTTTTTCGGGCGCAGTGGACCATCCGCAAGCCGTTTGGCGAAGATATCTTTCCGGGGACGCTCCTGCTGCTGCGCATGGGGTATATGACGATAAGCCCGGAGGGCAACCTGGTTTTCACCGATAAGTATACAGGATGACGGAAACATTGCCGCGGCCGATTTCCTTGCCGAAGCCTTGCCGTTCTGCTACTCTCATGAAAAAGGATCGGCAACGGCAGCCGCGGTTCATACTTCACTTATTTCTTCCAGCCAAGGCGGATGAAACATGACATTTCAGCCGGGAACCTTACAACAGCGGACCTTGTTCTTCATTCTGGCGCCGACCTTTATTCTCCTCGTGGGGCTGGCCATCGGCGGATTTGTCGTATTGCGCTCCCTCCTCCTCAATCAGTGGGGGGAAACCGCCATCGCCACCTTGCAGCGCACCGCCCACGAGATCGATATGCGGCTCAGCCGGCCCAAGGAGCTGCTCCTGCTGCTCGATGTCGGCAACGAGTCGGAAATCAACCGACTGGTATTCGACTCGGTGCGGAAACGAATCACCGCACTGGAGGGGGTCGTCGACGTGTCCATCGACTGGCTGGGGGAGGCCGGGACCGCGAAAGGGAGCGTCGACCACGGCCGGACTGGCCATCACGGCCATGGAAACGATTTTGTCATCACCTTGCCGGAGTACAACAAAGACCTGAAAAACCGCACCGTCTCGTTAGTGTATGAGTTCCGGAACGGCAACAACGAGGGCGTGGGGCGGGTCGAGGTGAGTTTTTCCTTCGATGTCCTGATCGAGGAGGTCATTCGCGCCCCCTGGTGGAAGAGCAACAAGGCCTATCTGGTCGACGACTCGGGCAACGTGCTGGTCAGCACCGCCCTCGAATCCGGCCTGGAAGACTTCTTCCCCATGCGCGCCTTCGGCACTGTCAGCAAGCTGGAGCAGGAGACCCTCACAAAGATGCGGGGGGCGAACTACGGCACGGCATTTGGTCCCGGCATCCCGCCGGAGGAGGTCAGCGGCTTCTATCATTTGTCCGAAGCGCCCTGGACCATGGTGATCATGGCCCCCGGGGAAACAATCCTGCAGCCGATCATTCGTTTCAGGAACTTCTATTTCTTCTCCTTTTCCGCCTGTATCCTGCTCATCCTCCTCTTGATCAGGATGACCACCAGCCGGCTCACCGTCCGCATCAAGGAGATCTCCGCTGCCGCCGACGATCTGGCCAGAGGCCGGTTTCGGCCCCCGCTGGCCGTCACGACCCGGGATGAAGTCGGCGAGCTGACCCGTAGTTTCAACAAGATGACCCGGCAGTTGCGGCAGCGGCTGCGCATGAAAAAGGCCATCGACATCGCCCGGGAGGTGCAGCAGAATCTCCTGCCGCAATCGGGTTTCCGGGCGCCGGGCCTGGAGGCGGCGGGGATGAGCCTCTACTGCGACGAAACCGGCGGGGACTATTTCGATATCATCACCTTCGCCGACAACGACCGCAAGGTTGGGGTGGCGGTGGGCGATGTGGTAGGCCACGGCATCGGTGCAGCTCTGCTGATGACCACCGTCCGCGCCCTGCTCAGATGCCGCATCGATCAGCCGGGCAGGCCGGATGAGATAATCGGCGATGTCAACCGGCTGCTCTGCCGGGATACCGCCGTCTCCGGCAGTTTTGTCACGCTCTTCTACCTGGAGGTGGACCGGCGGCGGAACAGTATCGGCTGGATACGGGCAGGGCACGAACCGGCCATCGTCTACCAGCCCGCCAGCCTCCGGTTCAGCGAATTACGGAGCCAGGGCGTTGCTCTGGGTGTTGATCCGAACATAACAATTATGTATAACGAGCTGCCGGTGCCGAAGGAAGAACAGGTCATCCTTATAGGCAGCGACGGGGCCTGGGAGGTGGAGAACGAGGCGGGCGAGCAGTTCGGCAAGGAGCGGCTCCGGGCGATTCTCGCTGCCAACAGCGACAAGCAGGCCGATGCGATCCTGCAGGCCATGGTCCAGGAAATCGGTGATTTTAAAGGGCGAAGGAAACCGCATGACGATATTACCCTGGTGGTGATCAAGACCGGGTGAAGGCGCCGCCGCAAGGGGAAGTGACATGGCGAAAAAACTCATTTTCATTGGCTGTCTGCTGCTCGTGGCCGGGTTGTTGTGGCCGATCCTGGAAAAGCTGAATCTCGGCCGGCTACCGGGCGATATCATTATCCGGCGCGACGATTTCCGGTTCTATTTCCCGATCACCACCTGTCTCGTAGTCAGCATCGTCCTGACAATCCTGATTTGGCTTTTCAAAAAGTGGTGGTAGGAAGCATTCACGGCTAAAAAATTTTTGTAGGGTAACAATTTGGCAAACAACGGCACGGTCCTCGTCCGGCAGATCGTCGCGATGATGTTCTTCCGCCTGCTGCTCAATACCGGGCGGCGCTTCATCTACCCCTTTGCCCCGGCGATCGGCAGGAGTCTCGATGTGCCTCTCGCGGCGATGACTTCGATCATCGCCGTCTGTCAGGCAACCGCGCTCGCCGGTTTCTTCAGCGGGCCGCTTGCCGACCGACTCGGCTACCGGCGGGTGATGCGGGCGGGCCTTGCCATGCTGGCCGTGGGCATGCTGCTGTGCGGTCTGGTGCCAGGTTACTGGCCGGTTTTTGTGGGGCTGGTGGTGGCGAGCTTCGGCAAAACCGTCTTTGATCCCGCCATCCAGGCCTTCATCGGCCGTCACGTGCCGTACGCCCGGCGTGGCCGGGTGATCGGCGCGGTGGAAACCGCCTGGGCCGGGTCGACTTTGATCGGCATTCCGGCCATCGGCCTGATCATCGACAATATTGGCCTGCACGGCGCCTTTTTGCTGCTGGCCTTTTTGGGCGGACTCGGCTGGCTGGCCATCGGCCAGGTGATCCCGGCGGACGAACCCCAGCCTGCCGCAACCCGCCGCATCAACATCTTCGCGGCCCTGCCGCAGCTCCTGCGGGTGCGTCCCGCCGCCGGCATGCTGGGCTTCGGCTTCTGGATCAGCATCGCCAACGACAGCCTGTTCGTGGTCTACGGGGTCTGGTTCGAGCAGGCCTTCCTGGTGAGCATCGCCACCCTCGGTTTCAGCACGGTGGCGATTGGCGCAGCCGAGTTTCTCGGCGAGTCGTCGACGGCGATTTTCGCCGACCGCCTGGGCCTGAAAAGGGCGACCATCCTCGGGCTTTTCCTGGCGATCCTCGCCTATCTGCTGCTGCCATTCATCGGCCGCACTCTGCCGCTGGCGATGATCGGCATGTTCTGTGTCTTTCTTGCCTTCGAGTTCACCATCGTCACCAGCTTTTCGCTTTCAACGGAACTCATGCCAAAAGCCCGGGCGACCATGATGGCCGGCTTCTATGCCACTTCGGGCATCGGCCGGATGATCGGGGTCCTGGTGGGCGGCTCGTTATGGCAGCTGGGCGGGATCGCGGCCGTCTCCTGGACTGCCGCCGGTCTGACCGGTATCGGACTGTTGTCGCTCGTCTGGGGGCTGCACGGCTGGAGTCCCATGAAAAATTCACCTGAGGATGAGGCATGAAATATCTGTGGATCGGCATCTTCGCCGCCGGTTTTATCTGGTCCGGCATCTCGCCCAAGGACCGGTTTACCTGGTTTCTCGAGGTCGTGCCGGCCATCGTTGGAGTGATTCTGCTCGCCGCGAGTTATCGCTCCTTCCGCTTCACGCCGCTCCTCTATGTCCTGATCCTTATCCACTGCATCATTCTCATGGTCGGCGGCCATTACACCTACGCCGAAGTCCCGCTCTTCGACCATTTCAAGACAATTTTCGGCTTCACCCGCAACAACTACGATAAGGTCGGCCATTTCGCGCAAGGGTTTGTCCCGGCGATGATCGCCCGCGAGATCCTCATCCGCAGACAAGTGGTGAACGGCCGGGGCTGGCTGAACTTTTTGATCGTCTGCTTTTGCCTCGCCTTTTCCGCCTTCTACGAACTGGTCGAATGGTGGGTGGCCGCCGCCACGGGCGATAGCGCCGAGGCCTTCCTCGGCACCCAGGGCTACGTCTGGGACACCCAGTCCGACATGGCCCTGGCGCTTTTGGGGGCGGTTGCGGCGCTCATGATTTTGGGCAAATGGCACGACGGACAGTTGCGGAAGGTGGTATGAAAGTTAGAGGACGTGGAGCAAGCATGAGTGACATGAAGCAATCGGATGCCAAGGGTCAGTTTCTCGTCTACTCGGCCGAGGACGGACGAACGAAGCTCGAAGTCCGGTTGGAGAACGAAACCCGTAAAACGTCATTTTGAAAGCTCATTGGAATTAGTATACGGGCTGATCTGTGTATTGTGTATTATTGACCGGAAACCGAGATAGTATTGTCGGCGGGCTGTATAAACACTCCCG
>MGTI01000260.1 GCA_001799365.1 Desulfobacterales bacterium GWB2_56_26 | reverse complement strand
AGGCTGACGTTCTTCCACGACAACCTTAGGTATCCCGCTCGTTTTCCCAGGAAATGCATTTCTCCGGGCAGTTCTTGATGGCCTCATCGACCAGGTCCTCGGGATAGCGGAGAAGATCGACCACTTCCATCATCCCTGTCTCGGTATTGTATCGAAAAACTTCCGGGGCAATCTCGATACAGCCTGCACATTCCGTACAGCGTCCCAGATCGATTACTGGTATTTTTTTCATGCCATTATCCATGTATGTCCAAAATTTATTGAGTAGCTTTTTCACGTTGCACAATTATAATAATCATTCCTGGATATGAAAGACAAAACCATTAGTTCCCGACAGATTCGATCCTGTTGTTGTAATCGCCGCTTTCGTCCATTATGATAGGGCGAGCTAAAAAATCCGGTTGCTTTTCTCTTCGGCAACTGGCCAAAAACATCGATTTTTCAAAATATTGGAGCGACCATGAGCACCACTGAACTTGCCAAGGGAGTGTATTGGGTTGGAGCCGTTGACTGGGATGTAAGAGACTTTCACGGCTACTCGACGAATAGAGGAACCACCTATAATGCCTTTCTCATCGTTGACGAAAAAATCACCCTGTTCGACACTGTGAAACGCGATCATATGGATGAAATGCTGCGGAATATCAGGGAAATCGTGGATCCGGCAAAGATCGATTACCTGGTCGTCAATCATGTCGAGATGGATCACTCGGGCTGCCTGCCGGAGATGATGGAACTCATCAAGCCGCAGAAGCTGTTCTGTTCGCCCATGGGCCAAAAGGCGATCATCGACCATTTCCACCGGGAAGACTGGCCATACGAGGTGGTGAAAACCGGCAGCGAGATCAGCCTCGGCAAGCGGACCATTCAGTTCCTGGAGACCCGCATGCTGCACTGGCCGGATTCCATGTTCAGTTATATCAAGGAAGACGGTATCCTCTTTTCGAGCGACGCCTTCGGCCAGCATTACGCCTCCAGCGAACGGTTCGATGACGAGGTGGATCTCTCCGAAGTCATGCATGAAAGCGCCAAGTATTATGCCAATATTCTGTACTTGTATGCGCCGCTGATCAGGAAGCTCTTGGCCACGGTGGCGGCCATGGATCTCGACCTCAAAATGATCGCCCCCGACCATGGCGTGATCTGGCGCACCCATCAGAGCAAAATCACGACAGCCTACGACAAATGGAGCCGCAATGAAGCGGACGGCAAGGTGCTGGTCATCTACGACTCCATGTGGCATTCAACGGAACAGATGGCCCAGGCTATCGAAGTCGGCCTGCGGGAGACGGGGGTGAGCACCAGCATGATCAACCTCAAGGTCCACCACCGTAGCGACGTGATGACCCAGGTGCTGGGCGCCAAGGCCGTGATCCTCGGCTCGTCTACTCTCAACAACGGCCTGCTGCCGCGCATGGCCGGTTTCCTCATGTATATGCGGGGACTGAAACCCACCGGCAAATTCGGCGCAACCTTCGGCTCCTACGGCTGGAGCGGCGAGGCAGTCGGTCTGATGAACGCCGCCCTTGAAGATATGAAGATCGAGCTCATCGAAGAGGGCTTGCGCCTGAAGTATGTGCCCGACGAGCGAAAACTCGCCGAGTGCATCGAGATGGGCAAACGGATCGGCAAACGGGTCAAGGAGAGCCTTACCGTGAAAGTGGCCGCTGCATGAAGCGAATCTCCCAGCACAAGATCCTCGTTGCCGGAGATTCGTTCGAGCACTGCAGCAGCCAGGTCCACAGGTTTTTCGACCTGACGTCGCTTGTCATCTATGACTGCATCGAAGCCCGGCGGGAAGAGTCCTGCTCGGGCCTCGATGCCGTTTTCCCTGCGCGCATCGAGGCAGCGATCAACCACAACCGGCGGCGGGTGCGAGAGTTTACCGCCGACCTGGAAAAGGCGGGCGTGCACAGCACCGCCGACCTGCCGAACGTCGAGCAGGGTTATGTCAGCAAGACCCTGCATATCCTCAGTCACTTTCTCGACGGCTTCATCGGCATCGACTCCCATTTCTATAACCTGCTCGATGACAGTCACTGGCTGCCCGCTCCAACCGCGGCGGCCATTGCCGAAAAGCCCGGCCATTTCTGGCTGATCCACATCGACTGCTATTCGGCAACGCCGGAAGAAGCAGGGCTGCTCCGCCTCTAAGGGTGGACAGTGTGTGTGGGGGTATGGTCACCATCTACCGAGATTACGCGGACGAACCGGATCCCGTCTTTCTTCCCCTGCCGGAAGAACTCGCCTGCGACTTGTATCGCCTGGAGATGGAGGATTTTTCGGATGATATCGTCTTCTACCGGCAACTCCTGCCGGATGGCGGCCGGATCCTTGAGGTCGGCTGCGGCACCGGCCGGGTGGCCAGGCAGCTGGCCGGCAAGGACCGCGAGGTTATCGGCATGGACATCTCCATGGCTATGCTCCGTCTTGCCGCCCTGCACCAATCGGCCCACTGCTGGTTTTTCTGCATGGACATGGTACATCTCGGCTTTCGTCAGGCCTTCGATGCTGTTCTTATTCCCTACAACACCCTGAATTTGCTCACCGAAGAAGAGCCAATCCTGCAATGCCTGGGCGGCTGCCACAGGGCGCTCAAAGCCGCGGGTCAGCTTGCGGTGCAGCTATTTGTGCCCGCCCTCTCGCCCCAGGCAAAGACCACCTTCCAGTTCCAGATGTTCGACCGTCCCGGCGGGGGTCGGATCATCAAAGAGATCATCAAACGGCCGCAACCGGAATCGCAGACCATGGAGATCGAAGAACGTTTCCGGATCCGTCCCATGCGGCACGGGCTCGTCAACGAGGATTACCGTTCGATCTACCGAATCGCCGCCCTGCCCATCGATCGCTGGCTTTCGCTCTTTGCCGAGGCCGGTTTTGCTCCGCAACATATCTGGGGTTCCTACGACCGGAAAGCCTACGATCCGGCAAAATCTTCATGCTGTCTTTTGCAGCTGAAAAGAAATTTGTAAAATTTTCATTACTCTTGACCTAGATCAAAGAACCTGAGACACTCTTTGTGTATTCTCTTCTTAACAATGATCGAGACAGCCTTCTCGGTCACTTACACTGAACTGCTTAGGTAACACAGTATAACTACGGTAGCCGGAGACGGTTACCCAACTTACTTCTCAGGAGGAGATTATGTTTTGTAATCAATGTGAACAGACTGCCAAAGGAATTGCCTGCACCAAAATCGGTGTATGTGGAAAAAGCGACGAGGTGGCCGCACTTCAGGATCTTCTTACTTACGCGGTTCAGGGCCTCTCTTTGGTAGCGACGGAAGGACGGAAAGTGGGCGTGATCGATGCCGCAGTCAACCAGTTTACCGTTCAGGCCGTCTTCGCCTGCCTGACCAACGTCGATTTCGACCCGCGCCGCTTCCAGAACTGGCTCAACCGCACCGTCGAACTGCGCGAAGCCCTTAAAGGCAAAGTCAAGGCTGCAGGCGGCAATGTCGAGTTCACTGCCCCGGCCGCGTCGTTCATGCCTGCCCCGGCCCTCGACGGTCTGGTAAGCCAGGGACAGCGCCTCGATTTCATGAACAGTCTCGACACCAACGAGGATCTCCGATCGCTGAAACAAATTACCGTCTACGGTCTCAGAGGTCTTGCGGCCTATGCCGATCACGCCGCGATTCTCGGCAAGGAAGACGATTCTATTTACGCCTACATTCATGAGACCATGGCCGAGCTGACCAAAAGCGGTCAGAGCTTGGAACAACTGGTCGGCATGACGCTGAAATGCGGCGAAGTCAACCTGAAGGCCATGGAACTGCTCGATGCCGGCAATACCGGCACTTACGGACATCCGGTCCCGACGGCAGTGCCCCTGGGCGTCAAAGCCGGCAAAGCAATTCTCATTTCCGGCCACGACCTGCGCGACCTTGAGCTGCTGCTCAAGCAGACCGAAGGCAAAGGCATCAATATCTATACTCACGGCGAGATGCTGCCGACTCACGGATATCCCGAGCTAAAAAAATACAGCCATTTCTTCGGCCACTTCGGCACCGCCTGGCAGAATCAGGCCAAAGAATTCCCGCAGTTCCCCGGGGCGATCCTGTTCACCACCAATTGTATCCAGAAACCGGCCGACAGTTATAAGGCCAACGTCTTCACCACCGGACTGGTAGGCTGGCCCGATCTGATCCATATCGGCGACGACAAGGACTTCGCACCCGTGATCAAGCGCGCCCTGGAACTGCCCGGCTTTGCGGCTGACGAGGATAAGGGCTCGGTGCTCACCGGTTTTGCCCGCAATACCGTACTCGGCGTGGCCGACAAAGTGATCGACGCGGTGAAGAGCAAGGCGATCCGCCACTTCTTCCTGGTCGGCGGCTGCGACGGCGCCAAACCCGGACGCAACTACTATACCGAGTTTGTCGAGAAAGTACCGGCGGACTGCATGATCCTGACGCTCGCCTGCGGCAAATTCCGCTTCTTCGACAAGAAACTCGGCGATATCGGCGGCATCCCGCGACTCCTCGATGTCGGCCAGTGCAACGACGCCTACTCGGCCATCCAGATCGCCGTGGCGCTTGCCGGGGCCTTCAACTGCGGAGTGAACGATCTGCCGCTGTCCATGGTATTGTCCTGGTATGAGCAGAAGGCGGTGGTCATCCTCCTCACCCTCTTCAGCCTGGGCATCAAGGACATCCGTCTCGGACCCTCCCTGCCGGCCTTCATTTCCCCGAACGTGCTGAACGTCCTGGTGGAAAACTTCGCCTGCAAACCGATCGCCGCAACTCCTGAAGAAGACCTGAAAGCCATCCTCGGATAATCGAAAAACAGAGCAATATTCGAAGTTCACTTCGATTCAAGGCAGGGATATCGGCAACGATTTCCCTGCCTTTTTTGTTGCAATTTTGCCCCTGCGCCCTCTCTGCCTTGTCCGACAAAAAAAATTCGGCTGTTGCAGAAATTATTCAGTCCTTTGACCCAGATCAAAGTTTTCTGCGGTAGACGTGCTACTATATACTTAA
>MGTI01000259.1 GCA_001799365.1 Desulfobacterales bacterium GWB2_56_26 | reverse complement strand
TCCGTGCCGGTCTCTCCCGCTTCTGTGCCGATTGCCCGAATAAAATCTCCTTGCGTCCCATGCTGCAATCTCCATTCCAGTATCTTTTTGACACTATTTCCAAGACTTGACAGGAATCCCGGCGGCTTACGCTACCCGTTGGTAACACTCGTCGGATTTACCTGCTACCATTCGGTAACGCCGGTCCCTGCATCATCCGCCGAAACGGAGACAGACAGCACGGCGCCACGGTGAGATGGCTCCTTGCACCGCCTTGCGGGAGCCCACGATTTTTCTGGCGCGAAAATTGCGTTCTGCATATCATGGTGTCACACGATGGACCCGCCTCTTCACGGAGAATAGATTGCCGACATGACCCGAACCTTTATTTCCCACATCTCGCTCAGGACCAAATTCATCATCTTCATCGGGGCGATCATCTCGGCCTTCTACCTCTTCATGCTCTATCGCACTGCATCATTCGACGAGAAGATGATCCTCAAACAGGCGGAGCAGCAGGCCCGTATGCTCTACAAACAGATCGTGCTCACCCGGCAGTGGGCGGCCGATCACAAGGGGTTGTTCGTTCAGAAAGCCGAGGGGGTGGAGGCCAATCCCTACCTCGAACTGCCAATGATGACCGACACCGAAGGTCACATCTTTTTCATGCGCAATCCGGCGATGATCACCAGAGAACTGGCAGCCTACGCCAAGAGGGACGGGCTCGGCTTCTTCCGGGTAACGAGCCTTACGCCGATCAATCCCGAGAACGGTCCGGACGAATTCGAAAAAGCTGCGCTCACGTCCTTTGAGGAAGGCACCGAAGAAATAGTCGATGTCGACGAAACCGAGATGGGCCGTGTGGTGCGGTTTATCGCGCCGCTCAGGGTCACCGCCTCGTGCCTCGGCTGTCATGCCCGGCACGGCTATGCCGAAGGCGACATCCGCGGCGGCCTGTCGATTACCATCCCCGTCGACTGGGCCCAGGAGCTGATGACGAAAAACATGCGTTCCCTGATCCTCATCGGCGTCGCCAGCATCGTCATGGTCACGGTGGCCCTCTTTCTCATGTTCGAGACCCTCATCGTCCACCGGATCAGGGCTCTGTCCCGGGCCATGGACAGCTTTCCCGAGGAATCCCCGGAACGGTATCTGCTCCCGTACACGTTCCGGGACGAGCTGGACAACGTCAGCGAGACCTTTATGCTCTTCTGCGACCGGCTGAAAAAATCCCAGGAAGAGCTGCTGCGGACCCGCGCCCAGACCCACTTAAGCGAAAAGATGGCCAGTCTCGGCATCCTCACCTCAGGGATAGCCCATGAGGTCAACAATCCCCTGGGCGGCATGCTCAACTGTGTCAAAACAATGCGCGAAAACCCGGGCGACCGCGAGCTGGTCGAGCGCTACCTGCCCCTGCTCGACAAAGGGTTGCGCCAGATCGAAATGATCATGCGCCAGCTGCTCAACTTCGGCCGGGTCGAGCCTCTCAACATCCGGCGGACGGACCTGAAACAGCTGTTTGACGAATGTACGGTGCTGCTCTCCTATAAACTGAAAAACATCCGGCTGGAGACGAGCGTCGAGGTCGGCCGCACCTATCTGCTCGATGCCGAGGCCCTCAAGCAGATCTTCATCAACATCGGTTTAAACGCAATCCAGGCTATGCAGGCTACGCCCGACGGCCGGCTCACCATCTGCTGCTGTGAAGAGGACGAGAAACTGGTCTTGGTTTTCCGGGATACCGGGACGGGGATCTCCGCCGAAAACATGCCGCATATCTTCGACCCCTTCTTCACCACCAAGGGGGTCGGTGAAGGCACCGGCCTGGGGCTCGCCGTCACCTACTCCCTGGTGCAACGGATGAACGGGACGATCAGCGTGAAGAGCAATGCGGGCGAAGGGGCCGAATTCACCATTACTCTGCCGGTTGCCGAAAATACCGATGCGGCACAGGGCGGGACAACCGTAACGACACGTGACGCATATGCCCAGAATACTCCTTGCTGAAGACGACGAGATCATGCGGATCTCCATTTACGACCGGCTGCGCAAATATGGCTGGCAGGTCGACGAGGCGGAAGACGGCGTGAAAGCCATGGCTCTCTACGAGAAGAACCAGTACAACCTGATCATCTCCGATATCCGCATGCCGGGCCTCGACGGCTTGACGCTCCTCGACAATGTCCGCCGGACCAATCCGGACACCGACATCGTCATCATGACCGCCTACGGCTCCATCGACGACGCCATCAACTGCCTGCGCCGGGGGGCAACCGAGTACATCCTGAAACCCTTCGACCTCGACGATCTCATCATCCGGGTGACCCGTCTGCTGAGCCACCAGGCTGTGAAGGCCCGTTGCGAGGTGCTTGAAGCCACCTGCCGGGAAAGCTTCGAGCGGAAGCTGATCGGCGAGAGTCCGGCGATGCGGCAGGTTTTCGACCTCATCGACCAGGCGGCGCCTACCAACGCCACCATCCTCATCACCGGGGAATCGGGAACCGGCAAGGAACTCGCGGCCCGGGCCATCCACAAGGCCAGCCCCAGGCGGGACAACCCTTTTGTGTCGATCAACTGCGCGGCAATCCCCGAGGGATTGATGGAATCGGAACTGTTTGGCCACGAGCGGGGCTCGTTTACCGGCGCCGACCAGCGGCGAAAAGGCAAATTCGAACTTGCCGACAACGGCACCCTGCTCCTCGACGAATTGGGCGACCTCGCCGGCCCCCTGCAGGCGAAACTTCTCCGGGTGCTGCAGGAAAGCCGGTTCGAGCGGGTAGGAGGCAGCAAGTCGATCCAGGTGGACGTCCGGATCCTGGCTTGTACCTCGAAGGATTTGAACGAAGAGGTCGAGGCCGGCCGTTTTCGCCGGGATCTGCTTTACCGACTGCAGGTCATCCCTTTGCGGATGCCGCCGCTCCGGGAGCACAAGGAGGACATCGAGGAACTCTGCCTGATCTTTCTGAAGGAATTCAACACGCGACACGGCCGGTCGGTGAAATTTTCAAGGGAGGCTCTCGCCTGTCTCAAGCAGTACGATTTTCCCGGCAACACCCGTGAATTGCGCAACCTGGTCGAACGGGCCTCGGTGCTCTGCCGCGGGCCGGAAATCACCCCGGCGGACCTGCCGGCGGAAATCACCGGCCAGGCGGCTCGGGCCGAAGGAACCAACTTCAACCTCGCCGCCCGGATGGCGGTAGCCGAAAAGGAATTCCTCCAGACGGCCCTCCGGCACAGCGGCGGCAATCGGACGGAGGCGGCGGGGCTGCTCGGGATCAGCAGGAAGAATTTGTGGGAAAAGATGAAACTGTACAATATGGAATAGCCATCATGGGTGGATTCGCGGGGTGTGGGGGCGTACCTCGTATTCGCCCCCACACCCTCCCTGCTTTGAGGCTCACTCCAACGCGTACTGGGCGAGCTTTCGGTACAGCGTCTTACGGCTGACGCCAAGCGTCTCGGCGGTCTTCTGGCGGTTGCCGTCGAAGAAGTGCAGGATTTTCAGGATATGGTTCTTTTCCACCGACTCAAGCGTTAGAGCCGCCTGGCCCACTTCCGCCGCCGAGACCAATTCCCGGGGCAGGCAGCGTTCGGTGATAATGTTGTTTTCGGCAAGTATTATCGACCGCTCGATAACGTTGCGCAGCTCCCTGACATTGCCAGGCCAGGAGTAACGGAGGATGCAGTCCATGGCCCGGTCGGTGATCCGGTAGGGGGTGTTGTCGGGGCTCAGCCGGGTGAGGAAATAGTTCACCAGGAGCGGCAGGTCTTCCTTGCGCTCGCGCAAAGGCGGAATTCGCAAAGTGAAGGCGTTGATGCGGTGGTAGAAGGCCTCGTTGAACCGGGCCTGCTCGACCTCTTCGGCAAGACTGCGGTTGGTGGCGAAGAGAAAACGGATATTGACCTTGCGCTCCTCCTTTTCGCCCACCCGGCGGAAGGTCTGGGTCTCCAGCACCCGCAGGAGCGAGGCCTGGACCTCCAGGGGCAGCTCGCCGATCTCGTCGAGAAAAAGGGTGCTGTCATGGGCAAAGGACATGAGCCCCTCCCGCGATTCGTTGGCGCCGGTAAAGGACCCCTTCATGTGTCCGAACAGCTCGCTTCTCGCCAGCTCCTTCTGCAGCGAAGCGCAGTTCTTGATGATCAGGGGACTCCCGGCGCAGGCCGAGCGCTGGTGGATGAGCCTTGCCACCACATCCTTGCCGACCCCGGAATCGCCCATGATGAGCACCGGAATCCGCGCTGGCGCCACCTTGTTGATGAGAAATTTCAGCTCGGCCACCGCCTTGGAGTTGCCGATGAACTGCACCTGCTCCTGCGCCTCACCACTCGCGTGCCGGAGGATCCTGTTCTCCCGCGACAGGCGCACCCGCTGATGGGCCTTTTCCACCACCAGGTCAAGCTGCTCCAGGTTGAAGGGCTTGCGGATGAAGTCGCAGGCCCCGAGCTTCATCGCCTGGACCGCGCTGTCGATATCGCCATGGCCGGTGATCATCACCACCTCGATATGGGGCACTGAATCCTTGATCTTGATGAGAAGATCGAGGTCGTGGACATCCGGCAGCCTGAGGTCCATAATAACCACGTCGAACCAGTGGTCGCGGATCATGGTGAGGGCACCCGCAGCATCGGCCGCAGTCATGATCGTGCGCCGGTCGCTTGCCAGTTCCTTCTGCAGCAGCCTTCTGATCGGTTCCTCGTCGTCGACGGCGAGGATGCTGTAGTGTTCGCTTTCAATTGACATAACAGTTACTTATCCTACTAAAATTCCTCACCCGGCAGCGACACTCTGAAGCAGGCGCCTTTCCCTTCCTCGCTTGTCACGGTGATTTCGCCCTGATGATGCTTGACGATGGCGTAACAGGTCGAGAGCCCGATGCCGATCCCTTTACCCACCGGCTTGGTAGTGAAAAAGGGTTCGAACAGCTTTTCCTGCAGTTCCGCGGCGATGCCGCAGCCGGTATCCTCGACCAGCAATTCCACCCCGCCGCCTCCGCGTCTGCGGGTCACGAGATGGATCCGGCCGCCCTCGCCCACCGCGTCGAAGGCGTTGGTGACGAGATTGATGATCACCTGCTTGAGCTGCGATTCGTCCCCCATGATCTTCGGCAGGTCCGGTTGCAGATCGGTCTGCACGGTGATGCCGTGCCGCTCCTTGAAATGGTGCTTGAGGAGGAAAAGGGTGTCGTTCACGCAGCGGTTCAGATCCACCGGCCAGAGGCTCGTGACCACCGGTCGGCTGAAGGTGAGGAGCGTCTGGACGATATCGCGGCAACGCAGACATTCCTGGACGATGGTGTCGGTATATTCCCGGAAGTCCTCATAGACTTCCGGCTCCACCCGATTTTCGATGCGGCCGAGGCGGCGCCGCAACCCCTCGGCAAAGCCGCTGATGGCGGTGAGCGGGTTGTTGATCTCGTGGGCAACGCCGGCGGCCAGGGCACCGATGGTGGCC
>MGTI01000258.1 GCA_001799365.1 Desulfobacterales bacterium GWB2_56_26 | reverse complement strand
GCTGCACGATGATCCAGCTCCATCTCTCCCGGCTTTCCGAGGAACTTGTCCTCTGGTCCAGCCAGGAGTTCGATTTCGTCGACATTCCCGATAAATTCTGCACCGGCTCGTCGATCATGCCGCAGAAGAAGAATCCGGATATCCCCGAGCTGATCCGCGGCAAGAGCGGACGGGTGGTGGGCAGTCTCATGACGCTCATCACCCTGGTGAAAGGCTTGCCGCTCACCTACAACCGGGATCTGCAGGAGGATAAAGAGCCGGTCTTCGATGCCGTCGACACGGTCACGGCGTCCCTTGCCATTATGGCGGAGCTGCTGGAGAATCTCAGGTTCAAGACGGATAAGATGGCGGCCGCGACCCAGAAGGGCTGCATGACGGCGACCGATCTGGCCGATTATCTGGTCCTCAAAAACGTTCCCTTCCGCGAGGCGCACGAAATCGTCGGCCGGGCAGTCGCCTACTGTCTCGGCAAGGGCTGCGAGCTGCCGGATCTCAGCATCGGTGAACTTGCCGGCTTTTCGCCGACGATCGCAAAGGATGTTTTTGAAGTGTTACGGATTGAAGGTTCGGTGAACAGCCGGATCTCCACAGGGGGCACCGGTTTACAGAGAGTGGAAGAAGCGTTGGCAGCAGCGGAACAACAATTGGGGATAGCACAATGAAAATAAGAGGCTTGGCACAGATAGCGGGAATCTTCCTTCTTGGCATATCGCTTTTGTCGACGGGCGGCTGCGGCTATAAGAACGCCCCGGTACCACCAGACAGCGTCGTGCCGCAGGCCATCGACGACCTGCGCTACACCATCAGCGACAAAGGGATGCAGCTATCCTGGTCCTTTCCGGTGAAAACCATACGAGGCTCCCGGCTGGAGGAGGTTTCTTCGTTCGAGCTGTATCGCGCAGAAATTCCTCTGGAGGATTACTGCGGCACCTGTCCCATTCCCTTTGCCGAGCCGATCGCCGTAGACGGCGGTTCTTCCTACGACGGAGAAGCAAGAAGGCGGGCGACGTACGACTCTTCCCTGCTGCGCGCCGGACACAAGTATTTCTTCAAGGTTCGGTCCCGCACTAGCTGGTGGGCAGACAGCGACGATTCCAATATCGTCACCTTCGTCTGGTTCGAACCGGCTGCGGCGCCAACCAACCTGACCGCCACCGCCGCCGACAGCCAGGTGACCCTGTCCTGGCAGCCGGCTCATCTTCCGCCTGGCAGCGACCCGGCAATGGGGATAAACTATCAGGTCCTGCGCAGCGTCAGCGGCAAGGACTACGCCAAGATCGGCGAACCGCAGAAAGGCACGAGTTACATCGACCGCCAAGTCACCAATGGCCAGAAATATTTCTACACGGTCCAGACCATGACCACCTATAAAAATGCCCTGGCCGAGGGCGGGGTGAGCAAGCAGGTGGAGGTAACTCCGGTCGATCTGACCCCGCCGCCGGCCCCGACCGGGGTGGCCGCGGTGAAGACCGACGAGGGCATCAAGATTTTCTGGGATAAGAGCGAGGCCGGCGGAATCGGCGAATACCGGGTCTATCGCCGCGCAGCCGACAAGGACAGCTATGAGCTGCTGGGCAATGTCGAGGCGAAGTATACCCTCTACGTCGATGCCAAGGCAGTTGAGGGTGTCCGCTACTATTATGCGGTAACCGCCGTTGACCAGGCCGCCTCGGCCAACGAGAGCCGGAAATCGAAAGAAGCGACGGTTCGGTAAACTTCGCCTGCGGATCGATTGAGAGTGGCGTTGCACAGAATGCCCTCCAGCCGTGGATGCGGCTGGAGGGCTCTGTCGTCTTGACGCTGAGGTAACGGACAGGGTAGAATCTGATAAATGTGTAAGTTTTTTACAGGAACGATACGAGGAGCAAGGTGATGGCAACTTTTCCCATCGCATTTGATAAAATGAACGGGACCGGCAACGATTTCGTGATCATCGACAACCGGCAGCTGTCCATTCCGGTCGAGGAGCAGCCGGAGCTGGCCCGGAAGATCTGCCGGAGGATGTTTTCCGTCGGCGCCGACGGGTTGATCTTTATCGAAAACTCGACGAAGGCCGATTTCCGCTGGAATTTTTATAACTCCGACGGTTCGGTGGCTGAGATGTGCGGCAACGGTTCCCGCTGCGCTGCCCGTTTCGCCTACCGGCATAAGATCGCCGGCAAAAAGGTTAAATTCGAAACGCTGGCCGGAATCATCGAGGCCGAGATCGGCGAGGAAGAAGAGACGGTGCGGGTGAAGATGACCCGGCCCCGCGATTTTCGGCTGGATCTCTCGCTTTCGCTTGGCGACGAAGAGCGGCCGGTGGCCTATGTCGATACCGGCGTGCCCCACGCGGTGATTTTTGTCGGCGACGAAGACGTGCCGGTCAAGACCTGGGGCAGGAAAGTGCGGTTCCATGAACTTTTTGCGCCGCGCGGCGCCAATGCCAACTTCGTCACCCTGCTGCCGGACGGCAGGCTGAAGGTGCGGACCTATGAACGCGGCGTCGAGGCCGAGACCATGGCCTGCGGCACCGGGGTGGTGGCCTCGGCGCTCATCGCCGCCATCCAGAAGGGCAAGGAGTCGCCCGTCGAGGTCGTTACCTTCGGCGGGGGCGTGCTGACGATACTTTTTGAACTATCGGACGGGCCGGTGGCGGAGAACGTCTATATGCAGGGTCCCGCCAGGCTCGTCTGTACCGGACACATAACTGCCGAAGCGCTGCTCTGAGGGACCGTGCAGATGAATAACAGGGGAAAACCAGGATCAGGAGGATATATGAATAGATTTCACGGAGCGCTCGTTGCACTTGTTACCCCGTTTATCGACGGCCGGCTGGACGAACAAGGCTTGATAAACCTTATCGAGTTTCAAATCGCCGGCGGCACCCACGGCATCGTGCCCTGCGGCACGACCGGGGAGTCGGCGACCATCGGCTTCGACGAACACAAGCGGGTGATCGACCTCACCGTCAAGACGGTGAACGGCCGGGTGCCGGTAGTGGCCGGGACCGGTGCGAACAACACCATGGAAGCCATCGAACTCACCGAAAGCGCCAAAGAAAGCGGAGCCGATGCGGTGCTGTCGGTGGTGCCCTACTACAACAAGCCGAGCCAGGAGGGCATGTACCTCCATTTCCGCAAGATTGCCGAGAGCGTCGACATCCCGATGTTCCTCTACAACGTTCCGGGCCGGACGGTGGTGAACATGCTGCCGGAGACCGTGGCCCGCCTGGCGGAAGTCGACAATATCATCGGCATCAAGGAGGCTTCCGGCAGTCTGGAGCAGATTTCCGACGTCATCCGCCGCTGTCCGAAGGACTTTATCGTTCTCTCCGGCGACGATTTCACCGCCATGCCCACCGTTTCCATCGGCGGCAAAGGCGTGATCTCGGTCATATCCAATGTCTGCCCGGGCGACATGGCGAAGATGATGGAGGCCGCGCTGGCCGGCAACACGCAACTGGCCCAGGAACTCCATTACCGGATGTTCGAGCTGATGAAGCTGATGTTCTGCGAGCCCAATCCGGTGCCTGCCAAAAAGGGCGCGGAGCTGATGGGCAAGATTAAAAGCGGCCTGCCCCGCCTGCCGCTTGCGCCCATGAGCGGCGCAAATCTGGAAAAGCTGCAGGCAGCGATGCGCAAAATGAGCTTAATTTAACCTGATGACAGCTGATTTAACTTGGCAACCCATGACCAGGAGCTGATATGATAAAGGTAATAATTGCTGGAGCAGCCGGCCGGATGGGCTTGCGGGTGGCCGAGATGGTCAACCGGCATCCCGGGTTGAAATACGCGGCCGCCTTCGAGGCGAAGGGCAATGCCGCCATCGGCAGGGACGCCGGTCAACTCCTGAGCGGCGAGAAGAACGGTGTGATTATCGGCGAAGGCATCGAATCGGTTATCGACCGGGGCGATGTGATCATCGACTTCACCTTCCACAAGGCGACCATGGAGTTTGCCCGGGTGGCGGCTGCCCACGGCAAGGCCATGGTCATCGGCACCACCGGCCTCACTGCCGAAAATCTGGCGGAATTGCGGGAGCTGGCGAAAAAATTTCCCTGCGTCCAGGCGCCCAACATGTCGATCTGCGTTAATGTGCTCTTCAAGCTGGTGAAGAAGACCGCTGCCATTCTCGGCGACGACTATGATATCGAGATCATCGAAGCCCATCACAACAAGAAAAAGGACGCGCCGAGCGGCACGGCTTTAAAGCTTGCCGAAATGGCCGCGGAAGGGGTGAACCGCAATCTGGACGAGGTGATGGTGCTCGAACGTGCCGGTATCATCGGCGAGCGAAAACCGAAGGAAATCGGGATTCAGACCATCCGGGCGGCGGATATCGTCGGCGAACACACCGTCCTTTTCGCCGGTCCGGGTGAACGTATCGAACTGGTGCACCGGGCCCACAGCCGCGATCATTTTGCCAAAGGCGCCGCGACGGCCGCCGCCTGGATTGTCGGCAAGGAGTGTGGCGTCTACTCCATGTTCGACGTTCTTGGGCTGCAGGATCTTTAAAGAGTAGAACGTAAGTGGCAACCACAGCATTCATCGGCCTGGGATCGAATCTTGGCGACGGCAAAACCATCCTGCAGGAGGCGTGGCACGCCCTGGGCAGGATTGCCGGGATTCACCCGGAGCGGTTGTCGAGCCCCTATATGACCGCCCCGGTCGGCATGGACAGTCACCACTGGTTTACCAATGGTGTGGGCCGTCTGCAGGTCACCTTGTCGCCCCATGGCCTGCTGAAAGCCCTGATGGAGGTGGAGGCAGGTTTTGGTCGCGTAAGAGAAGGGGGGGGCGGCTACCAGGATCGCAGCCTCGATTTGGACCTGCTTTGTTACGGTGATATAATCATGGACAGCCCGGAACTCACCTTGCCCCACCCGCGCATCGGCCTGCGGCTCTTCGTCTTGATGCCTTTTACCGAACTCGAACCCGACTTCCGGCATCCAGTCAGCGGTGAGACCATCGCCGCCATGGAGCAGCGCCTGAAGAACGCCATCGTCGCCGGAGAGACCGAGAAGCAGGAAATAGTCCGGGGCAGCTGGGATGGCGGCTTTTCCGGAAGCACAAGCAACAGCCGGGCTGCAGACGACAAGGCACCGGATCGCAAAGCATGAGAGATATCCCGTGAGTCCTCTACGCATCATCATCATTATCATCCTCATCTACATCGCCTACCGCCTGATCACCGCCGGCCGGAGAAAGGTCCGGTCCGCGCGCGGCACGCAGAAGCCGCCGCAGCATGAGATGCCGGTGAGCGACACCCTTGAGGAGGATCCGATCTGCAAAAAACTTGTGCCCAGCCGGCAGGCTGTTACAATGAGATTGCACGGCACTACCTATTATTTTTGCAGCGAGGAATGCTGCAATACCTTCAGAACCAGACAAGGAGAACAACAATGAAGTTTTTTATCGATACGGCAAATTTAGACGAGATCAAGAAAGGTTTGGAGATGGGGATGGTGGACGGCGTGACCACCAATCCGTCGCTGGTAGCCAAAGAAAAAAAACCTTTTGTCGAGATCGTTGCCGAGATCTGCAAAATAGTCGACGGGCCGGTCAGTGCCGAAGTGGTCAGCCTGGACGCGCCAGGGATGCTCGCCGAGGCCAGGGAGCTGGCCAAAATCGCCGACAATATCGTGGTGAAGGTCCCGATGATCGTCGAAGGCCTCAAGGCGGTGAAGATACTCGCCGCCGAGGGCATCAAAACCAATGTCACGCTGGTCTTCTCCGCCGCCCAGGCGCTCCTGGCGGCCAAGGCGGGCGCGAGCTATGTCAGCCCCTTTGTCGGCCGGCTGGACGACATCGGCAATCCGGGCATGGATCTGGTCAGCGATATCGTGACCATCTACGATAATTACGGCTATACCAGTGAGATCATCGTGGCCAGCGTCAGAAGCCCCCAGCATGTCCTCGATGCGGCCTTGATCGGCGCCGATATCGCTACCATCCCCTTCAAGGTGATTGCTCAGCTGGCCAAACACCCGCTGACTGATGCCGGCATGGAGCAGTTCCTGGCCGACTGGGAGAAACGGGCGAAATAAATGGCGGACTACCGGACAGCTTTCAGGAAAGATTTGCCATCGCCGTTCATACCCGCCCGGCGCGGGAATGAACGGCGGGCTGCCGTCTGCGGCATCAGGCAGGCGGGAGCTGTTCGGTTGCTGATGCTGGTAACCCTGCTGCTCATCGTGAAAGCCGGGGTAACCCAGGCCTCGATGTTTGTCTGCCGCGATAAATCGGGGGCGATGAACTTCACCAACGCCCCCTCCGGTGCCAACTGCAAGGCGCATTCGCTGCAGGACTCCAGCCGGATTCGGATTCCGGTAAGCGAGATCGCGGGGGGCGGTCCCACCAGCTACGACCAGGATATCAGCAAAATTGCCCGGCGCTACCAGCTCGACCCCCCCTTGATCAAGGCGATCATTCACACCGAATCCGATTTCAATTCGCGGGCAGTATCGCGGCGCGGCGCCCAGGGACTGATGCAGCTGATGCCGGAGACGGCGCGCGATCTGCATGTTGTCAACCCTTTCAACCCGCGGGAGAATATCGACGGCGGGACGCGGTATATGCGGTATCTGATGGACAGCTTCAAAGGCGATCTGATCCTTTCGCTCGCCGCCTACAACGCCGGACCCGGCCTGGTTTCCCGGACCGGCGGCGTGCCGCAGATCCAGGAGACCCGGGAGTATGTCCACAAGGTCCTGAAACGGTACAAGGCCTACAAAAGCCAACAGACCCCGCTTCTGGTCAAGGAATGAAGCAGCTTTTTTCGGTGCCGAACCTCCTCACCGGCTTTCGGTTCGCCCTCATCCCGGTGCTGATCGTCCTCTTCTCCGTGCCGCAGAATAGCCGGATCGAGCTGTGGAGCTTCATCGTCTTCAGCGTCGCGGCCCTGACCGATCTTGTCGACGGCTGGATCGCCAGGCGCTGCCGGATCGAAACGGTACTCGGCAAGCTCATGGACCCCCTGGCCGACAAGGCCCTCGTCACCACCGCACTCGTCATGCTCATCCCGCTCGGCAAGATCGCGGCCTGGGTCTGCCTTCTCATCATCTGCCGGGAGATCATCGTCACCGGCTTCCGAGGACTCGCCGCGACCACCGGCAGGGTCGTCGCCGCCGGCTCCATCGGCAAGCTGAAGAGTAATTTCCAGTACATCGGCCTGGGCTTTCTCATCTTCCCCCTGAACGTCCTGCCCGTCCCCAATCAGCAT
>MGTI01000257.1:11351-37886 GCA_001799365.1 Desulfobacterales bacterium GWB2_56_26 | reverse complement strand
CTAAAAACGATTCTCAATTGGAGTCAGACTATCATACCTCCCAGGCCTCGTCAATGCTTAGAAAGGCTCTTTTGGGGTCGCATGCCGGGCAGATTTTCGGTGACGCTCCTTAACTTCAGGATATGGCAGAATTTATCCCGATTTCCCCGGAGGAATAAAAAATTAGTTCGATATTTCACTGTCTTGGCGTGACGTGATCAATCAGGCGGAGGACGACGGCGGAGTCCAATCGCAGCGGGCATATACATGTAAAAGTGAGCTGGAGGACAACGGCTTACGCTCCATCGATGTGTCTAGGCAGAACCGTTTGGAAGACTTCATACAATGAGCGATTTTCACACAGAAGTTCTTCTAATGGGGCAATTTACTCTTGAGGGGGGCGTGAAAGCCGGGGCGGGGCGTGGAAGAAATCCAATCGGCTGGGGAACGTCTGGTCCTGCCCGTTACGTGATGCTGCCAGGGCAGGCAAGGCTGCCTGCCCTGGCAAAAATGGGGCGAATCGTTACCTGATTACCTCCAGAAGGTTCCGGCATTCCTTCTCGCAACTGCGGCAGGCAGCCCCACAGAGTTTACAATGTTCATGCATACTTGCATGTTTTTCACATTCCGCGGCACAGACGCTGCACGCCACGGCACAGGCCTGAACCAGCGACCGGAGCAGTTCCCGGGAAGGCTGGGTCAGGCGCGACAGTACGGCCCCGGTGGCGTAGCAGATATCCGCACAGTCCAGGTCAGACCGGATGCAGCCGACCAGCTCGGCGATATTCTTTTCGCCCAGACAGGCGTCGGCGCAGGCGGTGCAGGCCTGGGCGCAGATGTTGATCTCGGCGATTGCCGCCGCCAGCTTTTCGCTGTCGCAGAAAGGCTCAAGCGGATGGGCTTTAATCATGAGTTTTGTTGTTTTCATGATGGTACTCCTTTTTCCTGCAGCCCCTCAATGGGGCTTTTCCTCCAATGCCCTTTCGATATATTCGAGATGACGCCGTTCGTCTTCTCGGGCCAGGGCTATCATCTGCTTCAAGTCCGGGGACATATCCCAGTACTTGGCAGCTTCGTATTCCTTATTCGTCAGTTTCTCGTTGGTATGCATGGCATTCAATGCACCTTTCGTGCCGATTGCGCTACGCAGGGAAGTAAAACCTTTGATGAGATATCCCTTGAAGTCGAGGGAGAATTCCGGTGGGGTTCCACCGAGCCGCCGGATCTCTGCGGACAGATCGGAAATATGGCGTTCATGGTCCTGGCGATACTGGGTCAGGTGCTCGCGGACCTGGAGGTCGTCGACTTTTTCGATAGCCTCCTTGTAGGCGTGCACGGCATCGATATCAAGCTGCACCAGTGAGCTTAATTTTTTGGCGATCTCCTTGTTATCCATACTCAACCTCCTGTTGACTCCTTAGAAAATTTGTCGGTTCCGCAATCATTGTTCCGGCACAGCCTTCCGATCCTGAAAACGTTTGACAGGATGTGGCGCAGTGACGAAGCGGTAGTCCTCGCCCTTCTGGCTGATATGCTTTTTAACGACTTCCTGGCTGGGCACCATCCCTGCATTGACCTGTGCCTGATAGGCGTGATAACGGTGATCGCCGGCAAGGGAGTCGACCGGCACGAATTCGGTGCCGTCGGCAGTCAGTTGCACCTGCTCTTCAATGACCTTGCGGATGTACTCGATATTGGATTCAAAGGTCAGCGGGGCCGGCGTCTCCTTGGGCATGAAAGCCGCCGGATCATCCTTGCCAAACTTCTTGTAGAGTTCGACGGCTGCCTGCAGATGACCGAGTTCCATGTCGAGATGCATCTCCCACAGCTTTTTCACCCGCGGATCCACTTCCTGTTCCATAAAGGCGTGATAGAGCCAGGACTCGTGGAATTCATGCATGACCATGCACATCAGCCAGGTACAGGTGGGGTCCAGCAGCGACTCGTAATGGGACACGTGCTGCTCCTCGATCATGCCGATCTCGGTGTATAAGCCACGCAGAATCGGATCTTCATACTGGTTCGCCACATTCATGTAAAAGTTCATCGTCTGCTGCTCCGCTGCCACCAGGGTCATGACATTCATCATGGTGATCGGAGCGGCCTTCTTCATGTCCATCGGCTTGCGGATGGAATCGAGGGGATGCCGGTGTTCGGCGACGGTCGGCCTGCCCGGCATGATTTCGGTCAGCTTGCCGACGATGCTTTCGGCCTTCATGGTGCCGGCCTGCATGTCGAGCATATTGGCGTACCGGTAGAGATGATCGAAGTCCTCGAGCAGGGCAAACTCGTAGGCTTGGCGCATGTAGGAATCCGGCTCATTGCGGGCGCACCAGGCGGTGAGATCGACGGCCACCTGTTCATAGCCGATGGTAGTCTCGAGGGTGGATTCGTTGCCGGGGATAGCTCCGCTGACTGCCTTCTGCTGCTGTTGCTCGATGCGGCGGGTAACGGCCAGGGCCTTCTTCAGATCAGGATCCGGGGTCATCCTGGCCATCATATGCTTGAAAATTGCCGCATCGACCTCAATGCCGTTCATGGTAATGATCCGCGTTCGGGTGTAGGGATGAACCTCCTGTTTTTTATACTGAAAGGCGGTGAGGTCTCGCCAATTGCGCGTCTGCTTGTCGAGCGGCATGCCTTTTTCCTGAAGGGGATTGAAAGAAGATGACTTTGCCATATTTTCTCCTTGACGTTGAGGAAAATTAAAGTGATCTCGTCTCGTTCAGGATAATTCGCTTTTTACCTTCTCCTTCTCTTGCTGGAAATTCTGCATGATCTGCTTGAAGTCTTCCTTTTCCATTTCCTTCTGAGCGAGTTTGAATATTTCTTTTTCCTCTTCCTCGATATGATGCTCTACCAGATCTTTCAAGACCTTTAACTTTGCACCCCATACCTCTTCTTTTGCCGGAATTTCCTCCAGTTGCCTGCATACCAAAGTTGTCAGATCGTGCTCCTCTTTCGCTTCCATGGCATGTTGCCGGCCATTTTTTGTTTTAAGCAGCGCCTGATAAAAGGTCGCATCTTCCGCCTTCATATGCGGCACCAATTCTTCCTTGAGCTTGGTAAACAACTTTTCTCGGGTTTTTTCGGCTGACTGTGAACCGGACTTCATTTTTTCCAGAATATCCTTTACCTCTTTATGATCTTTTTTTAATTCGTCGAAAAATGCTTTCATAATATTTCCTCCTTTGATTGATCCTCACGACATAATTTGCCGTCCTACTGGTAATTATCAGGTGCCATGAGTACGATGGCATTGATACCGGAATTTTGCAGGTATGCAATTACCTGTAACGAGAGAAACAAAAACTGGTCATAAGTTTGCACAAAAAATTGATCCTGACACTTTTTTACCTTATTTATATATTGTCAATGGGCCGATGTTTTTTTGTCGAACTCCGATTAGCAGCGGAAATAGCCTGACCTACTTAGGTGGCTTAATAACTGGCGATGGGGGTACGTGCAAGAAGAAGAGCCTGCCCCCGACGGGAAAGCTCTTCTCCGGGGATATGTGGATGGATTATTCGATGGTGCAGATGGCGTCGGCCCGGCGGATGAGGAGGGCAAGGGTCTCGAAGACCCGGAAGATATGGTTCATGTTCTCCGCCGCCGTGTACGACGTGACCAGATCCTGGCCCACGGCCAGGTTGAGGTTCTGGATGCCGGTGGCGATAACCACCGCTTTTTTGTTCTTTACGGCGGCGCTGGGGTAGACGTTGCCCCGCAGCAGGGCCTTGACCTGATCGAGTTCAAGCATCCCGGTGTTGCCGTAGACCCGCACGGTCTGCCCGTACAGATAGGGACTGACGGCCATCACGTAGGGCCCGTAGTGCCCGGCCGAAGTAAGGGCATTGACCGCCTGCACGGCATCGGCCAGGGGGCCTCCGCCCTGTTGCCAATCTCCCATGCTGACGGTCAGGCGACCGTCGGCGTTGAGCAGTCCCTCGACCGCGAGTTGCTCACTGCCGTTGAAGATAAGATCGTCCTCCTGCAGGGCGACATCGGCGGCGGCGACGGCGGCGATACTCACATCGAGCGGTATCCCGAGATGACGATCCGCCTCGACATCACGCCAGAAGAACTTAAAATCCTTGAAGAGTATCGGCAGGTTGACGGTTTGTCGACGGTCCGCTTCGACGGTCAGGTCGCTACGGTCGCCGGTCATATCAATGCCGGCGGGGTTGTGGCCGCTGAAGATTGCATAGGGGAGCGAATAGACGCCGGGGCCTAAAGGGCCGAGTACTTCTATCATCTTCCTCCCGACCAGCATGTTGCTGGCCGTCTTCACCACCGCCTCGTCGACACGGCTCCATTCTTCCCCGGTCAAAGGGGCCGACTTTCTGTCCAATATGTCCATGATCCCTCCTTGAGCTAAAATTTTTTACCGAGAAGACTCCCCACCGTCTGCGGTACCGGCTCATATTCCGTTTCCTGCCCCGACTCCGATTCTACTGTCAACCCTGTCGCCGTCTCCTCCTGCGCCTCGACTTCACCCTCGACCACAGACGCTTCCACTCCGGCTACCGGGCGTCTCTCCGAAGCGGTCCCCTCCGGTGCGCCTGCGGCGATCTTTGCCATGATCTCGACAACCTCGGCCTCTCCCTCGGCATACAGCGCTGTTTCAGTCGGTTCGAGTTCCTCCAGCAGCTTGAGGAATTCGCCGGCGTGGACGACCTCCTCGTCGGCGATATCCGTCAGAACCTCCTGAGCCAGCCGGTTGTCGGTCGACTCCGCCAGTTGCATGTAGAGCTGGACTGCCTCGTATTCGGCCGCGATCATGAAACGGATTGCCCGAACCAGTTCCGCATGCGTCACCTTGCGGTCGGCAGCAAATCCTGCGAATGGGTTGGCAAATTCTGGCATCTTTGTCCTCCTTTATGTAAGCTTTTCGAAAATCTATTTTATGATAGGCTATACGTTCGGGCGGTATTTTGCAATATCTTTTGCTGGTGCGCGTCACCCCCCGGCATGAAACATCATTCGAAATTTTGAACTGCTCTGTTGACTGCCCCGCAGGCAAATGAGAGATGCCTGGCAAAGATCGATCTTGATGCCGATCCTTGCCAGGCAAGAGATGGGTGCCCGTTATTTTTTCTGCAGCTGTTTCGCTCCGCCCAACTCGGCAAAGCCGGTCTTCTCCAGATCGGTCCAGAGAGTGCCGTCGCCAGCGTGAATAATATTCAGCTTCATCGCCGGATTGAGGGTATCGGCGAACCGCCACTGCGCATAGGCCACCGGATCGTTGAAGACTGCCGTCTTCAAGTGCAGGCCGTTCGCTCTTTCACCGTCCACCTTTTGCAAGGCGGCAGCCTCGGCCTCGCCGAGCACCCGGACCCGATCCGCGGCAATGGCGGCGGTGAGTTTTCGGACCTCCGCCTCCTTTTTCAGGGTTTCCGCCTGAATTTCAGCCACCTGCTTGCCGAGATCGGCGGCAATTTCGGCTTTGATCTTTTCCGTTTCCTGCAGCACCTGTTCACCGCGCTGCTTGATCAGCGACAGCTCGGTGTTCAGTTCGGCCTGCTTGCGTGCGGTATTCTGCCGCTCCTTGTTGGTGAGGTCCTGCTCGATGGCGATGCTCGCCTGCTGGATCGGGTCGCGGATCTCATCGGGTACTTCGACGTGGCGGATGAGGGCGTTGTAGACCTTGATCCCCTTGGCGCCGAGCGTCTGCTCCAGCGACACGGTAAGGTCGCTCTGGAATTTCTCGCGGCCCTCGCCGACGATGAAATCCTTGGCCCGGTATTCGGAGCCCTTGTTACGCGAGATCGAGGTAATCTGCGGCATGATGATCTTGTCGACCACGGCCGGCAGGTCGCCGTAGCGCCGGAAGATGCCGGCAATGGCATCGGGCGAGAGTTCGAACTCCACCGTCATGTCGAGGCTGATCTGAAAGCCGTCCCGCGACGGGAAGCTGACCAGTTCGGTCAAATTCATCGCCCCTTCTTCCAGGGGCGCCGGAGCCATTGCCGCGGGCGCCCTGCCGGCCTCGAAGTCGGCCCGGGTGCCGGTTTTGAACTTCTGGTCCTGGACGGCGGAAGAGGAACGCTTACTCATATAGTCCTGCCGTTTCGCTTCCTGCTTTTCGAGGACGGCGGACTGCAGGACGTTCAGGGCCTCGTTGGTGCCGAGCTGCCGGGCCTTGGTCACCACCTTGCCGCCGCTACGCCCGAGCAGCGAGACCTGGTTGATGCCGATCTCCAGCACGTCGACCTTGTATTCCTTCGGGTTGACGTAATAGAGTCCCGGCTGCAGCACGTCGCGGCGGACGCCCTTCTGCTTTTCCGCCGCAAACTGGCCGTTTTCGGCCTGCTCGCCGGAGAGCGAGGTGATAACCCCGGCATAACCGATCGGAATCGAGATGGCATCGACGATCTCGATGTTGTAGCCATACGGGTTCATGCGATACTTGCCGGGACCGAGGACCCCGCGCCAGATCCCCTTCTCGCCGCGCTCGGCGATGAACTCCCCCTCGGCGAGCTTGCCGCCGATCTTGGAGGTGACGACGGCCACCTTGCCCGGATCGACGATGGTGACGCTCACAATCTCCCACTCATGGAACAGCGGGTTGAGGAAATGGCGTCCTTCGCCCAGGGTTTCCTCCCGGATGCCCTTCTGGCCGGCCCGGGCGAGGATCTGCCCCGGTTCAAGCGACTCGCCGCTTTTAGCGGTGACAATGGCCATCTGGTTGGGCCCGACGTAAAAGCGGCAGAAGCCCCACAGCCAGACGAATTGCGCGAAAACGCCGATGGCAAGAAGAGCCAGGATACGCATGAAAATTTTCATCTTCCACCTCCTTTGCCCGCGGCAGCAGGCGCCGGAACAAACGAGCCGAAGATGCCGCCCAGGCCTTCGGCGGAGTCGCCGCTCAGCACCGACAGCACCTGCGGCCCGAGCTTTTCGTAGAGGGTGTAGCGGGCAAAGTTTTCGCCGCTGCCGAAGGAAGTTACGCGATTCTTTAAGACGGCCGCCTCCGCTTCGTTCTTCGCCTTGATGGCGTCTTTCTCACCGCCCGCGGTAAGCAGAATGGCCTCGGCCTGAAAAAGCGCCGCCTCATATTCGAGCTTCGCCACTCCCAGCTCCTTTTGCGCGGCGATGAGCCGGACGGCCTGATTCTGCTCGGCATCGATCACCGCCCGGATGCGTTTAGTGTCGGCCTCGACCTTCTCCTTGCTCTGAATGGCCAGCATCTCCTGCTTGGTCAGCTCCGCCTTGGATTTGGCCTGGACGATCTGCTGCTCGTACTTGGCGGCATCCTGCACCGCCAGCTCGCGATCGCGGTTGATGCTGGCGATCTCGTCCGGCACGATGATCTTGCGCACCAGAACCGATTTGATGTCGATCCCCCAACCCTTCGACCTGGCCCGCAGGTGGCTTTCCAGATCACTCTGGAATTTCTGACGGGTCTCGCCGACGATGAAATTGACCGCAGGGTGCTTGCTCCCTTCGATCCGGCTGAAGCCGCGGGCCCGCGGCAGGATCAGCTTCTTGATGATGTCGTCCATATCGCCGATGCGGTGGGTGAGAAAGGCAGCCTCCTCCCGTTCGATGCTGAATTCTATGGTGCCCTCCACGGTCACGGCAAAGCCGTCCACGGTGAGGAAGTTGATGACGTCCTGGCCTGACATCTCGAACCGCTGGCTCTGGATATTCACCTCGACGATATTATACATGTAGGGGTTGAGATAGTGGGTGCCCGGTTCGAGCAGCCTGCTCGACACCCCCTTCAGCCCTTCCTGGATCATAAAGGTGTTGCGTTCCGTAGGCGTTAGTTCGTCGACCAGCACATCGCGGCCGGTGAGCATGGTCACCACCCCGACGCTGCCGGGGGTGATGTGGGTGGCATCAAACAGGGCGACGTGGTAGGCGTAGGGGTTGATCCGGTACTTGCCGGGGCGAAGAATCTCCTGCATGATGCCGCGCTGGTTGTCCAGGGCGATGATCTTGCCGGGGGGCAGCTCCTCGCCGTAGAGGCGGGTCATCACCCCGAGCTTGCCGGCGGGAACATCCAGAATGCGATGGATTTTCCAGCCCCAGATATAGGGATTCTTGAAGTAGCGGCCTTCGGAGAGCACTTCCGGCTGGATGCCCTTCTGCCCTTCCCGGGCGATCACCTGCCCCTCGGGAAGATTCTCGCCGGTCTTCTTGATCAGGACGGCAATCTCGCCGGGTCCGGGTTCGATCCGGCAGAAAAACCAGATGAAGACGAAGGCCATGACCGTGGCGCCGGCCACGAGCAGCGGCCGGAGCGGGAGTTTCGGCAACACCGGCAACCGCCAGCCGAAGCGCTTTTTGGCGGATACCGGTTCTTTTGTTTCAGTCATACGATCCCCTTTCGATGGTGAAAATAATAACTCCCTGAATGATCCAGGAGTTCCTGCCGCCTATCGGCTTCCGACTCGAAACAATTCACCGAGAAAGGCACGCAGTGTCCGGCTTGGAAAAAATCCATAACCAATCCGAAGATAAGTATATACCTAATAGTTCTCAGATCAAAACCGAACTTTACTTGAACACTCCTGGACTTATTGTACTGCCATGAGCAGTTTTTTATCGAGCGGGCCTGGATTAACCGCATTCCGATACGATATAATCGACTTCATATCCTCTGAGATCGGAAAGGTTTTCCGCCCCGCAGCAAGGTGGGGGAAGACTCCCTCCCTGATCATCCACAGACGATATGGAGGCGAAAAATGGATAAGAAATTGATGCAGCATGGTGCGATCAGCTGGTTCGAACTGATGACGAACGATGTGCAGGGCGCGAAGGAATTTTACCAGGTCATCTTCGGCTGGCAATACAGCGCCTTTGGCGAAGACCCCGCCGGGCCTTACACCATGATCAAGGTGGGCGGCGACGAGGTGGGCGGACTCATGCGGACGCCGGCGGATTGCCCTTACAAGGCGCCGGTCTGGGGAGCCTATGTCACGGTCGATAACATCGATGCCACCGCCGCGAAGATCGAAGAACTGGGCGGGAAAATACTCGTGCCGCCGACCGATATCCCCAATGTCGGCCGGTTCTGCGTCTTTGCCGATCCTGAGGGGGCCGTGCTTTCGGCCATCACCTACTACCCACAAAAAGCTTAATTTTTCGGAGCGAAAGATGGAGAGGGAGATCCGTACATCCACCGTCTCGGCGAATATCAAACGGAACAGGCTGGATATCACCCTGCGCGGTGCCATCTCCAAGAAGGAGGCGGAACGGCTCTACACCGATATCCGTTTCTGCACCTCCGACCTCGAGCCCGGTTTCGCCGTCATCACCGATCTGACCGAGGCGAACCTGGGTCATCTCGCAGCCATCGGCACCTTCCGCAAGATCACCAAATATCTGGCGGAAAAACAGGTCGGCCCGGTCGTTCGGGTTGTCGGCCAGGCCAGCATCATTTTTCGCCAGATCGCCAAACTCTCCAGCGAAACGAGCTACAAGCCAAAATATACCAAGACCAGGGAAGAGGCGGAACAACTGTTGGCCGAGCTGGCGGAAAAGGTGGCGGTCGCCTGATGACGGTGCGGGTAATCCGGCTCTGTTCGGACCTCAGGGCGAAAATTATTTCGCACCTACGCATCCACGGCAACCTCGGCTGGTGAGAATCGGCTACTCGGTCTTGGCCTTTTTCCAGGTCTTCTCCCGGCCGTGGCACAGCCGGTCGATGTTCTCATGGTGTTTGATCCAGATAAGCAGGCCCACCGCAGCCGCCACCACGATGCTGGTCTTGGACGCCCCCAGCAGATAGAGCCACAGCGGCATGAGGGCTGAGGTCAACAGCGAACCGACGGAAACAAAGCCGGAGATTGCGACGGAGGCCACAAAGACGGTCAGGCTGATGGCAATGGCCAGCGGCGAAAGAAAGAGAAAGACCCCAAGACTCGTGGCCACGCCCTTGCCGCCGCGAAATTTCAGGTAAACGGGAAACATGTGACCGATGACGGCGCAAAGACCGGTGAGAGCGACCGTCAGGTCCCGATCCTGGCTCTCGGGCAGAAGATACGCCGCCAGGGCCATGGGCAAGAGCCCCTTTAAGCAGTCGCAGACCAGGGTGACGAAGCCGAGCTTCTTGCCGAGCACCCTGCCGACATTGGTGGCGCCGATGTTGCGGCTCCCCTCGTTGCGAATATCGATGCCGGCCATCCTGCCGACAACCAGGCCGAAGGGGACGGCTCCGAACAGATAGCCGACGATGGGAAAGAGAACATTCATAGCTGGATCCATGGCGTAAAGGGATTGAAAATTCAAAGATTCCTGGTTTCCTTGCGGTGTCGTGATCGTTCACCGGTACACATCAAAAGACTGCATAACCCGGATCTGTAACCGTTTATCCAGTGCTCCAGGTTCGTTCAAGCAGGCCTCCGAGCTATAGTTGGCTATGTGAGGGGGCCTGATCGGACGAAAATGGGGTGCTGGTGAACGGTTACGCGGTGTCGGTTGAAAATATGTGGAAACATCGACCTGCACAAGTCTTTTTTTACACTATCTTCATCACACGGAGAACCGCCTCCCGCCACTCCTCACCCGCACTTCAGGCAGCACCGCCCCGAATAGAGCCTTCCTCACGATTATTGCCGGAGAATCATTACTTTTCCGCGAAATATGCTTACTCTTCTAACCGTAGCCAAAAAACCGCCGCTATGGTACATTGTCCAAAGTGTTGCCTCATGCCAGGCACGTCATTTTTTCGTTTTTATCGATAATTACATTTACAATGAGTATTCAGAAAATATTCCAATACCCTGATCCGGTTTTACGCAAAACAACGGAAAAAATAACCGCCTTCGACGAGAATCTCGCGAGGCTGGTGGAAGATATGGCGGAAACCATGTACGATGCCCCGGGCGTCGGCCTTGCCGCCCCGCAGATCGGTCAATCGATCAAGCTGATCGTGGTCGATATCACTGCCAGAAATGAAGGTGACCGGCAAGAAGGCGAACGACAGGTCATGCCCCTCGTCAATCCGGAGATTATCGCCCACGAGGGTACCCAGCTCGACGAGGAGGGCTGCCTGAGCATCCCCGAACTCACCGCAACCGTCGAACGTTTCAAGAAGATCACCGTTTCCTTCCAGGACCTGCAGGGACAGCCGCAGGAACTGACCACCGAAAATCGTTTTGCCGTGGTTCTCCAGCATGAAATAGATCACCTGAACGGCATCCTCTTCCTCGATCATCTCAGCCCCTTGAAAAGGACGCTGTACAAGAAGAAAGTCAAAAAATGGCTGGCTGAAAAATAGGAGTCTTCTATGACGACCGCACCGCTTCGCCTCATCTTCATGGGAACGCCCGATTTTGCCGCAACAATCCTGAAGTCGCTGCTGGCCGGCCCGGACCAGGTCGTCGCGGTGGTCACCCAGCCGGACAAGGCCAAAGGACGGGGCAAGAAAGTCATGCCGCCGCCGGTCAAGGTGCTGGCCGAATCAATGGACATTCCGGTACTGCAACCGGTCAAGATCAAAACCGAGGAATTCCGCAACGGCCTGCTCAGCTACCGCCCGGACCTGATGGTGGTTGCCGCCTACGGCCGTATCCTGCCCCAGCCGCTCCTCGATTTAGCCCCGCTGGGCGCAATCAACGTCCACGGTTCGCTCCTGCCGAAATACCGGGGCGCCGCACCGATCCAGTGGTCGGTGATCAACGGGGAGCCCGAGACCGGCATCAGCATCCTGCAGATGGACGCCGGCATGGACACCGGCGACGTGCTGCTCAAGGCGAAAATCCCCATGAAACCGGAAGAGACCGCCGGCAGCCTCTTTGAAAAACTCGCTGTCCTCGGCGGGGAAACAGTGTTGAAGGGGATCAAGGGCATAAAGGAAGGCAGTCTCATTCCCGTTCCCCAGGATCACTACCAGGCGACGGCCGCGCCGATGCTGAAAAAGGACGACGGTCTCGTCGACTGGACCAGAGACGCGAAGGAGGTCGACTGCCTTATCAGGGGGATGGATCCCTGGCCGTCCGCCTACTGCTTTCTCGACACCACCCGCCTGCGGTTGTTCCGCCCTCAGGTGGTGGAGATGGACGTAAACGCCCCGCCTGGCACAATGCTCCGGGCCGACCGGCAGGGCATCCTCGTCGCCTGCGGCAAAAATGCGCTGCTGATCCGGGAGATCCAGCCGGAAGGCGGCAAGCGCATGCCCGTCGAGGCCTTCCTCTGCGGGCATCCGCTCGCAGCCGGAACCTACCTCGGCCGATAATCTTTTTGAATACGAACACATGACGACACCTCTCCCAGACAGGCGCATTGCCTTTGCCGATTGCTTTTCCGGGATCAGCGGCGATATGCTGCTCGGCGCCCTGCTCCATGCCGGACTGGACGCCCGAGTCCTCACCGACGAACTTGGCAAGCTGCACCTTCCCGGCCTGGTTTTCACGGTCGAGGCGAGGACGCTCCAGGGCATCGGTTGCATAAAGGTGGAAATAAACAGCGACCGGCGTCAGGATCTCCGGACCCTGCCGGCTATTCTGCACCTGCTCGAAAGCAGTTCCCTCGATGAACAGGTTGTCGCACGGGCATCAGCCGTCTTCCGAACGCTCGCCAGAGCAGAAGCGAAAGTCCATGGCATCGCCGAAGACCAGGTGCATTTTCATGAGGTGGGGGCGCTGGATACCATTGTTGACGTGGTCGGTGCAGTGATTGGCCTGCAGCACCTGGGCATCGACCGGCTGATCGCATCACCCTTGCCGCTCAGCCACGGCTTCGTGCAATGTGCCCACGGCCTCCTGCCGCTGCCGGCGCCGGCCGTCTGCGAACTGCTGCAAGGGATACCAACCTATGGCGTCGATCTGCGGGAAGAACTCGTCACACCCACCGGCGCGGCGCTGATCGCGACTCTTGCCGACGGCTTCGGCACCATGCCGCCGATGACCGTCCGGGCCACCGGCTACGGTGCGGGCAGCCGGACGCTTGCCAACCATCAGCCGAATCTTTTGCGGCTGATCATCGGCGAAGACTGCGAGGCCGGCGAAAGTCAGGTCGTGGAGGTCATCGAGACCAATATCGACGACTGGAGTCCGGAAGCCTTCCCCCATCTCTGCGATCTCCTCTTTGCGCGAGGGGCGCTCGATGTGACGCTTGCTTCCGTTCTGATGAAAAAGGGCCGGCCGGGTTTTTCCCTGCAGGTGATCTGTCCGTCCGCTTTCGCCCACCCGTTGAAGGAGACCATCCTCACCGAAACGACCGCCATCGGTCTGCGCTTCCGGCGGGAGAGTCGACGGACCCTGCCCCGGGAAAAGATAACGGTCACCACGAGATGGGGAGAAATAGCCGCGAAAAAGGTGCAGACCCCGGCCGGGACGGTGATCTACCCGGAATATGAGGCCTGCCGGGAAATCGCCCTCCGCCACCAGGTAACGCTTCCGGAAGTTTACCATGAAGTGCGGTGCCGCGGGAACAACTCATGAGCCGGATTATTATCGCGCTTGCCACCGGCTTCTATGTCGGCAAAATGGCCAGGGCGCCGGGGACTTGGGGATCGGTCGCCGCCTTCTTGCCCTGGCTGTTCATGAAGAATCTGCCGCTGCCGAGCTATCTGCTCCTGCTCGGTGCGGTGTTTGTCCTGGGTTTTTTTGTTGCCGGCTCGGCCGAGAAGATTGTCGACTGCCCGGATGCCGGCTGTATCGTCATCGACGAGTTCTTAGGCATGTTCATCACCCTCACCGCCGCGCCCGACCATCCTCTGGCCTGGCTTATCGGCTTCATTTTTTTCCGGATATTCGATATCGCCAAGCCTTTTCCGGTTTGTTGGTTCGATCGACGGATTCACGGCGGGGTGGGGATCATGATGGATGATGTCGTCGCCGGCATCTATGCTTTATTGTCACTGCAGTTGATCTGGGCAGCGGTCGGCCGGTTCCTGTAAGGCACAGGAACCGGCTGATTTCATCTGCTATTTCGGGCCTCCCCCACCGCCGTTGCCACCAGCGTTACCTCCGCCCTGGCCGCCACCTTGACCACCGCCGCCGCTGTTGCCGCCGCCCTGGCCACCACTGTTACCGCCACTGTTGCCGCCACTGTTGCCACCACTGTTGCCGCCACTGTTGCCGCCACTGTTGCCGCTGTTGCTGCCACCGCCGCCGCTGTTGCTGCCACTGCTGCTGTTGCTGCCACTGCTGCTGCCGCTGTTACTGCCACTGCTGCTGCCACTGCTACTGTTGCCGATGCCGCTGCTGTCGCCCTTACTGCCGCCTTTGCCGCCACCGCTTGAGCTGCCGGAACCACCGCCTTGGCTGCCGCCGGAAGAGTTTCCTTTACCGCCGCTTAAACCGGTTGCCCCGGCGACATCTGCACTCTTGCCTTTATCTTTGCTTTTCGAGGTTCCGGCTACGGATGTCCCATCCAGGTCCACACTCGCGTGCAGGCCTATGCCATGTCCCTTGGCGTTCCCCGTTTTGGTGTCCCGGGCCGTCGCTTCTGCCAGCTCTGCGGTGGTTACGGTCTGGGTCGTCATCTCCTCGCTGGTGATGCCTTTCTTGTCTTTTTTGCTGTGACCCAGGCCAAGCGCCCCAGGGGGCACCCCGAGTTCGTGAGCGATCTCGCCCCAGCCCATGCCTGCCGACCGCATGCCGGCGATTTCACTGGTGGTGACGCCGGTCGCCGATGAGAGCGCATCCTGGTAGGCGGCTTCTGCCGCGGCAAGATCCGCCTCCGCCAGCGCCTTTTCTGCATCGGTCTTGGCACCGGCTAAAGCATCCTTGGCCGCATCCACATCGGCCAGCGCATCCTGTACTGCCTGTGTTTCGCCAACAGCTTTCTCTGCCAGGTTCGCAGCATGAGCCGCCTGGGCGGGATTTGAAAAGTAGCTTTCTCCCGTGTCGGTCCCGGTATCGCCGGTTTCACCTGTGTCACCGGTATCGCCGGTATCACCCGTATCACCCGTATCTCCGGTATCTCCGGTGTCACCTGTATCCCCGGTATCGCCCGTATCGCCCGTGTCGCCCGTGTCGCCCGTGTCGCCCGTGTCGCCCGTGTCGCCGGTATCGCCCTCGGTCGATGTTCCCGTCTCGGTGCCGTCTGTCGTAGCAGCTATGGACCTGCCCATCGGAAAGATGGCCAGAAGCGCGATTAAGCAGAAAATGAAAAGAACCGACTTAAGCCGCATTGTTATTCCTCCCTGTACTTTTTTCATATGGAATGTCTCCGGTTACTCTGTTGCTTCGATCTGGTGAAGATGAGCAGGCCAGTTGCCGATTGCCGGTCCACACCGTTGGCATCGCTGAAGGTTTCCGACACATCGAACCAGCTGCCCCTGACAGGGACGGCGTGCTCCTTACCCAGAATACGTGTCAGCTGCTCCTGCAGTCCATTGACCGCCGCCTTTGCCGCCTGCCGGTCACCCTGATGGTAGGCGACCAGATGCAGTTCGCTGCCCGGCGTTCGGGACAGGGCTTCTGCCAGATACTGCAGCTCCTGCCGCCGTCCGACCGAATCGGGTGCCAGCAGTGCATTCACATTCAAGACCAGCTGAACGGTGCCGAGCCGGTAGCTGCGAAAAGTGAAATTGCCCAGCCGATGCAGATGTCCGAGTGCTCGAAAGGCCCACTTCCCCGTCCGGTGCCGGTCAAGAAAGCTGAGGAAGGCCTGTTCCGCCCGGCCGGAATCGTCCAGCATCTGATAGGCAAGGGCTCGGTTGTACAAGGCGCTCGGCTGTTCGGGATCAGCCTGGAGTACCTTGTCGTACTGGGCCAGGGCCTGTTGATACTGACCTGATTCCAGATAGTTGTGACCGAGATTGAGCAGAGAAGGCAGATAGTTCGGCTCCTCCTGCACGGTAGAAATGTAGCTCGCCCTTTCCTGCTCGATTTCTCCCAACGCCCCGTAGGCGACGCCCTGCCAGTGAGCGAACTCGGGGGTCGCCGGCTCCTGCTGCACCGCCTGTCGCAGGAAGGGCAGGGCCTGGTCCACCCGGCCGGCCGCCAGCAATCCTCTGCCGATCAGGAAATTGGCTTCGCCGTTATCGGCCAGAACCGGCCCTTGTCCTGCGCCCGGCTGACGCATCTGCCCGACGATGGTCCCCAGCCAGAACACGCAGAGGGAAACCGCCACAGTCAGGAGCAGCCGGGCCGGGGAAAAGCTGATGGCCTGCGGCCGAAACCACCAGCGCCGCAGCCGTTCGACCAGCGACGGCTGCCGCTCCTCGATCTCGGCCATAATCCTCGGCAGCAGCCACGGCGGCGCCTCCCGTTCCTCGGTCCGGGCCAGAAGCTGTTCCAGTTCCTCTCTGTCAAATTGCTTGGCTTTCATAAAATCCCATCCCCTGCAATTCTTCCTGCAGATCATCGAGGCCACGCTTGATCCTCATTTTCACGGCACTTTCCGAAAGATTAAACACCATCGCCGCTTCCCGGATCGATCGTTCATGGCGGTAGCGGAAGATCAGCAATTCCCGGGTGTCGTCCGACAGTCGGGCGAGGGCCTGATCGATAATCCGGCCCGTCTCCCGCAGTTCCATGGTGGACTGCCGATCCGCCGAGAATTCCTGCCTGACGTGTTCGCCATAGGCATCCAGCCCCACCCGCCGTCTCGTCCGACCGCGGCTCCAGTCGTTGGCATGATTGACCGCCAGGCCATACAACCAGGAAAAGAAGCTGTAACCGGCCCGGAAGGATTTCAAGCGATCAAAGGACCGGATGAACACTTCCTGGGTGAGATCCGCCGCTTCTTCCGCATTGCAGGCATACCTGAGCATCAGGTTATACACCGGGCGCTGGTAACGCTCCACCAGCACCGCAAACAGTTCCTTTCCCCCGGTTAAGACCCCCTCGACAATATCTTCATCTGAAAGGTTCATTTGCGCAGGGTATTTTCTCTCTTGGATTCTTCCCGAATTACGGGACGTTGACGTCATGCCCGTGTTGTATTTGGGAAGAGACGCCTGGAATGTAAGACACACGCTTTGTATTCTGATATACGTCTGCCGGCGGAAAGGGTCACTTTTTTACGCTCTTTTTTTGCGGGACCGGTTTTTTTCCCGTCTTCCCCTTGCCCGCGTCGGCAATCTTCACCTTCCCCGCCGGCTCGACGATCTTCAACTCCCCCGTGCCGGCAATCTTCCCCTTGCCCGGATCGGCAAGAAAGAACTGGACGGACTCGTTCAGAACCAGCTTTTTCCCCAGCACCGTTCGCTCTTCCGGAACCTCAAACCAACTGATCCTGATCCGTTTCTGGTCTCGCAACTGAGGGAACCGCTTCTCCAGATGGCGGCGGATGGCGATGGCCTTCTTTTTCGCGAGCCGGCTGTTGTTCTGCTGATAGACGATAACGTGCAGTTTGCCTTTTTTCATGTTGGCAACCGCAGCGCCGAGGAGGTCAAGGGACGGATGGGAGACGGCAGACAATTCGGCGGAGAGCGGCACAAAATGAATTTCCGAGAGCGTCACCGTTCTTGCCCCCAGTTGATAATTACGATAGGACGAATCGCCGAGGCTGTTCAGGCGATCGGTGGCTATACTGGCAAACCTGCCTGCCGGATAGGAATCGAGATACAGCCGCCAGGCCAGCTTTTCTTCCGGTTCCCTGTTCAACTTCCGCAGGATGACTGCGCGATTGTACAGGGCCTGGGGATTATCCGGCCAAATCTTCAGGGCCCTTTGGTAGAGGTTGTAACTCTTATCGAGTTCGCCGGCCTGCAGCAGGTTGTTGCCGAGAGCGGTCAAGGCCAGCCCATGCTGCGGGTCCAGCCGCAGGGCTGCCTGGTAACTCGCCCGTTCCTTTTTCGACAGATTGTTTTCGCCGTAGGCCGTACCCAGCCAGAAGTGATAGTTGCTGTCGCCCGGATTGTAGGTGACGGCTTTTTCAAGATAGGGCAGGGCTGTCTTCGCTTCGCCCTCGGCCAGCAGAAAGCGCCCGTAATAATAAAGCGCCTGGGCATTGGCGGGATCCTTCTGCAGCGCCTCCTGGAAAGCCTGCCGCCCTCCGGAATATTTCTTTTCCTGCAGATAATACTCGCCCTGGATGTTGTATTTCAGGTTGCTGCCGAATTCCTGTACGGCACACCCGGACAAAAAGACCACGATGCCAACACAAATCATGGCGATTCGGACCATTGGATTCTCCTTTCAATGCAATGTAAAAAATGATGGCGCCGTTGCCGGTGGAGTCGCTACGGCAATGACGGATTACAGTTGTCTATTGTACGGAAAAACGACAAAATGACAAGCACTGGTCGCGAAGACACCGCAGCCCAGCCAGGAAGCGGGCTGCGCTGCGGTGAAGAGGGCGTGAGGAGGTGTCCGCCTCGCCCGGAGGCAAGAGGAAGAACTGATGAGAAAAGCTGTTGCCGAAGTTACAGATTGTCGGTTTTTATCAGCATAGCCACTGCCGCCTTATAGGATACGGCAATGAGGACGATCCAGCCTATGAGCAATACTGCGGTCATATATTTCTCCTTTCTGAAATGGTAAGCTTTCAGCAGTCAGCTTTCACCAGGAAACAGCTGAGCGGTGAGCGCAGAAAGCTGATACCTGATATGAATTAATACGCCTTCTTGTCGGCCAGGTCCTGCGCGTCGATTTTCCTGCTGTCCATCTGTCGCCACACGTACGCAACGTAGGCAAGAACGCCGGGAATGAACAGCGCCACATAGGTCATGGCGGTCAGCGTGTAATGGCTCGACGAGGCGTTGTAGATGGTAAGACTCGACTGCAGATCGACCTTCGACGGATAAAAGGGCGTGTTGTTGAAACCGGCCAGGCAGAATATGGCAAGACCTACCAGCACGGTCCCCAGGCCGCCGAACCAGATGCCGGTGGTGGCGTTGGAAAGACCTGTCCGGGTCACTCCGAGGATGACCAGGAAGAGACCCGCCAGCAACAAGACATCGACAAGGGGCATGGCCAGCAGATTGTTCAGATACTTATGGGCGACTATGGCGACCGCGCCGTTCTGATCGGTAGCAAAACCATCCATCATGACCAGCATCACGATGACGTAGAGCAGAAAAGGCAGGGACAGGAGAAAGCTGGTCAAACAGGACTTCCTGATCCGTACCTCCAGTTCCTTGGCGCCTTTGAAGCTGATATTGTTCACCAGATACATGGCCCCCAGCACCCGGGCATTCAGGACCAGAAAGAGTCCCAAAGAAAGGTTGAACAGGGAAAATGCCGCCTCGACTCCCCGCAGGGAGTTGGTCCAGGTCACCTGATTGTACTCGTTCAAGGTAAAATTCGAGCCGGTGAAGAAGGTGCCGACCGCCGCGCCGATCAGAAGAATGCCGACCGAGCCGTTGATCAGGAGAAACAGTTCATAGGTTTTCTCGCCGAGCAGGTTGTTCGGTTTTTTACGGAATTCGTAGCTCACCGCCTGGACGATGAAGGTGAAGAGAATCAGCATCCATACCCAGTACGCGCCGCCGAAACTGGTAGCGTAGAATTTGGGAAAGGCGGCAAAGAGCGCCCCGCCAAAGAGGACCAGCGTCGTGAAAGTCAACTCCCACTTGCGCCCAAGGGAATTGATGATGAGAGCTTTTTCCCGGTCGTCCTTTGCCACCTGCCAGAGCAGAGTCTGGCCCCCCTGGACAAAGGTCAGGAAGAGAAACAGCGAACCCACTACCGAGCAGAGGATCCACCAGATCTGCTGCAGCGTTACAATATCCAGTTTGCCGATCATATCACGCACCCTCCGGTCCGATGTTAATCTGTTTGAGCATAATCTTGATTTCCGCCAGCAACAGGATGGCGAACAGCACGAAGAACATGACGAAGGTCGTCTGTACATTGCCGGCGACAATGTTGGTACTGGCCATCTTGACCGGCAGCATATCCTGAATCGCCCACGGCTGGCGGCCGACCTCGGCTACCACCCAGCCGAGTTCCGAAGCCAGATAGACCAGGAAGAAGGAGATAACGCCTGCGCGCAGCAGCCAGCGATTCTCCGTGAGCCTGTCTTTTGCTGCCGACATAAGGAAGAAAACAAACAAAAAGATGACCGCGGTACCGACATAGACCATGAAGTGAAAGGAATAATAGGTGGTTGCCACCGGCGGCACCACTTCTTCCGGCCGACTGAGATAGCCAAAACCCAGGTACTCCTGGTTCGTCTTGAACCGTGTAAGCGCCGCAGTCCGGCCGGCCTCGTCGCCGGCCTTGCCCGCCGCTTTATAGGCCGCCAGATCGGCGATGGCGGCCTTGCCTTTTTGCATCTTTTCAGCAACCGGCATGATGCCCTCCGCCTGATTGCCGTAGATCAGGTCCTTCATTCCCGGAACGAAGCCGTTCAGCTCCCGCTTGGCAAAGAGCGACAGACCATAAGGAATGGAAACTTCGAAGGCAAAGGGACTCTTGCCGTCGTCCACCTTCCAGCCCCTGTTCAAGATACCGAAGGCGACGATACTGGTGCCTCTCGATCCCTCGTAAAGACCCTCGTAGGCCGCCAGTTTCATCGGCTGGCTGGAGGCATTGTCATAGGCCGATTCATCACCGGTAAAGGCGGTGAAGAGACCGGCGAGCAGGCCGAAGACCGAAGCGACGATAATCGATTTCTTGGCCATTTCGACATGCTTTTTGCGGAGCAGGTAAAAAGAGGAGATGGAGATCACAAAGAGAGCGCCGACCACGAAACTGGAACTGGTCGCATGGGTGAACTTGCTCATCGCCGTCGGCGAGAAGATCACCTCCAGGATATTCTGCATCTCGTATCGTGCCGTGTCCGGATTGAAGGCCATTCCCACCGGATTCTGCATCCAGGCGTTGGCCACGAGAATCCACAGGGCGGAGAGATTGGAGCCGATCGCCACCATCCAGGTGGAAAAGAGGTGGAAGCCTTTCGAGGTCCGCTCCCAGCCAAAAAACATCACGGCGAAGAAGGTCGCCTCGATAAAGAAGGCAAAAATGCCCTCGATGGCTAAGGGCGCGCCGAAAATGTCGCCGACCATCCAGGAGTAGTTGGACCAGTTGGTGCCGAATTGAAACTCGAGAATGATGCCGGTGGCGATGCCGATGGAGAAGTTGATGCCGAACAGCGTCATCCAGAACCGGGTCAGTCTCTTCCATTCTTCCTTGCCGGTCCGCACGTAAATCGATTCGAAAAAAGCGCACAGAAACGACAGTCCCAGGGTAATCGGGACAAACAGCCAGTGATACATGGCGGTTAAAGTAAATTGCGCCCTCGCCCAATTCACCGTGCCAAGATCTATTTCGTTCATTACCTCATCCTCCCTTCGTAATTATGTTCTCCCGACCCCGTCAGCTGCTGCAGCACGTGGTCGGACCTCTGGACATCGGTCGAAAAATTCTTCTGCAGAAAGTTCGGAAAAAAAAACAGCTTCAGGACCGCAAAAAGAATAACCAGTTTGATCAGGATTATTTTCCACAGGGTCCTCCCCACCGTCATCCGGCGGAAGCCGTCCCGGTACAACCTGTATGCCTTCAAGGGCAGCGACGTCACCATAGCATTCTCGCTTTTTTCGATTCTTTCCAAGGATTCCCGGCACCGCAATAGTCCGGTATTCGGCCTATGGACATTCGGGTGCAGAAATCAAGATGACAACAGCTTGCCAAAAACCCGCGCTCTTGTCAAGAATAATTATCATTAGCATCACGGTCGGCGAAGACTCATTTCGACCCGACTCATATCACTCGCCACCGTCTTTCCTCTTCTCAAACCAGGGTCTTTGGTATATCATACACATGTAGTATTTTACCGTCCTGTGATCCTTCCCCCTCGCGCTTCTTCAGCTATAGTTCGTCGGAGCTGGTCGTAATTTCCCAAGGAGGCCGAGCTCATAAAAATGACAATGGAGGATATTAAATGAATCACCGAAACAAAATGCAAACTGCAGTAATCGCTGTAATGATCACCGCCTTCGGTCTGTTGAGCGGCTGCGGGACCAAGGCCAAGACCGAAGATAAATCGATGATGATGAATCAGCAAATGGAAAAATCGGTCCAGCGGGCGGAACAGGCGGCGGTCAGATCGGAAGCGGCCGCAGCCAGGGCGGAACAGGCCGCCGACCGGGCCGAGCAGGCGGCGGACCGGGCAACGAAAATTACGGAGAAAGTCGAAAAGATTTTCACCAAGAAAATGAAGAAGTAATCACCTTCCCGTCAGGCGATGGCATGCGGGGCATCCACTTCATCCGGCCAGCCGCCCGCCGGGTAGTTCTCCTTTTATTGATTCTCTCTGCCCTGCCCGGAAGCGGAAGTGCAGCCGACGAAGTGCACCGGCGGACCGGCAGGCTGGCGGTGTCATCGCCCTTTTCTCCCATGATCGCCGTCGATTTGCGGGATGACGACCTGGGCGGTTTCCTGGTCGGGAAAATCGTGGCGAACAGTATCCTGCAACGAGGGGGACAGCCGGTTGGCCTGCATGATTTCGTGGTGGGCGAAACCGTCAGGGTTACCTGGAGAAAGTCTGCCGACGGGACGGAGATTCTCACCCTGGTGAGCGATGAGGATCCTGCCCCGCCGCCGGCCAGACCCTGGCCTTTGCTGCGCAAGCCCGGGGAGGTCGGCGCGCACATCGGCGAGAACCGGCAGCATACGATAGGCAGGCAAGACACGCTGCTCGACATCGCCCGCCGCTACGATCTCGGCTTCAACGAAATCATGGCGCTCTATCCCCAGTACGATCCGTGGCTGCCGCCGGTCGGCGATATTATTGATATTCCGGGCGAATGGCTGCTGCCTAAGGGACCTTACGAGGGTCTTGTCATCAACATCCCGGAGATGCGGCTGTTCGCCTACCTGCGGGAAAAAGGCAAGATTTCGGTCCGGACCTATCCCGTCGGCATCGGCGATACCGACTATCCCACTCCGACCGGCACCTTTCGGATCGGCGTGAAACGCAGGCATCCAACCTGGTATATCCCGCCGTCACTGCAGGCCAAATATCAACGGACGACCTTCCCGCCGGGGGAGGACAACCCCTTAGGGGACTACTGGATCGGCCTTGAGAACACCCTGTACGGGATTCACGGCACCGATATTCCCTGGTCGGTGGGCAGGCTGGTGACCCGCGGTTGTATCCGGATGTATCCGGAAGATATTGCCGAATTCTTTCCCACCGTCTCCAGCGGTACGAGGGTCCAGCTGGTCTATCAGCCGGTCAAGGTCGCGTTCGTCTCGGGCAGGATTCTGGTCGAGGTGCACCGCGATATCTATTCGCAGGTGGACAATCTCGCCGTTCATGGCCTGGATCTCCTCGGCCGGCTGGGTCTTGCCCATCTGCTCGATACCATGAAATTCGTCCACGCGATCGTTCGCCAGAGTGGGGTACCGACGGATGTCACCCTGGAGAGCGAAACTGCCAACACTGAAGAGCGGTGAATCCTTTTAGGATCCGTTACGAAATAACCAGGCCATTTTTCACCTCATTTCGTTACGGCTCCTTAGACCGTTCCGAGCATTACCTTGGCCATATCTTTTGACACTACGGCTCCGGGCAGGGATGGGTTCTTTTCAGGGATTTTGTCCTCTCACGTTGACGCCGAACCCCTTCCTGAGCTATGATCTCGCCAAGAAAAAACGAACCCGCGGACATTTCGGCCGCCGATGCAATAAACCCAACAGAAAACGACACATTATGATACGCGATCTTGCCCTTGCCGCAAAGGCATCCTGCAGCCTCGAAGACCAGACCTCTCTCGTCTCGCTGGTGCTGCACCTGAAAAGACTCTCCGAACTGGTTACCAAGCAGGGTGTTTTAGCCCTGGAAAACGAACTCCCACAGATCAAAGATCCCTTCTTCAACCTCGGGGTCCAGCTGATCATCGACAAGGTGGAACCCGCCAACATCCAGGACGTCCTCGACTCCGACATTTATTACAACCACTCCAACGGTCGGGAACTGTTGAAAAAAATTATCATCCGCGAAGGTCTGCTGCGCATTCAGGCGGGCGACACCCCGAGAAACGTCCTGATCTGCACCAAGATTTTCCTCGGTCAGGTCAGCGATGCCGCGTTCCGGAACAACTGATCATTCGATCCGGATTGGCCAGATAGTAGAAGGTACGAGATCTCTGCCGACACCAGTGTCATGTCAAGCCTCAGATGTCGCGAGATTGCGCCGCAATTTTGGTTTCCTGCGAGGCACGACTGAGGGCGCATAGCAGCGCTATGTAACCGAAGAAGTAACGAAGTCAGGGAGCCAAAAGGGCAGGTAAGCGGAGCGTAGCGGAGACTCCGAGCAAGATGCGACAGACGAGGCTTGAGAGGACACCAGTCAGGATAGCAGGCGGTAGAGATATTTCGCCGTGCAGGCTGCGCCGTCCGTGTCGATGGCATACGGAGCCGCCTTGCCCTTGTGCAGATTGTTTAGCATCACCCGCATGAGCTCATCAGCGGTCACCCGGGCTTCGGGGACCATGGTCACCTGGTCTCCCGTGACTTCGACGATGCGCTGCAGATGAATGAGTTGCTCCTCATCGGCCATTTCCCGGTAGACCACCAGGGCGGGGAGCCGGACCTGGAGGATGTCCATGATGCTGTTGTAGCCGCCGTAAACGAGCGCGGTTTTCGAGTGGAGCAGGCTGGGTACATAATTGCCGCCGGGCGGTTCGATCCGGCAATTGCGTACCCCCCGAAAGAGTTCGTTGATCGTCCGCTGGCCATCTGCGTCCGCCCCGGAGTCGACAAAAATCCGCCAGGCTCCGTGCGATTCCGGGATCTTTTGCAAGGCTGCCGCAAGACAGCGCAGAAACCGCAGGCTTTCCTCACCCAGCCAGGGAATGGCAATAGTTCCCGCCGGGTTTTCGGCTGGAGCAACCGAATGGTTATTCCACTCGGCCAATTCGGCCAACCGCACCACATAGCCGCACTCGACCGGAGCGATGCCGTAGTGGCGACGGAGCAGTTCGAGATGCGAGGAACCGAGCACCGCGCTGTCGCCGTACCAAAGGAGGGCATGATAGTGGCTGGCAAAGAGTTTCACGCCAAGATCCGACTGCGCCTGAGGCACTTCTCCCACCACCCCCCTGACCCCTAAAACCCACCTGGTGCCGAAGGCTCTGCTCTCGGCGAGCGCCGGGACCAGCTCCTTATGCTTGCCCTGAGGCGTGTGGTCGACCAGCACCAGCCTCGGCCGATACAACCGGACGAGGTGCTGCAGCTCTTTTGCCCTGAGCGCCCCGAGCTCTGCATCCGAATACAAAGACCTGCCGGCAACTCCCCGGGATTTGCCGTCGGTAACCCGCGTGGCGTAGGACGGCAGCTTCAGCCAGTCGAGCGGAGCCGCCCCGATCAACTCCTGGCTGAGGCGGCAACCCGAGATAAACAGAACCTTCAGCTCCGGAAAGAGCCGCCGCAGGGCGAGGCCGATGCCGATGCTGCGGCTGACGTGGCCGAGCCCTCTGCCGTCGTGGGCATAGATCAGGATGTCGAGTCGGGGAATTTGCTCCATATCGTTCCTCTCTGCGTCAGGATAAGATACAATACATGTGAAAAAGGACATTATTTGGTTTCCCGCGGCAACGCAATCACAATGAGTTATAAGCAGCGCTATGAACATTGCCTACTACATGCCGTTCAAACCGATGGGCCATCGCCATCCATCCGGCGATCTGGTCATCGGCACCGAATTGTACAATTTTCTGCACGAGCGGCACGAGATCGAGCTGGTCAGCAAACTGCGGTGCCGGTGGATTTTTCTTCGCCCCCGTACTCTGCTGCACCTTATAACCGAGAGAAGGAAAGTTCTCCGGGACGGCGGGACCAGATCTTACGATCTCTGGCTCAGCTACCATTGCTACTACAAAGCCCCGGATCTTCTCGGCCCCTGGTGCAGCAAAAAGCTCGGCCTGCCCTATGTAGTGTTTCAGGGAATTTATTCAACCAAGCGGCGCCGACGACTCCTCACACTGCCCGGCTTTCTGCTCAATAGAAAAGCCTTGCTCTCGGCCGCCCACGTTTTTACCAACAAGAAAAAAGACCTTGCCAATCTCCAGCGCCTGCTGCCGGAAGACCGCCTCAACTACATCGCCCCCGGCCTCCATCCGCAGGCCTTTACCTTTGACGACGGGCGGCGGCAGGAGCTGCGCCGGCTCTGGCAGATCGGGGAGGAATCAGTAGTCATGACCGCGGCAATGATGCGGCCGGGGGTGAAAACCGAAGGGATCGTAAGAGTCATGGAATCCTGTGCCGAGCTGCTGCGGGCCGGTCTCCCCTTACGCCTGATCGTGGCCGGCGACGGCAGCTGCCGGGCGCTGCTGGAGAAAAAGGCCGACACGCTGTTGCCGCCCGGCTCGGTCCATTTTGTCGGGCAAATTGCCCGGGACGAGATGGCCGGCTACTACAGCGCCGCCGATGTCTTTGCCTTCCCAGGATTTGAGGAGTCACTGGGCATGGTCTATCTGGAGGCCCAGTCCTGCAATCTGCCGGTGGTGGCCTGCGGCGACTGGGGCGGCGGCGAGGCGGTGATCGACGGACAGACCGGCCTGCTCACCCCAGCCGCAGACCCTGCCCGTTTTACCCAGGCCATCCGCCGTCTGGTTGAGGACCGGAGCCTGCGCGGCAGGCTCGGTGCCGCCGCAGGCGAGCATATCCGGACAAACCACGATCTCGACCGCAACTACCGGCAAATGGAAAACACCCTGGCAGGTCTTAGGGCCTGTCCACAAAAAACATGAACATCTTG
>MGTI01000257.1:7873-11200 GCA_001799365.1 Desulfobacterales bacterium GWB2_56_26 | reverse complement strand
ACCGGAAAATAAACGCGGCGAGCTTCATCGCCCGTCACTCACCACCTCGACTTCCACCCGGCGATTCTTCGTCCGGCCCTCGCTGGTATCGTTTCCCGCGATCGGTTCCTGATTGCCCATCCCTTTCACCGTGATCCGGGAGGCATCGATGCCGCTCTTGACCAGCAGTTTTTGCACGGCTCTGGCTCGTTCATCGGACAACTTGACATTCTCGGGTGAATTGGTTTTGGCCGAGACGAAGCCCTTCACCAGCAGTTTTGCTTTGGGATATTTTTTGAGTTCCGCGACAAACTCCCCGTACTCTTTCGCCGCTTCGTCGGTCAGTTCCAGGGAATTGGGGCGCAGCGGCAGGACGATCCTGCCTGGCTGCATGGGCGGAAGCCGGGCCGGTTCCTTCACCGGGTCGGCCTTTGCCTGCTCAGCCGGGGGCTTGGCAGAAATTCCAGCCGACTTTTCCTCACCCGCCTTTTCCTCGCCCGGCTTTTCGGGCGTTGCCGGTTCCGGCATCAGTCCAACCGGCGTATCCGCTGTTTCCACCGGCACCTGCTCCGGCTCGGTTGGTGCCTCTTCCTTAGCCACTGCCGATACCGCTCGTTCATCCATGGCCTTTTTTGCCCCATCTTCCTTCTTGACCATGGTCTCTTTCCGGTCGGCCACCATATTCAGGTCTATAGCCTTGCCGATCGGTTCCAGTTTACCGACCACAGGCGACAAGACATCCCGGACCTTCTCCTTGGCAGCCGGCTGCCGTACTGCCGGCCTGCCTGCATCCGCTGCCGGATCCCGACCGTCTTCCGGCTGCAGGAAATAAGAGACACCGATACCGCCGATCAACATAACCCCCAGACCATACTTCGCCCACCGCCATCGACGGTCGACCGTGAGACGGTCGGTAAAACGGTGCAGCAGGTGGCGAACGCGTTTTTTGTCCCCGGCGCGGGCAGCTTTTTCCTGCCGGGAAGCATGCGGCAGGTTGAGCTGCGCCAGACATTCCTCGACAATCTTCCGGCCGATAAGGCGGTTCTCCGCCGCGGCGCCACCATTCAGGGCCTGGTCGCAAATCATGTTGATCAGGCGGGGATTCCCCTCAGCAGAACGATAAATAAGCCGGAGTGCCTTGGCGGTGAATAACTCCTCTTCGGTCCCGGCGACCTTGAGCCGGTGCCGGATGTATTCTTCGGTTTCGCTCGGGGAGAGTGGCACCAGCTCGGCCTTTCGGGTCAGCCGTTGGCCCACCGCCCGATTGTTCGGCTGAGTCAGGGTGTCGAGGAATTCAGGGCGGCCGACGAAACAGATATCGATAAGCCTGGTGCCGTCCATTTCGATATTCGCCAGAAGCCGCAGTTCCTCCAGCAGGTCCTGGCTCAGCTGGTGACAATCGTCAACCAGCAGTACCACCTTTTTGTCCACTTCCCGGGCACTATGCAAAAAGGCGCTGAATTGCAGAAGAAACTGGACCTTTGAGGAGAATTCCCGGTCGATGGCAAAGCCTCTGGCGATGGCGTTGTAAAAATCCAGCCGGTCCAGACCCGGATTGCCGACCACCGCCCACACCACGTTTTTGTCAAAACTGCCGGTCAGGGCGTTGACCAGGGTCGTCTTGCCGGACCCCGCATCCCCCGTCAACAGAACAAACCCTTTGTTTGCGAAGATCCCGTGACGCAGTACCGACAGGGCTTCCGCATAGTTCGGGCCGAGCCAGAGAAAAGAGGGATCGGGCCGAACAGTAAACGGTTTATCGAGGAGATGATAAAATGAAAGATACATGAGATTAACGTAGCAATATTGCAATTATTTTATCTGGACGGTATGATTGCTGCACTCGCTTTCCCTAGGAGTCTGTCGGATTATAGCAATTTTTTCTCAGATCAAGGCAAACTCGAAAAAATTACCGAAGGCATATACTTAATATTCCGAGGATAATTTTTTCGAGTTTAACAAAGAGATGGGGGAAAAGGGCATAATCCGACAGGCTCCTAGAGAACAGGATCCACAACCATACATTCCTCATATGTTTTCTGCCGCCGTTTTTCTCCTTTTGCTTCTTTTTGCTCAGCCGACTTGGGCCTTGGCCGAGGACGACCCGACCTTTCGGGAATATCTGGCACAAGCGGGCGAATATACGAAAGAAAACCGCCCGCACGAAGCCGGAGAGGCGCTCCGCACGGCAGCCGACCTGGCCGGAACCAAGTACCCTTTTCTCCATATGCGGCTGGCGAAGCATTATTTCGGGCAGGGTCTCATCCCGGAAGCCATTGCCCGGGCGGAAAAAGCAGTTGCCCTGGCGCCGTCGGTCAAATGGTTCAGATACGATGTAGCCAGGTTTTATCTCGCCGGCAAAGAGTATAATAAGGCCGAAACAGAGCTTTGTACCCTGCTGAAACTCGATCCCGGCTTCACCTCGGGCTACTCTTCCCTCGCCGAACTCTATTGGGCCACCAGACAGTACAATATGGCCCGGCTCAGTATGAACAGGGCCAAACTGCTCGGCTACCGGGGCAAGAATCTCGAGGCACCGCCGACAACCCTGCCGGCCGGACCGGCGGAGGACCTCGACCACCTCGCCAGCCGTAACATGATCTTCCGTTTCATCAAAGTCGCTTCGGCCGGGCAGGCTGAAACCGTCCGGCAGGAGATCGACCGCGGCAAGCTGTTCGAAGAGTTCACACCCGAGAGCATGAATGCAACCAAGGGTGAAGCGGGATGCGGCATAATGCAGTCGAGCGAACTGCCGGAGACGGTGGCGGGACCCCTGGCCGGAATGCGCCCCTACTCCTCGCCGGTGATCATCCGGACCGGGCGGGACTATCGCATCATCCAAAGAATCCTGCCATTCAATCCGACTGCATGGCGGCTCCTTGCCAAGGGGGGCTCGCCGCCCGAAGAAGCGGGTGTTGAGGAACAAAAGTTGAGAACCGCAAAGCAAGTTGAACCGGCGGCCGAACAACTCCCCGGCGGCAAGAGCCACAAAAAAGAAACGACAGTAATGGGTGAGCGGCAGCCTCCTGCGGCAATCACCGCCCTGCACACCCTGGAGAGCTGGAAAAATGCCTGGGAGGCCGCCGATATCGACGGTTATCTTGCTGCCTACAGCAAAAGTTTTGCGCCTCCCGACGGCACCACCTTCTCCGCCTGGAAAGAAAAGAGGCAAAAGAGCCTGACCCGCCCCAAAGCCATCAGGATCAGGCTCAGCGACACAGTGATCGAGACCCTGCCCAATAGCCAGGTGCTGATAACGTTCAAGCAGCATTACGAATCGGATAACTACCAGGATACGGTGATTAAATCCGTTACCATGGTGCGGGAAACGGATGGCTGGAAAATCCT
>MGTI01000257.1:0-7861 GCA_001799365.1 Desulfobacterales bacterium GWB2_56_26 | reverse complement strand
CAAAAACAAGCCCCGCCGATCGTCGTCCTCCCTCGCCGCTCTTTGCCATTGTCCGGCAGCGGGAATTGAAATCGCTTGAGTTTCACGGCGATGTCTGGTAACGATATGCGTTTTGGTTTCTTGAAGGTACTCGTTATTTTGCACGCCTCGCCTTGACCGCCGGCGGGTTTATCTCCGGTGCTCCAAATCCACAACCAGCCGCAGCATGAAGGATGAACTGACCATCGTAGTTCCGGTATTCAACGAAGAAGAGAGCTTGCCTCGTTTTTTCCTTGAACTGGACGCCTTTGCCGGGAAGTCCCCGATTCCGCTCAAGACGATCTTCGTCAACGACGGCTCGACCGACGAGAGCCTTACCCTTTTGGCAGAGGAATGCGAACGAAGAGACTACTGCAGCGTTCTGTCGTTTGACCGGAATTACGGTCTCAGCACCGCAATCAAGGCCGGTATCGATCATTGCCGGACCTCGCTGATCGGCTATATCGATGCCGACCTGCAGACCCGCCCGGACGATTTTCTTAGGTTTTTCGAACACTTTCCCGAATACGACATGGTCAACGGGATCAGGAGGAAACGGCAGGATACCCTGGTGAAAAAACTCTCCTCCAAATTCGCCAACGCCTACCGCCGCCTCATGATCAATGACGCCATCGAGGACACCTGCTGCCCGTTGAAAATCATCAAAACCTCTTTCGCCCAACAGATGCCGTTTTTTATCGGCATGCACCGTTTCATCCCGGCCCTGGTACAGCTGCAGGGCGGCAAGGTCAAGCAGCTCGAAGTCTCCCACTACCCCCGCTATGCCGGCACCAGCAAATATCATCTCTTCAACCGGCTGATCGGGCCGTTCTTCGATATCCTTGCCTTCCGCTGGATGCGCAGCCGGTATATCCGTTATAAGGTAGCGCGGTAGTGCAGCGGAATTCATGAATCAGTACCTCGTTTACTCAGTCGGTTTTCTCGCCCAGATTCTCTTTTCGGCAAGGCTCCTGATCCAGTGGATATCGTCGGAACGGGCGGGCAAGGTCATGTCGCCGCTCATTTTCTGGCAATTCAGCCTGATTGCCTCGATCCTCATGATCGTCTACGGCATCCTCCGCCACGACCTGGCCATCATTCTCGGACAGGCGATCACTTACGGCGTGTATATCAGGAATCTTCACTTTCTCCGCTTCTGGCAAAAAATTCCGAGCCTCGTTCGGATTGTGGCGCTGACCTTTCCACTCCTGGCTATCCTCTGGCTGCTGACCGGCGAGACCTACAATTTCAAGAATATCGTCGGCAACAAAGACATCCCCTTCACTCTCATGGTCTGGGGATTGACCGGTCAGTTCGTCTTCACCTTTCGCTTCATCATCCAGTGGTTTTACACCGAGAAGGTCGAGGAATCGGTGCTGCCGATCGGCTTCTGGATTTTCAGCATCATCGGCTCGGTGATGGTCCTGAGCTACGCCGTCATCCGCAAGGATCCGGTGCTGTTCGTCGGCCAGCTCTTCGGCTTTGTCGTCTATTTCCGCAATACCCTGCTCTGGATGCGGGAGCGCCGGATCGTGAAAAAATCATGACACCACCCACTGCCGCAACAGCGCAGCAGACGCTGACGCTCCGGTTCTTCCTCGCCCTCGCAGGCTATTTTCTGCTCCACATCCTGCTGCGGGTGACCATTTCCGACTCCCTCGATTACGACGAGGCGGAACAGGCCCTGCTCGGCCAGTGGCTGCTGGCCGGCTACACTGAACAGCCGCCGCTCTACACCTGGATCCAGCACGGACTCTTTGTCCTGTTCGGCAAGAGTGCCTTCGCCATCAGCCTCATGAAAAACGGGCTGCTCTTTCTGACCTACGCCTCTGTCTATCTCGCCGCCTGCCATATTCTCGGCGATCGCCGTTCGGCCATTCTGGCCGCCAGCTCGCTGCTTTTCATCCCGCAGATCGGCTGGGAATCGCAACGGGACATGACCCATACCACCCTGGTGGTGTTCGCCGCCTCGGCCTCCCTTTGGCAGGTCATGCGGCTGGTCAAAAACGACAGTCTCCTCAATTACTGCATCCTCGGTCTCTTTCTCGGCACGGGGTTTATGGCCAAGGCCAATTTCGCTCTGTTCGTGACCGTTGTCGCCATCGCCCTCTGCTCCTTTGCCGAAGGGAGAAGGATACTTTTTACCCGCAGGATAGCCGCAACCTTTGCGGTCCTGGCCATCTTCACCGCCACCTACCTGCTATGGATGACCGGCAATCAGGATATCGTCTTTTCCGCCACCCATAAGTTCAAGCGCGGCGTGGAGCACTACTGGCTGCGCGGGACAGTCAGTCTTGTAGTCAACAGCTTTCTCTTTTTGACCCCGCTGTGGCTCATCTGCGGCCTGATCTTCCCCTCGGGCTATACGGGCAGTGGCTTTCAGAGCAGCGACTTTCAACGCCGCTTCATCGGCCGCTATCTGCTGTTCCTGTTCATCGCCCTGCTCCTGGTCGTCCTCCTTTTTAAGGTGACCTACGTGAAAGACCGGTGGCTGCAGCCGCTGCTGTTCGTCGTGCCCATTTATTTCTTTACCAGGCTTTCACCCGCCGAGATCACCCCCCGAAAGTTCAGGATGTATCTGGCAACCGTGCTGATCGTCGCCGCAGCCGTCTATGCGGCCTTTACCCTCAGGGTCGTCGGCGCCTCCTACACCAACAACTACTGCCGCCTCAACTACCCCTTTCAGGCCTTCGCCGACGATATGCAGCGCTCGGGATTCACCGAGGGGTTGATCATCAGCGACGACCGCTTCCTGGCCGGCAATTTCCATTTCCGTTTCCCGGCGAGCACGGCGATCGTGCCCGATTACCGACTGGAAACATTGGTCGAAAGCGGCCGGTACTCCTCCGTCGCGGTTATCTGGCAGGTGGCCGAATCGATCCCGATCCCGGCCGATCTCGAAACTTTCCTCTTGGAAACCTACGGCTTTCGTGCCGCCGATTATCCGATCCACTACTTCGAGCACCCCTATCTGTACGCCGACTCCGACGTCGTCACCCTGGCAATGATGTTCATCCCCCGTCCGCCCGTTCTTGCTAGTACCAGATAGGCATTTGTCCTTCGCCTCCCCTGAGTTACTGAGAATCATTGACAAAACACGATTTTGCCAATAGATTAGGAACCTTGATCGTTGCAGGCGTCTTTTTGTGTTTTGCTGCCAAGGGGGTATCGTGAAAAATTATCTCGTCAAAGACCTTATGGTTCCCATCACCGAGTATGCCACGGTGAGCGTCGGGACCACACTGCTGGAGGCCATCCGCGTTCTCGAACAGGCCCAGGAGGCCTATACGGTCAGCAAATATCAGCACCGGGCGATCCTCGTGCTCGATCCGGCCGGCCAGGTCGTGGGCAAAATCAGCCAGCTCAGGGCGTTGAAAGCAATTGAAGGCGATCACGAGTTCAACGATGAAATCGATGAAATGCGGAAGTTCAATTTCAGTGAGGCCTACATTGCCCAGCTCCGCGACAGATTCAGATCCCGCAAGATCATCATCGAGGAAAATACCCTGCGCGAAACGGCCGCCAAAAAGGTCGAAGAATTCATGCAGGCCCCCACTCCCGGCGAATACGTCTCCGAGGACTGCAGTGTCGACACCGCCATTCACAAGCTGGTGGCCGGCACGCATCTGTCGCTCTTGGTCACCCGCAACAAGGAAATTGTCGGTGTTCTCAGGATTTCCGACGTCTTTGCCGCGGTTTTCCATGAAATGGCCACCCTGGAGTAGAGCGACGGGCGAATAATTAATCGCCCCTACACCGTTGCACAACAAGACCATTGCACAACAAGACCCCGAGGTCATCATATGACAGAACTCGAAAAACTCTTTAACAGGATCGTGCAGAGGGTGAACATCAACCTGCGCGAGTTGAATTTCGATGTGAGCCCGTTTGCCGTCGAACTCATTCCCCCCGATCAGTTGAACAAGTTTTACGCCTTCTACGGGATTACCCCGGACCATCCCCTCGATCTTCATTTTGAACACTCCGCGCTCGCCGGCAGTTATTTTCTCGGCAAGTGCCGGGTCAGGAACTCGCTGCTCTATAAAAGCGATATCCGGGGTGATGAACTGAAGCGCAAGGACCAGCAGAGACAATTCGAGAAATTCACCCTGACCCTGACCAAGGACGAGATCATCGATATCGAAGACAGCGCCCTGGTGAAGACCCTCGTGCACAACTACTCCCACGATCCCGAGACGCCGGAGAAGTTCTACATCAAAGATACCCTGGCTATGGATTATGCCAACATCCACGGCTCGCCCTCCGACGGCAGCTTTCTCGGCCCGTACGCCACCGTCGACCTGACCACCATGCGCGATTGCGTGATCGGCGCCTATTCCTACATCCAGGCGGGTGAGATCTCCCACCTCAAGGTCGATCCTGGAACCATCTGGGTCAACAGCCCCGGCAACTTCAATTTTTTCTACAAATATCCGGCAGAACTGTTGGAATACTATGTCTCCCTTTCGCCGGACAAGGTTCCCTGGGGAATCCTCATCGACTTCATCGAGGAACGCAAGATGGAATTCCAGCGGGTGTTCGACTTCGTCAATCTCCAGGAGATCGAATCGATTCCCAAGACCGCCTCGCTCGACCGGTATGCGGTGGTCCTGCCGAATATCAAGATTGCCGACAACGTCCTCGTTTCGCAGCGGGCCTACATCGAGAATTCGAGCCTCGGCAAGGGAGCGAATGCCCAGGAAAACTGCTTCATCATCAATTCGTCCCTGGAAGGGTACAATGTTACTGCCCATGGCGCGAAGCTGATCGAAGCGGACTTGAAGCTCGGGGTGTTCGTCGGCTTCAACAGTTTTTTGTGCGGGAAAAAGAACAGCAGACTGACAGTCAATGAAGGGTGTGTGGTCATGCCGCATACCATTATCGATATCGATGAGCCCCTGGAGATCCCGGCCGATCATCTGGTCTGGGGACTGGTGCGCAATAAGGAAGAGCTCGCCAAAAACAGCATCGCCCTGGTCAAACTGAACGCCATCGACACCTCGTTTTCTCAGGGCAGAATGCATTTCGAAGGTAAAGGGGCGATGTTTGTCAAGGCCTTCAAGGACCGCATCCATCACATCCTCGATGTCAACGGCGCCTTCTTTGAAAACGGCAAAAACGCCGGGCATGCCCAGAAGAATCAACGGCTCTCTTTGAACACCATCCAGCCGTTCCAGTTCGGGGCAAATAAGGGCATGTATCCCAATATCAGGATACTGCCCTAAGTCCGCGTCCGCCTGATCGATTCCATAGAAGTCATCGTGTCCCCGGTGACTTCGCTGTTATTTCTCCAAACTACTCGGCGACCTCCCGGTACGGTATAATCGGGCGCTTTTTTCGTGCTGCGGAATAATCTCCTCAATTTTCCCCGAAAAGGGTGCTATCCTTGGAGGAATTCCTCGAAGTGCATTATGCCGGTGTTCAAAAAACAAGAAAAAATGAAACTCAATCTTGATCAACTGATAAGAGCCCTCTCCAGAACCGTCGATCTCGTTTCGGTCGACGAAAAGCTACACGGCAAGAGAGTCGCCTATATGGCCCTTGCCTGCGCCGAAAGACTGGAGTGCAGCCGGGAGGAGCAAACCATGCTGTTCCGCATGGGCCTGCTCCATGACTGCGGTGTCTCATCGACCAGGGTGCACAAGCAGATCATCGATGAGCTCGATTGGGAAGGCTCCGACCTACACTGCCGGGTAGGAGAGGAGAGATTGCGGCAATTCGCCCCGCTCGCCCCGATGGCCGATGCCATTCGTTATCACCACACCAGATGGCCGGTCCTGCGAGAATTGCCGCTACCGCCAAAAACCAGACGGCATGCCAACCTCATCTACCTGCTGGACCGGGTCGACGCCCTTGCCACCATGCAGCAGGACCGGAATCGGCTGGCCGTCAAAGGCAAGGTATGCGATAAGATCAACAGCCTCCGCTATGCCTATTTCGATCCCGAACTCATCGATATCTTTCTGACCGCGTCCGATAACGATGCCTTCTGGATTACCATGGAAACACCCTATCTCGAGGAATTCCTGCGCACCCACCCTGCCGAGAACGATGAAATCAAGGTCGATTTCGACGGGCTGTATGCAATTGCCGCAATCTTTGCCGAGATCGTCGACGCCAAGAGTCCCTTTACCGCCGAACATTCCCATGGTGTCGCCAGCCTCGCCAGGTACCTGGCGGAAAAATACGGGCTGCCGCAACCGGTCTGCCGGCAGATCGAAGTGGCCGGACTCCTCCACGATCTGGGAAAATTGCAGGTTCCGGATATTATCCTGGAATTTGAGGGATCGTTGTCGCCGGAAGAATTGGCGACCATGCACCATCATAGTTACGTCACCCACGAGATTCTCAACAAAGTTCAAGGCTTGGAAGATATCGCCCTGTGGGCGAGCAATCATCATGAAAAGCTGGACGGCAGCGGCTATCCGCACCGGAGAACCGCGGAGTCGCTGACCATCGAGTCGCGGATCATCATGATCGCCGATATCTTTCAGGCCCTCGCCCAGAGCCGTCCTTACCGGGGGCCCCAACCGCCCGAAGTCATCGTCGACATCCTGAAAAAAGGCGTTGCCCGCAACCAGCTCGATGCCGAACTGGTGAACCTGGTCGAAGCGGAACTGGAATCCTGCTATGCCATCGCTACCACGCCCTGGGCCAATCAGCAGGGCGGGTAATGTCAGGCATGCCACTGAAAAGCGCCGGGGTCTCGTTGGCTCCGTTTTGCCCTGCACCGGTGACGTTGCCGACAACGTCTTGAAGTTATGAAAGATACTCCGCCGACTTACCAGGAACTGCTGGAACGCATCGCCCGGCTTGAGCAGCAACTCCCCGATAAAAATGCCGGCATCAACGACGGTGCTGCTGACCAGCTGCGATTCATCAAAACTCTGTTCGACACCATCCCCAACCCGGTCTTCTATAAAAACAGCGCGGGGATCTATCTCGGATGCAACCTCTCCTTTGCCCGGCTTATCCTCGGCATCCCTCCGGAACGGATCATCGGCTGCTCGCTCTACGACCTCCCCGACTTGATCCCCCGTCACCTGGCGGATATTTACCGGGACAAGGATCTCGAGCTTATCAACAACCCGGGGCGTCAGGTCTATGAAACGAAGGTGCAGTGCGCCGACGGACAGCAGAGGGATTTTCTGTTTTATAAGGCCACCTACGCCGACCATGCCGGCCGGACTGCCGGCATCATCGGTCTGATGGTCGATACCACCGAGCAGAACAGAATAAGGTCGCAGCTGAAGGAGAGCGAAGAAAAGTATCGCTCGATGATGGAATCGATGACCGATGCGGTCTACATCTGCTCCCCGGATTTCCGCATCGCCTACATGAATTCAAAGATGATCGAACGGATCGGCTATAACGCCACCGGGGAGAAATGCCACAAGATGTTGCACAATCTCGACCAACCCTGTCCGTGGTGCACCTTCGACCGGGTAAAACTGGGCGAACAGACGGAGGTGGAAGTGGTGAGTCCGAGGGACGGACGAACTTTTATGGTCACCAACTCCCCCATCTTCCATGAAGACGGCTCCATCTCCAAGATGACCATCTACCATGACATTTCGCACAGAAAGCGGCTGGAAAAAGAACTGCTTGTTGCCAGGAAAATAGAAGCCACCGGCGTTTTTGCCGGTGGCATCGCGCACGACTACAACAACCTGCTCCTCATTATCCTCGGCAACATCCTGATGTCCAAGCGGTCGGTAACGGCGGCTTCCCAGGTCTTCAGTCTGCTCGATGCGGCGGAAGAGGCTGCCCGCAAAGCGGCCAAGCTCACCAAGCGACTCCTCGCCTTCACCCATGGCGAGTCCCTTACCCTCAAGGATCATCC
>MGTI01000256.1:6177-6299 GCA_001799365.1 Desulfobacterales bacterium GWB2_56_26 | reverse complement strand
AACACCGGCGACGGCCCCGCGGTCTGCGCCCGGCGCGGCATCCCGCTCGAGGACATGGAATTCTACCAGTTCCATCCGACCGGCATCATGGGGCTCGGCATCCTCATTTCCGAGGCGGTGCG
>MGTI01000256.1:109-5910 GCA_001799365.1 Desulfobacterales bacterium GWB2_56_26 | reverse complement strand
GCCCATTCCCGTCCTGCCCACCGCCCATTACGCGATGGGCGGCATCCCCACCGACACCCAAGGCCGGGTGATCGGCGACACCAAAGGAACCGTAGTGAACGGCCTCTATGCCGCCGGCGAATGCGCCTGCATCTCGGTGCACGGCGCCAACCGCCTCGGCACCAACAGCCTGCTCGACCTGGTGGTGTTCGGCCGGCGCGCAGGCAAGCACATCTGCGACTATGTCCGGCAGGCGGACCTCGCCCTGCCGCCGAGTGACGCCGAAGGGTATGCCCGTGCCCGGATCGGTGCGCTCACCGACGGCAAGGCGGGCCCGCATGGAGGGGAAATCGCCGAGGAGATGCAGAGCACCATGATGGAGAAGGTGGGAATTTACCGCAACGCAACCGACATGCAGGCGGCCGTAGAGGAAATCAGGGAACTCCGCGAACGGTACCGGTCCGTGCGGGTCCAGGATACCGGCAAGGGCTTCAACACCGACCTCCTGGAAATCCTCGAGTTCGAAAACATGCTCGACCTCAGCCTCGTCACCGCCGTCTCGGCGCTGGCCCGTGAGGAAAGCCGGGGCGCGCACAGTCGCGAGGACTTTCCGCAACGCAACGACGAGGCCTGGCTGAAGCACACCTTGGCCTTCCTCGAAAAGGATACTGTAAGGCTCGAATACAAGGCGGTCGACACCTCGATCTGGCAACCGAAGCCTCGCACGTACTAACGGCATAACGGCAAAGGAGCAATCATGAAAATCATCATCAATATTCAGCGCTTCAATCCGGAAAGCGACGCGGAACCGTATTTCCGGAAGTACGAAGTGGAGGCGAATCCCAACGACCGGCTGCTGGATGCCCTGATGCAGATCAAACGGTTTCAGGACGGCAGCCTCGGTTTCCGCAAGAGCTGCGCCCACGGCGTCTGCGGCTCGGATGCCATGCGCATCAACGGCGCGGACCGGCTGGCCTGCAAGACCCTGGTGCAAGACGTGGCGGCAAAGGACGGCGACACCGTCACCATTGAGCCTCTGCGCTACCTGCCGGTCCAGCGCGATCTCATCGTCGACCAGGCTGAATTTTTCAGGAAATACCGGTTCATCAAACCCTATCTCATCAATGACGAACCGGTCGAGGGCGAGGAACGGCTGCAGTCGCAGCAGGAACGGATGGTCTTCGACGATACGACCAACTGCATTCTCTGCGCCGCCTGTTATTCGGCATGCCCGGTGCTGGAAGTAAAGCCGGGGTTTGTCGGCCCGGCGGCCATCGCCCAGGCTTATCGCTTCATTGCCGACTCGCGGGACCGGGCGATGGACGAGCGGCTTGAACTGCTGGACAACAAGACCGGCGTCTGGCCCTGCCAGAACCATTTTAAATGCACCCAGGCCTGTCCCCGTTCGATTCTCATCACCAAGAGAATCAACCAGACCAAGGATCTGATCAAGAAACAGCGCAGATGATCGGGCCGGCCGGCACTGCCGTCGGTAGGGGCGAAAAATTTTTCGCCCTCAAAACAGGTGAGGGTGAACGAGGACTGAGCTTAACTCTTTGGAATATCTACTAACATCCGGATACGGTACACTATTCATAAGAAATCCGTGCTTCGATTTCATTCGTCAATGCGGCGTCTCGAAAGGGTCGAGAAACATCTGCTCGCTGTCGCCCCCGTCATCGTGAATTTCCGGATTGCCGTTCAAGATTCGGGCGCAGGAGTTCCAGCGCAGCACGGCTTCCTGATTTTTCGTGTCGCATTCGGCGATCACCAGGTCGAAGGATTCCATTGCCCGCATCAGCCACTGATGGGCGGCGGAGCCCGCTCCCGGCCCGCCTTGTCGGAGATGGTATTTGGCCCGGCGTTCGTAAATGATGCCGGCAAAATAGGCCTTGCAGTGGGAGGAATCGAGCTGCCCCACTATCTCCCGAGCCTGTTCGAACGAGGGGCTGATCCCGAACGGGGTAAATTTGTCGGTCAGGGCCAGCAGCAGGGTTTTCAACGCCTCCTGGTGATCCGGCTGCACGGCCAGGATATCCCGGCAAATGCTTTCCGCATCGTTGGGTTCGTTCAGCAGCCGGTATTGCCGAGCTTTCTCCAGGGCTGTCGGTATCGCATCAACGGTTATAGTCTTCATAGTGTACATACGAACCTCCATCGCGCCGATTAAGGGTATTAATTTGACAGGAATAGCTATGGGAGTAAGATATGTATCAGAAGCCGTTTTGCAAGAAGAGGCGCCGCTGCCTCCACCCGGCCGCCCGTTGATAGCGGTCGTCATTTTGAATGGATCGAGGTGTCCCGATGAAAAAATGGGAGTGCGATGTATGCGGATTTGTTCATGAAGGAGAGGAACCGCCGGAAAAATGCCCGGTCTGCGACTCGCCCGGCACACTGTTCGCTTTGATGATCGAGGCGAAAAAGGAAGAGGCGAAGGTAATAGCCGGTAAGCGCTGGCGGTGCATTGTCTGCGGCTACGTGCACGAAGGCGACGAGCCGCCGGAAATATGTCCCGTCTGTGCCGCGCCCAAAAGCATGTTTGTGGAAATCGATGCCGAGGGCAAGGAGATCGGCACCCCGCTGCAGCCGGCACAGGATTCTGCGCCGCTTATCCTCGAATCTGTCGGGACCATCCCTGGCGGCAAGAAAGAGAAATCTTCCTTTATCGATCGCCTTGCCGGTCTCTCATTGAAGATCCATCTGCACCCGATCATGGTGCATTTCCCTAACGGGGTGTTGCCGGTGGTTCTGGTGTTCCTGGTGATCTCGATAATCTTCAGGATCGCCTCGTTCGAGACCGCCGCCTACTATAACCTGGTCTTCGTTCTTTTGACGCTGCCTTTCGTCCTCATCACCGGCTTTCTGGAATGGCAGAAACGCTACAAAGGCGTGAAGACCGCGATCTTCGTTACAAAGATCATGAGCAGCCTGATCGTCTTTGCCGCCGTCAGTGTCCTGGTCTTCTGGCGTCTGCTCGACCCGGACGTACTGGCCGAAGAATCTCCCACCCGGTTCATCTATCTCGGGGTGGCTGCGGGAATGCTCGGTGCGGCAGGTATTGCCGGCTATCTGGGCGGCAGGTTGGTTTTCGGGACGCGGCGTAACGATTAATCCGTGTCCCAGGGATTGAGTATCGGGACGCCTGTCCTTTTGAATTCATCGACATTGCGAGTGACAACAGTCATACCGTGGACCAGGGCCGTGGCCGCGATTAATCCATCCCGGACCGGATGAGGATCCGGGACGTGTAATTTTGCGCTCTGTCGAGCGACCGCCAGGTCGACCGGCAGAATGCGGCCCTCGAAGGCCGGTAGGACATGGCTGTTCAGCCAGGTCCTGAAAATGGCCCCTTTTTCAGCATCGCGTCGTTCGGCAAGAAGCACCCCGATCTCTAATTCCTGAATGGTTACCACTGAAAGATAAAGGTCGGGTGTTGCGACACTATCTGCCCATTGAGCAACATTTTCATCGGCCTTACCGAGACGGACTTTTCTCAGCTCGGAGACCACATTCGTGTCAAGAATAAACATCATGAAAGCTCAGCAGGACGTGGAAGCTCACACATCCGGGGGATTTCCAATTCAAGGTCTTCGATGCCGGGCATAGCCAGAAGATCGGCAATCTTCTGCCTGCTACCGGAAAGCTGTTGATACTCTTTCATGCTTAAGAGAACATGGGCCGGACGGCCTCTGTCGGTGATAAACACCGGGCCTTTATTCGCGGCCTTTTTTGCCTCGCTGATATGTTGATTGAATTCACGGCTGGATATAGTTGTGACAGTCATGATGCACCTCCTTTTGAACTCACATGTAGTAACGTTACTACATGTGGTGCCATTATGCAGAAAATATCTCAAGGGCGCAGTTTCATACAGATTCTTGCCCTTCGATTTAATGCTGAGCTTTACCCAAGCTCATCACCCCGTCGTAACCTTTCGGCGACCGCCGGAACGTTTAACTCCTCCATAACCCAACTCACCCTTCTGCAACTCATCCTTGTCGTACTTTTCCCCTCTTCTCTTTTCCTGACGGGCACATCGCCTCAATTCCTGGCATGTTGATGTGCCCATAACATGCCATCTCGTGCCGCCTGCCAGCTGCGCCCTGCCCGGCAGACGGCCTTTCCCTTGACACAGGCGATTTCACAACCAATTGTGTATTTACCGTTTTGGTATTTATCCTCGAAATGCGAGAACATCAATATGTGTCTATAACACATTCATTCCGCGGGAGCATAACGATATGAAGATTGCACAAGTTGCTCCATTAATAGAGAGTGTCCCTCCCCAGCTGTACGGCGGCACCGAACGGGTCGTCTCCTACCTTACCGAAGAGCTGGTCCGGCTCGGGCACGATGTCACCCTTTTTGCCAGCGGCGATTCGCTGACCAGCGCCAGGCTGCGCCCGATGTGCGACCGGGCGCTCCGGCTCAGCAAAATACCGCGGGACTGTCTGGTGCACCATCTCCTGATGGTCAACGGGGTCTTCAATGAAGCTCATTTGTACGACATTATCCACTTTCATCTCGACTATATTCATTTCCCCCTGGCCCGTCTCTCGGCCACGCCCCATGTCACCACCCTGCACGGCCGGCAGGACATCCATGACCTGCAATTCATCTACGCCGAGTTTGCCGATATGCCGGTCATTTCCATCTCCGACTCGCAACGGGGACCGCTGCCGGGCGCCAACTGGCAAAACACGGTCTACAACGGCGTTCCCGAGCAGCTGCTGACCTTCCACCCCCGACCGGGCAACTATCTCGCCTTCCTCGGCCGCGTCTCGCCGGAGAAGGGGGTGGAGGACGCCATTGCCATTGCCCTGGCCCTCGGGATGACACTCAAGATCGCGGCGAAAGTCGATCCCGTCGATAAACAATATTTCAACACGCAGGTGAAGCCGCTGCTGCAGGAGCCGCTGATCGATTTTATCGGCGAGATCAGTGAAATGGAGAAAGACGATTTTCTCGGCAATGCCAGTGCCCTCCTCTTCCCCATCAATTGGCCGGAGCCTTTCGGTCTGGTCATGATCGAGGCCATGGCCTGCGGCACGCCGATCGTCGCCTACAACCGAGGTTCCGTGCCGGAAATCGTCGAGCACGGGGTGACCGGGTTTATCGTCGACAATCCGAATCAGGCGATTGCCGCGACTCGGGCCATAGATTCCATCCACCGGGCCAACTGTCGCCGGGCCTTTGAAGAGCGCTTCAGTTCAAAGAGGATGGCGGAGGGCTACCTCAAGGTCTACCGGAACCTCCTGGCGACCAGGGAAAAAAATGTCATGTATGCCAACGGAGAGTTGAACTATGGAAGACGTTATTCAGATAGACGACAAGTGGTACATTCTGGCAACCTCACAAATAGTAAGTGATCGAACCCGGGTTTTAAAGTCGGAGGAAACCTTCGGTTTCTTCGATGCCTACGGCGACATTCAGCAGATCGGCCTGGGCGAGCAGGGGCTCTACCATGCCGGAACGCGGTATTTGAGCACCCTCGAGTTCACTATCAACGGCAAACGGCCCCTGCTGCTCAACTCCTCGATCGCCAAAGACAATCTGCTGCTCGCCGTCGATTTCACTACGCCGGATCTGTATAACAACGACACGGTGCAGGTCAAGATGGGGACGGTCCATGTCTTTCGTTCGAAGATACTGACCGAAAAAATCTGTCACGAACATTTCCGTATCGTCAACTACGGCCTGAGCGAAGTCGAGCTGACCCTTGGCATCACCTTCAACGCCGATTATTACGATATCTTCGAGGTCCGCGGCACGACACGGAAAAGAAGAGGCCGCCTGGAGGCTCCGACCGCCACCGATTCCGC
>MGTI01000255.1:487-9340 GCA_001799365.1 Desulfobacterales bacterium GWB2_56_26 | reverse complement strand
GGGCTGTCGAACCCCGTAAAGCCTTTCCTGCCGAACAACCAGACCGCCACCACACTGATCTCGTAGAGGATCATGAGGGGTACGCCCATCATCATTTGGTTAACCACATCCGGGGTGGGGGTGAGGATGGCGGCCACAATGAAGTTGATGAGAATGGCGTACTTGCGGTTACGGTTCAAAAAGGCCACATCGATCAGGCCGGTCTTGGCCAGAAAGACCATGAAGATCGGCATTTCGAAGATCACCCCGAAAGCCAGCAGCAGCCGGGTGGCGAGGCTGAAGTACTCGCTCACCGCCGGCAACGAGGTGAGAAATTCGTTGTTGTAGCCGACCAGAAACTTAAAGGCGGGAGGAAAGACGACGAAATAGCCAAAGGCCGCCCCGCCGATGAAACAGCAGGTGGAGAGCAGCGAAAACGGGATCAGTACCCGCTTTTCATGACCGTAGAGACCGGGCGCAACGAACCGCCAGATCTGCGAGAAGATTACCGGGCTGGCGAGCAGGACGCCGCAGACCAGGGCGAGCTTTAGATAAAAAAAAACCCTTCCTGGTAGGAGGTGAAGATGAGCGAGGTGTTGTCCGGCAAGACCGCGGTGAGCGGCTGAAAAAACCAGGTGCCGATCGGCCGAATCACCGTGTACGACAGGCAGAAGCCGATAAAGACGGCGACGAACGAGACGATCAGGCAGAGGCGCAGTTCCCGCAGGTGCTCGGTCAGGGCCAGCTTTTCGAAATTATCACTTCCCTCTTCCTGACTCATATGGCATATACCTTGAAGATTTTTTTTATTCACGTAAAAGATTTGAACTGTCCTCAATACCATTTGCGCACTTTTTTGACAAGACGGTCGATCGCGGTCCCGCGCATTTGCAACGCCAAGAGATCTTGGTCAACAGTCATTTCTGTCACTCATGCCATTCAAGCGTTCTCTTTCATCCTGGTTTGTCTATATCGTTCGCTGCCTCGATCGAACCCTGTATACCGGCATCACCACCAACCTCGACAGGCGGCTTGCCGAGCACAATGCCGGTCGGGGGGCAAAATACACCCGGCCCCGCCGCCCGGTCGTCCTGGTCTACAGCGAGCCAGCCATCTCACGGTCAGCCGCGGCCAGCCGGGAATATCAGATTAAAAGATTGTCTCCCACCGGCAAAATGAACCTTATCGGATGTTCGGCCGACCTGCACAAAGTGGAGACGGAGAGCGTAACACCATCAGGCAAATGATGCCCTGATCTTTGCCGACACTTCTCCGGTCAGCTCCAGCACCTTTTCCGCCTGGGCCCGCGACACCGCGCCGGTCCCGCAACTCGGAGTGATCAACGTCTGGGCGAGGACCTTCTGCCGGTCGATGCCGATGGCCTGCAGCTGCTCGGTCTGGGCGAACCATTTGGCGACGAGCGAATCGGTCGTCTCCGCATCGATGAATTCCGGCGCCGTCGGCACTATACCGCTGGCGAGAATCCCGCCCCTGGCAAAAAACTCCACCAGATGTTCTTTATAGAGAACAAGTTTATCGAAGAAGGAATAGGCATCGTAGCTAACGATATCGACCCCCGACTCAAAGATCACCGGCCATTCGGTATTGGCGCAGACATGCACGCCAGTAAGACCATTCTCCTCCCGCACCGCGGCGAAAACCTCGCCGAAACAGCTGAGGATGTCTTCCTTGGTGATGGTGATAAAGGCGGATGAACCGAGCCCCGCCAGCCCCGGCTCGTCGAAAAAGACGATGGCCCGCTCGCAGATCTCCGTCATCTTCCTGGCCTGCCATCGCGCCTTCAGGGCGAGATGCTTGACCGCCACGTCCCGCAACTGGTCGTTGTAAAAAATCGCCCGGCCGGCCTGGTCGACCAGGCTGGTGCAGAAGGTGATCGGCCCGGTGATCTGGCCCTTCAGGCCGACGAGATTACCCCTCTTGTCGGCCAATTCCAGAAAGGCATAAAACCCGCGGGCCGCTTCCCTTGAAAGGAGGAAACGGGAGGTCTCAAGCGGTGCTGCACCCTCGGTCACCATCAGATATTCTTCGTAGAAGGCTAAAACTTCTTCCTCAAAAGTCGTGCTCTCGGTATCGATAAACACCTTGCCGTCCAGCTCCCTCACGCCGGGCAGGCCCGGCAGAAACTGGAGAAGCATTCCCTCCTCATGAAAGGCCGGCAATTGCGGCCAGATTGGAATATCCGGAGTATGGGCAAAGATCATTTCGGCAGCCTCGGCATGGCTGGTCAGAGGCAGGCTGCCGATAAGCAAAGGGAGGCAATTCGGGGTAAACTGGGACATGTTCGGGTACCTTCAGTCAAATCGATTGAAAATTGGAAGCGAATCAAAGAGCCAACAAAGTAATACCAATGGCGAAAATGTCACTGTTCTTTTTTGGTAATTCGCGACGCAATCGATCATCTGCTTACCAGATAGCTTACCCCTTTTTCCAGGCCGTCCAGAGAGAGTTCAAACATCGGGAAGACGGTGCGGATGACATTGATGGAATGGGTGTACGACCAGTGCGATTCGGGGATGGGATTCAGCCAGATGGCGTGGCTGAAGGTTGAGGCGAGAAATCGCAGCTGCTCGATGGAGGGTCTGCCGCTACGTTCGAAGGCATAGATGGAGCCGTCGGTGGACATCAGCTCGTAGGGCGCCATGCTGGCGTCGCCGACGATGATCAGCCGTGTATCCGGATCGAGTTTGACAAAATTTTTAATCGGTTCCGCCCGCTTGTACCGGGCCGGGTCCTCCCACAGCAGATCGTAGACGGTGTTGTGGAAGAAATAAGTCTTCAGATCCTTGAACTGGGATTTCGAATAGTTAAAGAGCGTCTGGACCAGCTCGACATAGGGTTCCATTGACCAGCCGCCGTTGTCGATGGCCAGGATAACCTTCAGCCGGTCGACGATGCCCCGGTCGAAAATCAGCTCAATCTCACCGCCATTTTTCATGGTCCGGTAGATGGTCGCATCGATGTTGAGCCGGTCTTTCACGCCGTGGGGCACGAGATTGCGCAGCCGCTTCAGGGCCTCGCCCACCGAACTCCGGGTGAGAACCGCCTGGGTGGAGTAGTCCCGGTAACGCCGTTCGCCGGCCACCTTCACCGCCGAACGATTGCGCGACTCACCACCCATCCGTAAACCGCCGGGATGAAACCCGGAATGGCCGACCGGCGAGGTGCCGCCGGTGCCGATCCAGCGGGAGCCGCCGTCATGCCTGCCGTCCTGATCCTTCAGACGGGCCTTGAAGTATTCGAGCAGCTCGTCCGGGCTCATGGCGGCGAGCTTCTTTTCATCGACGCCCAGCGCCTGGGCCAGCTCTTTCGGATTCTTCAGCCATTCCTGGAGCAGGCCGCTCGCCAGCAGGTCGAAGGTCTCGTCATCTCCCTCAGCCGGCAATTCCGCCCCGGCAAAAACGTGGGCAAAGACCTGGTCGTAGAGATCGAAATACTTCTCGCTCTTGACCAGGATGGTCCGGGCCGCAGTGTAGAAATCGTCAACGGAGTTGACCAGGCCGCCGGCCATGGCCCGGTGCAGGGTAAGAAAGGACGTCGGACTGACCGGAATGCCGACCTCCTTCAGCTGATAGAAAAAGTCGATGAACATGGGACGGTCCGGCTAGAAAAACCGCCTCTTCGCGAGGCCATTCATCGATCGCTGATGATCCCCGCTCTTCTTGAACAGCACTCCCAGATAGGGGATCTCCTTCTTCAGCCGCTCGCCGTCCTTAAAGTCGGGGTCGACCGCCAGGGCTCGGATCCAGTTGATCAGCTCCCGGGTCGCCGGTTTTTTCTCGACACCCTCCATATTTCGCAGATCATAGAAGGCGCCGATGGCATTGTCGGCCAGCTTGCGGTCGAGTTTGGGGAAGTGGACGGTGAGGATGTTGCGCATCATCTTCGGGTCGGGGAAGGCAATATGGTGAAAATTGCACCGCCCGAGGAAGGGATCGGAGAGATCCTTCTTGGCATTGGAAGTGATGACGATCACCGGCCGGTGTTTGGCCCGGACCGTCTCATCCGTCTCCATGATATCGAACTGCATCTGATCGAGCACATCGAGCATGTCGTCCTGGAATTCGGTCTCGGCCTTGTCGATCTCATCGATCAAAAGGACGCACCGCTCGTCGGCCACGAAGGCCTGGCCGATCTTGCCCATCTTGATGTATTCCTTGATATTGCTGACATCGCGATTGGAATCGCCGAACCGGCTGTCGTTTAAGCGGGTCAGGGTATCGTACTGATACAGCGCCTCGACCAGCTTCATATTGGATTTCACGTTCAGGATGATGAGCGGCATGCGGAGCGTCTCGGCAATGGCATGGGCCAGCATGGTCTTGCCGGTGCCGGGCTCGCCCTTCAATAACAGGGGCATCTCCAGCGCCATCGACACGTTGACGATTTTCGCCAACTCCTGATCCAGAACATATTTCGCCGCACCGGTGAAAGAGGTAGGGTTCATTTTCAAGCCTCAATTTTTCAATTGCTTTGTGAGTCGCCAACGTTCTGTGAAATCTATACTATCAAATCACGTAAACGTAAAGGTGTATGACGGACCGCTTGCGCTTCAGCAGGAGGGATTGGAGATATTCCGATGAAAGCAAACAACCGCCGGAGGTCTCCCTCCGGCGGTGGATGATGGTGAAAGCCAGGAAGGGCCTATTGCATGGTGATACGCAGATTGTCGTCGAGCTTCTGAAGGAATTCCTCGGTGGTAAGCCATCCCTGGCCGTTGCCGACGAGGAGGGCGAGGTCCTTGGTCATAAAGCCGGACTCGACCGTATCGACACAGACCTTTTCCAGGGTCTCGGCGAATTGCTGAACCTTGGGCGTCCCGTCGAACTTACCTCGGTACCACAGTCCCCTCGTCCAGGCGAAGATCGAGGCGATGGGGTTGGTGGAGGTCTTATTGCCCTTCTGATGCTCGCGGTAGTGGCGGGTCACGGTGCCGTGGGCGGCTTCCGCCTCGACGGTGTCGCCGCTCTCGGTCATCAGCACCGAGGTCATGAGGCCGAGCGAGCCGAAACCCTGCGCCACCGTGTCCGACTGCACATCGCCGTCGTAGTTCTTACAGGCCCAAACGAAGCCGCCCGACCATTTGAGGGCCGAGGCAACCATATCGTCGATCAGCCGATGCTCGTAGGTGATGCCCGCCGCCTTGAAGCGGTCGGCGAATTCAGCCTCGAACACCTCCTCGAAGATGTCCTTGAACCGGCCGTCGTATTGTTTCAGGATGGTATTTTTGGTCGACAGGTAGACCGGCCAGCCGAGGTTGAGGCCGTAATTCATGCACGACCGGGCAAAACCGCGGATCGAGTCATCGACGTTGTACATGCCCATGGCGCAGCCGGGGCCGTGGAACCGGAAAACCTCGAATTCGCAGGCCTTCCCGCCATCGTCCGGTTCGAACTTCATGGTCAGCCTACCCGGACCGGTCACACAGAAGTCGGTTGCCCGATACTGGTCGCCGAAGGCATGGCGGCCGATGACGATGGGCTTGGTCCAGCCCGGCACCAGCCTCGGAATATTTTTGCAGATGATCGGCTGGCGGAAGACCGTGCCGCCGATGATATTGCGGATGGTGCCGTTCGGCGACTTCCACATCTTCTTGAGATCGAACTCCTTGACTCGCGCCTCGTCCGGGGTGATGGTCGCGCACTTGACGCCTACCCCATATTCCTTGATCGCCTCCGCCGCGGCAACCGTCACCGCATCCTCGGTGGCATCCCGGTTCTGCACCGAAAGATCGTAATACTTCAGATCGATGTCCAGGTAGGGCAGGATCAGTCTTTCCTTGATAAATTGCCAGATGATCCGGGTCATTTCATCCCCGTCCAGCTCGACCACCGGGTTTTTAACGTGTATCTTTTCCATTATTTTACTCATCCGTTCACTCAAATTTCATCCTGACAGACGCAGCCCAGCTCAAAACCCAGCTCCAGCGCCTCCGTATTGCTCTTGGCAAAAGACGGCGGAAACCGCTCGGCCAGCACCTGCAGGACCGATTCCTTCCTCACCATCGGCCGCATGCCGATCAGCGCGCCAAGCACACTGATGTTGAAGACCACCGGCGTACCGACTCTCTCCAGCACTGTCTGGTAGAGGTTCAGTTCCACCTGCCGGGCATCGACCTTGCGGGCCACTTTAACGTATCGCTTATCGGTAATCAAGAGACCACCCGGTCGAATGATCGAACTGTAGGTGTTGTACGCCTCTTGGGTGAGGCAGATCAGCACCCCCGGCTGGAAGGCCTTGGGGATGTTGATTCGCCGGTTCGAAATGATCACGTCGCTGCGGGTCGAGCCGCCCCGGGCCGCCGCCCCGTAGGACTGGGACTGCACCGCCTCCAGCCCCTCGTGCAGCACGGCAGCCTCGCCGAGCAGGATCGCCGCGGTGATCAACCCCTGGCCGCCCGAACCGGTAAATACGATTTTTTGACTGTCCATTTTTTCTCTCCCAAGCCTCACGCCTTGCGCGCCCTGGCAATGACTTCATCGTAGGCCTTGCAGTATTCGGGCAACTCTTTTTCCACGAATATCCCCCGCTCCATCAAGGCCGGGTTGTCCTTTTTCTTGTCCGAACCGATCAGCACCGTTTTTTCCTTGAAGATCTTCAGCATGTCGACCGCCCCGCCCTGCTTGTTCTTGCGGCCGAAGTAGGTCGGACACTGGGAGAAGATCTCCACCACCGAGAAGCCGTCGTGGACGATGGCCTTCTTGATCAGCTCGGACAGCTGATTCACATGGTAGACCGTGGTCCGAGCCACGAAGCTGGCGCCTGCCGCGCGGGCCAGTTCGACACAGTCGAAGGCGTTGTCGATGGTCGAGTACGGCGCAGTGGTGGCTTTCACGCCCACGCCCGACATCGGCGAATACTGACCGCCGGTCATGCCGTAGGTCCGGTTGTTCATGACGAGGGCCGTAATGTTGATATTCCGCCGCGCCGCGTGGATGAAGTGGTTGCCGCCGATGGACAGCGCGTCGCCGTCGCCCATCGGCACGATGACGTTCAGCTTCGGCTTGCTGAGCTTCACCCCGGTAGCGAAGGCCAGAGCCCGGCCGTGCACCGTATGCAAGCTGTGGAAATCGACATAGCCCGAAATCCGCGACGAGCAGCCGATGCCTGAAACGATTACCAGCTCGTTCTTGTTGATCGCCAGTTCCTCCACCGCCCGCACCAAGCCATTCAAAACGATGCCGTGGCCGCAGCCCGGGCACCACATGTGCGGGAAAAACCTCTCCCTGATATACTCCTTGACCGCCATATCAGACTCCTTGTCCCGCTATGACCCGCAGGGTCTGTTTGATATCCTTGTCGGTGATCAGCCGCCCGTCCACCCGGTTGATAAGATAGACCCGCCGGGGGTTGTCGACAGCGAGCTTCACCGAGTTGATCAGCTGTCCCATGTTCATCTCCACCACCCCGACGTACTCCTTATCCCGGGCATAATCGCGCACCAGCTGGACCGGGAAGGGCCACAGGGTCTGGAGTTCCAAGAGGCCGATCCGCTCGCCACGCCGGCGCAGCTGCTCGACCACGGAGAGCGCCGAACGGGCCGAGGAGCCGTAGCTGATCAGCATGGTCCGGGCGTCGTCCAGATAGTACGGCACGTGATGGGCGATGGCGTCCGCCGCGTAGTCGATCTTCTTCACCAGATGATGGATGAGGCCGTCGACCAGTTCACCCTTGTCGGTGGGAAAGCCCCACATGTCGTGGTAGAGGCCGGTGACGTTGTAGCGATGCACCCCGCCGAAGTCGCTCATCGGCAGCCGGCCGTCCTCCCGCGGCAGGTAGGGATGGTAGTTGACGCCTTCGCGGACGCTGGTCCGCAGGCGCTCGACCAGCTCGATTTCACCGGGCTCCGGGATCACGAGTTTTTCCCGCATGTGGCCGACGATCTCGTCGAAGAGCAGGATTACCGGTGTCCGGTAGGTCTCGGCGATGTTGAAGGCCTCGACGGTCATATTGAATACGTCCTGATGGTTCGAGGCGGTGAGTGTGACGATGGAATGGTCGCCATGGGTGCCCCAGCGCGCCTGGTTGACGTCGCCCTGGCTGACGTGGGTCGGATTGCCGGTGGACGGCCCGCCGCGCTGGACGTTGGCGATGACGCAGGGGATCTCGGCCATCACCGCGTAGCCGAGGGACTCCTGCATGAGCGAGAAGCCGGGACCGCTGGTCGCGGTCATTACCTTGCTGCCGGTGAGCGAGGCGCCGATGATCGCGCACATCGAGGCGATCTCGTCCTCCATCTGGATAAACTTTTTGCCCGCCTCGGGGAGCCTGGCCGACAGCGTCTCGGCGATCTCCGTCGACGGGGTGATCGGGTAACCGGCAAAGAAGTCGAGGCCGGCATACATTGCCGCGAGCGAACAGGCCTCGTTGCCCTGGACAAAACAGGTTGTTGCCATGGTCATTCCTCCTTGCCGTGGGCATCCTCGGTTATCACTTCGATAGCCAGATCCGGACACATCTTCTCGCACTGCCGGCAGGCAATGCACTTCTCCGGGTGGCTCGCCATGGCCTTCTCGTCACCATCCAGCACCAGGACGTCTTTGGGGCACATGGCCACACAGATTCCGCAGCCTTTGCACCAGTCCCGGTTGATGAGGTGGTCTTTCAGCTTCTTTTTGGACATTTTTTTCTTTTGATCCTCCTTGTGATATCTGTCTGAGCGCTTATTTCACCAACTCGAAATATTCTTCCACACTCGGCAACCGCCCCAGCAAGCCGGCAACCGCCGTGAGTTCTGTAGATCCTAAGTACACCAGCGCCCCATCCCCCAGACGGTTGTCGAAGTTGCGGGTCGAGGTCGAAATGACCGTCGCCCCCGGTCGGACCCGTCCCTGATTGCCCATGCACAGGCTGCAG
>MGTI01000255.1:0-322 GCA_001799365.1 Desulfobacterales bacterium GWB2_56_26 | reverse complement strand
GTCATGCACGAACCGATAAAGGCCTCGTCGACAATAGCCCCCGCCACGGAGCGTAGGGGGCGGACGTCGTCCGGGTCGTTCGGGCAGGCGAGGAGCGGTTCGACGATGGTATCGAGATCGATGTCGATGGTCGCCAGATACTCGGCATGGTCGTCGCGGCGCAGGAGTTTGGGGTCGGCCATCCATCCTTCCAGGGTCTCGATTCGCCGTTTGAGGCTATCGGCGTCATTGTAGCCGTCCGCCACCAGTTGCCGGAGGAGCATCACGTTATCCGCAACATTTTTGACCACCGCGGGAAGTGGTTGACCACCGCGGGAAGTGG
>MGTI01000254.1:6733-25961 GCA_001799365.1 Desulfobacterales bacterium GWB2_56_26 | reverse complement strand
CCGTTTTTTCCGCCCGCTTGACGCTCTCGGTGCCCGAAGCGGCGGACAGCGAGGTCATTGCCGGGGAAATTGAGGCAATGTCGGAAGATGTGCGGGTGAACGTCCAATAATTTTAAAGTTCGCTGGATTTGCCGGGGGATCGGAGTTTTTTCCAATCCCCCGGTTTGTTTTTATTAGCCGGCCTCTTCGCAGAGTACCCGGTGCAGGGCGCGCTGGGCCTGAACGAAATGATCCCGGAGAATGGTGAACTGCATGTTGGTCTGCCGTGAAGTCTGGGAGACTGTGAGGATATTGATTCGGGCTTCGGCGAGCGCCTTTGCTGCCTTGGCCAGCATGCCGGGCTTGGCGATATTGGAACCGATCGCACAGACGATGGCCACATTCTGGGTGGTCACCAGTTCGAAGCGCTGGCGCATTTCGTCGACCATCTGGGGTGTGCAATCTCTTTCGTAGATCAACACATCGATGGTGTTGGCATTGGTCGCCTTGTTGATATAGCTGATGTTGTGATCCTGCAGGATTTTCATGATTTTCATGTCGAAGCCCACTTCCCCCACCATGCGGGTATCGTGGATTTCCAGGCAGGTCACGGCGTTTGAGCCGGTGATGACCTCGGTCTTCGAGTGCGGACAGATGTAGCCCTTGGTGATCAACGTCCCGCTGTGGCTGGGATCGAAGGCATTCATTACCCGGATGGAGATGCCGGCGGTTTCCAGCGGCTTCGAGGCCTTGGGGTGGATCGCCTCCATGCCCACGTCGGCCAGCTGGTCGGCGACATCGAAATTGGTGTTGCAGACCGGATGGACCTTGCCTTCGCCGATGATCACCGGGTCGCCGGAACAGAGATGGTATTCCTTGTGGATCACCGCCTCCGCGGCATTCAGCAGCACTGCAATCTTGGAGAAGGTCACCTCCGAATAGCCCCGGTCGAACTCCCGCATGATCCCTTCCGTTCCTTTGGTGTAGCCGGTGGCAAAGCAGACGGTTTTGGCTGGATTGAGCGTGGCGAAGGTGTGTTTGATCCGGGCATCGATAGTCCTTTCCTTGCGGTCCTGCCAGCCGCTCAGATCGACATAGGTCGCATCGTAGCCGAGGTTCTGCAGGATATTGGCGCTGTTGAAGGCGCTGTGCATCTCGCCGATGGAGGCGAGGAGTTCCCGCGCGGCCAGCAACACCTCGGTGCGGTTGACATAGCCGGAGGAAATGACATTGTCCATACTCTTCAGGATATTGACGGCAAAGGAGATCCGTTCGCAGATGAACCGGTCGGCGGTGGCCACATCGAGACCGATGCCGGCAAAACCGCGGTTCAGTTCGCAGAGCCGGTCCTGCAGGCTGATCATCGCCGGCTCGTATTCGGCGTTCTGCTCGAAGCTCTGGTAGATGCCGGGCTGTCCGGTCTTCTTATGCTCCAGCAGTTCGTTGGTCACTCCCGAATAAGCCGAAACGACATAGATCCGGTTGTAGATATCGTTTTTATTCTTGAGGACGACGTTGTTCAGGACTTCCCCGAAGCGGGACATGGTAGTGCCACCGATTTTCTCTACGCGAAGCTTTCTTTCAGTCATTATCTTTCACCAAATTTCTCGGCCTGACGGGTTCCATGATTGACACACGGAACGCATTCAGGAATGCATGTGCTTGTAGGTTGCAAAGGAACTGGGCGCGTATCCTATCGTAAAGAATTTTTACCCGCAACTGATTTCACGGGTGGGATAGGTCGACTGGACCGGGAGAATGGGCCTGCGGGCGGAAGCTAGTCGCGAAGCAGGGTTACTCAGCCTATTGCGGCTTTTTCTGCTTCCGCACCATGTCACCTTCCAGGTCAGGATAGTACTTATGCAGGCATTTCGGACAGATGGAGTGGCTGAACTGGGCCTCGGAATGTTGCTCGATATAGGCTTCGAGCCGATGCCAGGCCTCCGTGTCGCTGCGGATGGAGTGGCAGTGCATGCAGATGGGAATGATGCCCTGGAGGGTCTTTACATGCTCGAAAGCCTCTTTCAATTCCTTGAGCTTCTGGCTGAGGGAGGCCTGGGTTTTGACGAGACGCACCGCCACATTGATTCGCGCTCGCAGCTCGTTCAGATCGAAGGGTTTGGTGACGTAGTCGTCGGCTCCGGCCTCAAGGCCGCTGACGACATCTTCGGTGCTGTCCCGGCCAGTCAGGAGGATGACATGGGTGGGATTGTCCCTGGCGAGAAGTTTGATCCGCCGGCACAGTTCCGGCCCGTCGATCTCCGGCATCTCCCAGTCGAGAATGGCGATGGGCGGAGCATCGTCCTGCTGCAGTATTTCCCAGGCCTTTCGGCCGTCGTCAACGCTGACGACTTCGAAGGACCATTTGCCAATTATCAACTCCAGCATCATTCTGGAGGTGAGATCGTCTTCGGCAATAAGGATTTTCATGCAATACTCCGGGGTATTATTATTCACTTCCTCTCTATTCTTACCATACCGGCAATCTTTAGTGCAAAGGGTTCTTCCGCTTCAGTGGGGTGGTGAGAATGTGACAATTTTCGGCAAAATTCAGGAATGGGCTAAAGGAAACGGCATTGCCCGCCGATACAGCAAAAGGTAAGCAGGTTTTTGGCAAGTCAAGGATGACTGTACTCCTGTAATCCGCACCAGCCGCCAGGGAGGGCTCGCTATGATTATCGCCGATTCCGCCATTCAACTCTATTCCAGCCGTACCGCCATCGAACAATATACCAAGCGCGAAGCCCTGACCGTCTGGCAGGGTGATCAAGATCCCAAGGTTGTTCAGGCGGATAAGAATAACGGCCAGAAGCTCGATCCTGAAAAGGTTCTGGCCGCACTGCACAAGGATACCGTTAAACTCTCCCAGGGCAGTAGCCATAGGGTTCGGCAGCTTCGTCCGGCGGATATCGAATTGACCGAGGAGCAGAAACTGCAGAAGGACCTCAATATGCTTCTGCTGCAGGAGCTGGTTGAACGGTTGACCGGCAAAAAGTTCCAGATGATCGATCCGGCGGCGCTGATGGCTCCCCCGGCCGAGACGGAGGTGGCCGTTCCTGTGGAAGGAGCCGTCGAACCGGCGCCCGTATCCGAAAGCGCGGGCTACGGGCTGATCTACGATTATCACGAATCCGAATACCAATACGAGAAGACCGAATTTACCGCCGGCGGCAAGATCACCACCGCCGACGGCCGGGAGATCGACTTTGCCGTGAGTCTCACCATGAGCCGCGAGTTCTACCGAGAGCAGAACCTGAGCATCCGGGCAGGCGACGCGCTGAAGGATCCGCTCGTCATCAACTTCGCCGGTACCGCCGCCCAATTGAGTGAGAGAAATTTCAGCTTCGATATCGACAGCGACGGGACTAAAGACCAGATCGCCTTCGTCGGGCCGGGCAGCGGCTTTCTCGCCCTCGACAAAAACGGCGATGGCATAGTCAATAACGGCAGCGAGCTCTTCGGCACGGCATCCGGCGACGGGTTCCTCGATCTCAGCGGTTATGACCAGGACCGTAACAGTTGGATCGACGAAAATGACGCCGTCTACGACAATCTGCGGATCTGGTCCAGGTCCGGCGACGGCGTGGAGCAACTGGTGGGGCTTGGTCGGGCGGGGGTGGGGGCTCTCTATCTCGGCCATATCGAGACGCTGTTTTCCGTGAAAGATATCGAAAACGATCTGCTCGGTCAGGTGAGATCGACCGGCCTCGCCCTGCTGGAAAATGGTCAGGCCGTCACCATGCAGCAACTGGATCTGGCCGCTTAGGCACGGCTATCGGGACATGAGGAGCAAAACAGGATCGTTACCCTGAGCGGCATGACGATTTCTTGGTTGGCGCCGATCTTCTTTTCATGGTAAATAGCCTGCTTGTGTTAATGAACGTATTTCGAAGCAATCCGCACAAGCACGACTTGCAGGCGAATGGACCATACCAAACTTAAGCTCTCGCTCTTCTTCCTCTGCCTCACCATAGCTTTCGGCACTTCCGGATATGTCATAATCGAAGGCATGACGCTGTTCGAAGCCTTCTACATGACCGTGATCACCATCAGCAGCGTCGGCTTTTCCGAGATTAAGCCTCTCTCCGACGCCGGCAGATGGATCACCATTGTGGTTATTACCCTTGGTATCAGTACGTTAACCTACACCCTGGGGCAGGTCGCGCGCATCTTCGTGGAAGGAGAATTGCGGAGAATACTTGGGAGAAGAAAATTGGAAAAGCAAATTGCGGCGTTGAAAGATCACTTCATAATCTGCGGATACGGCCGGATCGGCCAGATCATTGTCAAGGAGCTTCAGAGAGCCAACATTCCCCTGGTGGTGATCGAACAGGATAAGGCTGCTGTCGAGACCCTTGAGGCGGATCAAATCCTCTACCTCAATATGGACGCCACCTCGGATGAGGCGCTGACAACCGCCGGCCTCGACCGGGCGAGAGGTTTAGTCACTGCGGTAAGTTCCGATGCCGACAACGTCTTTATCGCCCTTTCCGCCAAGGGGATGCGCCGGGATATCTTCATTCTGGCCCGGGCCTCCGATGTCAAGAACGAGAACAAGCTGCTGCGTGCCGGGGCCTCCCGCGTGGTCTGTCCCTACCAGATGGGAGGTCGGCGGATGGCCGAAATCCTTCACAAGCCGACGGTCGTGGATTTTCTCGACCAGACCATGATGCACAGTGAGCTCGGCCTGCAGATGGAGGAGGCGATTATTGCGCCGAATGCGCCGATCACCGGCAAGACAGTGGTTACCAGCAACCTCCGCCAGGATTTCGGGGTCATCATCGTCGCTATCAAAAGAATTAGCGGGGAGATGGTCTTCAATCCCGGCCCCGGCGAAGTTTTCAACGCCGGCGACGTCCTCGTCGTTATCGGCAAGAGGGGAGAGCTGCAGCGGATGTCCACGGCGATCTGCTAAGGCTTTGCCCACAAAGATCTCTTGAGCCGGGCGTAACTTCCAGCCGAAATTTTAGCGAACAGCCGGTCCACCCGGCCGCCTGCTATTCCTGTTGACAGGCTTCGTCGAAAGTTAGTATTTTCCCAACTCACCCTACTGAAATACCTTTTCCCTACTTGGAGGAATACATGTGGCAAAAAATTGAAGCGGCGCCAGCCGATTCGATCCTCGGTTTGACCGAGGCCTTCCGGAATGATCCCAACCCGCAGAAGGTCAATCTGGGAGTGGGAGTATATAAGGATGAGGCGGGCAAAACGCCGATCCTCGACTGCGTCAAGGCGGCGGAAAAAGTGCTGCTGGAACGGGAAAGCACCAAAAGCTACCTGCCGATTTCCGGCGACCCGCTGTATGCCGCGGAGGTGCAAAAGCTGCTTTTCGGCGAGAACGGCGAGGTCATCGCCAGCGGCCGGGCGGCAACCGCTCATGCCCCCGGCGGCACCGGAGCCCTGCGGGTGGGCGGCGATCTGTTGAAAAAATTCTACCCGAACGCCAAGGTCTGGATCAGCAAGCCGACCTGGGCCAACCATAAAGGGGTCTTCCAGACTGCAGGTTTTGCGCTGGCTGAGTACGCTTACTACAATCCCGCGACCCGCGCCGTCGATTTCGAGGCCATGGTAAAAAGCCTCGAGAGCATCCCGGCCGGCGACGTGGTCCTGCTCCATGCCTGCTGTCACAACCCGAGCGGCGTGGATCTCAGCAACGACCAGTGGCGGAAGGTCGCCGCCATCGGCAAGGCCAAAGGCTGGATTCCCTTCCTCGATTTCGCCTATCAGGGCTTCGGCGAGGGCTTGGCGGAAGACCGTTTCGGCATCGAGGTCTTTGCGGCAACTGGGGTCGATTTTTTTGTTGCCAGTTCCTTTTCGAAAAATTTCGGGCTGTACAACGAGCGGACCGGAGCGCTGACCATTGTCAGTCCAACCAAAGCTGAAGCGGCGGTGGCTATGAGCCATCTGAAGACTACCATTCGGGTCATCTATTCCAACCCGCCGGCCCATGGCGGCCTGGTGGTGGCGACCATTCTCAGCACGCCTGCGCTGCGCGCCCAGTGGCTGGAGGAACTCTCCGCCATGCGCAACCGCATCAAGGCCATGCGGGTCGCTCTGGTCGAGGGGCTTGCTGACCGGAAGGTCAAAGGGGATTTTTCCTCGATCATCAGCCAGCGCGGTATGTTCTCGTTCAGCGGCCTGTCGGATGAGGTGGTGCAGTGGCTGCGGACCAATAAGGCTATCTATGTGGTAGCGGGCGGCCGGATCAACCTGGCCGGTTTGACCCAGGCCAATATCGGCTACGTTTGCGACGCTATTGCCGAGGCGATGAACAAGTAAGAAACTCGTCACACTGGAATGAAAAAGGGGCGGAGGCGATGGATCGCTTCCGCCCTTTTTGCGTTCGACCGCTCCTCGTTTCGGGCGAAAATATTTCGCCTCTACAGTAGTTCCTGCTCCGTCCGGCTGATGATCTCCTCCTGGTGCTCCAGGTCCAGATCGACGAAATAATCGCTGTAGCCGGCGACCCGGACCAGCAGGTTGCGGTACTCGTCGGGATGTTCTTGCGCGGCGCGCAGGGTCCCCGTGTCGACCACATTAAACTGGATATGGTGGCCGCCCAGGGTGAAGTAGGTGCGGATGAGGCTGCCCAGTTTGTCGAGGTCCCGGTCCGTTTTCAGCACGCTCGGCAGAAACCGCTGGTTGAGCAGCGTCCCGCCCGACTTCAGTTGGTCCATCTTGGAAAGCGATTTGATCACCGCGGTCGGACCGTTGCGGTCGGCGCCGTGGGACGGCGAGGTGCCGTCCGATTCGGGCAGGTGGGCGACGCGGCCGTTGGCCGAGGCCCCGAGCATCTTGCCGAAGTAGACGTGGCAGGTGGTCGACAGCATGTTGAGATGATAGACAGTGCCTTTGGTATTGGCGCGGCCGTCGATAGTCTGAAAGAGGGAGCCGTAGACCTGTTTCATGATGTCGTCCGCCCGGTCGTCGTCGTTGCCGTAGAACGGCGTCTTATTCCACAGCTTCAGGCGTAAGGCTTCTTCCCCGGCGAAGTTGTTTTTCAGCGCGCCGAGCAACTTCTCCATCGAGACGCCGCCCTCAAATACATGGGTCTTAATCGCCGACAGGCTGTCGGTGATCGTGCCGATGCCGCAGCATTGGATATAGTTGGTGTTGTAGCGCGGTCCGCCGTCGTAGTAGTCCCGGCCGCTCTCGATGCAGTCGTGGATGACCACCGACAGGAATGGGGCGGGCGAATACTTGGCGTACATCCGCTCGATATAGTTGTTCACGCGGATCTTCAGCTCGACCACATAGTCGAGCTGCCGAGTAAAGGCCTCGTACAGCTCCTCGAAACTGCGGAAGGATTTCGGATCACCGGTCTCTATGGTGACCATCTTGCCGGTTAGCTGGTCGATGCCGTTATTGAGAGTGACTTCCAGGATCTTCGGAACGTTTAAATAACCGGTCAGGATATAGGCCTCCTTGCCGAAGGCCCCAGTCTCGATGCAGCCGCTGGTGCCCCCTTCCCGGGCGTCTTCCACACTCTTGCCTACCCGGACCTGCTCCATGATTACGGCATCGGTGTTGAAGACCGAAGGATAGCCGTAGCCTTTGCGGATCACCCGGGCTGCCGCTTTCAGGAAGCGGTCCGGGGTCTTGCTGCTGATGTGGACGCTCGGCTGGGGCTGGAGGAGATGCAGCTCATCGGAAACCTCCAGGCAGAGATAGGATACCTCGTTGCTGGCGTCGGCGCCGGACCGGTCGAGACCCCCAAGGTTGATCTGGGTGAAATCGTTGTAGGTCCCGCTTTCTTTGGCGGTGACCCCGACCTTGGGCGGAGCGCTGTGGTTGTTGATCTTGATCCACAGGCAGGAAAGCAGTTCCTTGGCCCGCTCGCGGGTAAGGCTGCCCTCGGCCACCTCTTTTTCATAGAAGGGCCGGAGATGCTGATCTATGTGTCCGGGGGTCATGGCGTCCCAGCCGTTCAGCTCGGTGATGGTGCCGAGATGGACGAACCAGTACATCTGCAGGGCCTCATGGAAGGTGCGCGGCTTTTCCGCCGGCACCCGGCGGCAGATTGCGGCAATGTGGGCGAGTTCTTCCCGGCGTTCCGGGTTCTCTTCGGTTTTGGCCATGGATTCGGCCAGCTCCGCGTGCCGTTCCGCAAAGAGAATCGCCGCATCGCAGGCAATATCCATAGCCTGGAGCTGCTCGGCGCGGTCGGCCGCTGCCGGGTCGTTTTGGTAATCGAGGCGCTCCATCCGCTCGGCGATGCGCCGCTTGAAATCGTTCATGCCGGTGGTGAAGATCGTGCCGTCGAGAGCAGTGTGGCCGGGAGCCCTCTGTTCCATGAATTCGGTGAAGAGCCCCGCCTCGTAGGCCAGCCGCCACTCGGCCGGAATCTTACTGAAGATGCGGTCGCGCATCGAACGCCCCTGCCAATAGGGAATGACCTCCTCCTCATAGCGGCGGATATCCTCTTCGGCCACCCGATAGCTGGTCATGGCCCGGTCGTTCAGGATCCGCAGATCTTCGGCGCTGTGGCAAGTCAGCTCCGGGAAGGTCGGCACCACCTTGGGCGCAGGGCCGCGCTCGCCGACCAGAAGTTCGCCTTCGCCGATATAGATGGTTTTGTGCTCAGAGAGATATTTAAAGCACAAGGCGCGGAGCACCGGGAGCGAATATTTACCGTAGTTATCCCGGTAGAATTCGGTTTCGAGGAGCGCCCGTTCAATGGAAATGGCGGGCTGGGCTTCAAAGCTCTGCTGTCGCAGTCTCTCTATTCGGCTGTTCATTGTTATCCTCCGATACGGACGTCGTCGCTGTATTGCTGGAGTATCTCCACGATCCGGGCGAGAGATTCGCCTGAGGGAGCGGTGAAGAGTTTTCCCTGATATATTTTGTTCAATTTTCGATACTTGGCGGTGGCAGAAGGGTGGTACGGCAGGACATCGATGCCTTCCACCCTGCAGCCGGCGGCCAGGGCCCCGGTGGCGCGGATGTTTTCCTCGTCGGTGTTGACGCCAGCGATCACGGGAATGCGAATCCTGATTGGTTTGCCGGTGGCTGTCAGGGCCTTGAGGTTGCTGAAAATCATGTTGTTCGTCACTCCGGTATAGAGCTCATGACGCTTGCTATCCATGAGCTTTACATCGAACAGGAAGAGATCGGTAACGGTTGCGATGCGTAGCAATGTTTCGGTAGGTGCAAAACCGCTGGTGTCGACCGCCCGATGGATGCCGAGAGCCCCGCAGGCGGTCAGGAAGGCGTAGAGAAATTCCGGCTGGCAGAGCGGTTCGCCGCCGGAGCAGGTGATGCCGCCGCCGGACTGATCGAAGAACGGCAGATCTTTGCTGATTTCCGCGACCAGCTCGCCTACGCCGATTTGGCGGCCGGTCGCCTCGTGGGCCAGGGCCGGACAGGTGAGGGTGCAGGTTCGGCACAGGGTGCAGCGGTTCTCGTCGCGGCGGATTCCATCCGGCGTCAGTTGCAGGACCTGGGCCGGACACTTTTCGAGGCATTCGCGGCAGCCCACACACTTTTCAGTGAGACTGAGGATCTCCACCTTGAAGTCCATGCCTTCGGGATTATGGCACCAGTGGCACGCCAGGGGACACCCCTTGAAAAAGATGGTCGTCCGGATGTGAGGTCCGTCATGCAGGGCGTATCGTTTTATGGCGAATATGGTGGCGGCAAGAGCAGTCATGTTACAATGTAACAATAAATCTCATTATCGGGCAAGATAACTTTTTGGCGCTACGGACGACCGAGATGATGTATACCATTACTGTATACTATTATTGAGGATTGTAAAGTACTAATGGTAGCGATGCAGGGATTCCCGAATGATCGGCAATGGAGAAAAATAGCGGAGAAAATCCCAACAAGAGCTGACAGAAAAGCGGTAAAAATGGTAGAGTTCGTCTTATCCTGAGCAGCAATTGCTGAAGGCGGTTGTCCGCAACCAAACGAAACGACGAAGGAGATCAAAATCATGAAGATGCTGGTACTGCTGGGGAGTCCCCGCAAGGGAGGCAACAGTGAAACCTTGGCCCGCAAGGTCGGTGAAGCGGTGGAGAAGGAAGGCTGGACGGTGGACTACATCCGGCTGAACGATCTGCAGCTCCGCTCGTGTCAAGGCTGCGGCGGCTGTGAAAAAACCGGTGTTTGCGTGGTCAAGGACGATATGACGGGGGTGTACGAGGCGGTCGATGCCGCCGATCGCATTCTTTTGGTCAGTCCGGTGCATTTTTACGGGCTCTCTGGCCAGGCCAAGTCCTGCGGCGACCGGTTCCAGGCGCACTGGTCGAGAAAATATCTACTCAATATCCGGTTTCGCCAGGGTGAAGGACGCAAAGGTTATCTGCTGTCCACCTCCGCCACCACTGGCCCGAAGATTTTCGACTGCAGCATCTTGACCACCAGGTATATTTTTGACGCCATGGATATCGAATACGGCGGCGAATTCCTGGTGAAAGGGGTGGATTCCAGAAAGGCGGTTCTCGGATTGCCCGATGAAATGGACAGGGCCGAGCAATTCGGCAGAGCTATCGCCGCCGGTCGGGTCTGATCCCACGGTTTCCCGGATATTGGTGTTTCTTTTCGGTGCAGTTTCTGCTATGTAAGGTGTTTTCCCTTTAGCCTGCCCGCCTCGCGCGGCCGCCCGGAGAATCCCGCGCCGCCGTTGTGGCCATTACTGTTTAGTACCTTAGAAATTCATTCTTGTTTTTTAGGAATGAATTTCGTGAAGGTACTTATACCCCCTTGTGGGGTGTTTGACTTTCGGAATGAACAAAAATATCGATACATTGACTGCAGGCACCTACGATCTGGTTATCGTCGGCGGCGGCATCCACGGTGCCGTGCTGGCCCTTGCGGCGGCAAGGGCCGGTTTTAGGACAGCCCTGCTCGAAAAAGGCGATTTCGGCCATTCCACCTCGGCCAACAGTCTGAAGATCATCCATGGCGGTATTCGCTACCTGCAGCACGGCGATTTCAAGAGGATGCGGGAATCCATCGCCTCGCGCCGGGCAATGATGGCCTTTGCCCCCCATCTGGTCAAGCCGCTTGCCTGCCTGATGCCCACCTACGGCCACGGCATTAAAGGCCGGGAAATAATGCGGACGGCATTCGCCGTCTACGATATGGTGGCCTTCGACCGCAATCGGGGCCTGCCCGCGGACAACCGTCTCCCCCAGGGCACTTCCATTTCTGCGGACGAAGTGAAATGGGCGGTTCCCGGCATTCAGGAACAGGGACTCACCGGCGGGGCGATCTGGTATGACGCCATTGCCGGCAGTACCGAACGGCTGGTGCTCGAATACGTGCTGGAAGCAGCACGGTACGGTGCCGACGTCGCCAATTATACCGAGGTTGTCGGGGTGGAAAAGGCTGGCGACCGGATAGCCGGAGTGACGGTCAGGGATCAGTCAACCGGCAGAACGATCGCGGTGAACAGCCGGATTGTGGTGAACGCCGCCGGACCATGGCTCGAACGGCTGGCGGGCGGCCGGTTCCGGGGTACCGGCCAGCTCTGGGCCACGGCCGCCAATATCGTGGTGAAAAAAAGGCTTTTCCGCAAATATGCCGTCGGCCTGGAAGGGTATACCGAGTACACCGACCGCGATGCGCTCATCAAACGGGGCAAAAGGCTGTTCTTTTTTGTGCCCTGGCAGGAAGACTACACCATGATCGGCACCTCCTATAAGCCGTATCGCGGGGCAGTCGACGATTTTGTCCTGCAGCGCCGGGATGTGGCGGAGATCGTCGACGACATCAACAAGATCTATCCCCCGGCCCAGCTGACCATGGCGGATGTTACCTTCTGTCACGGCGGACTGTTGCCCATGACCGAGGCCGATGCCGATCGGGCCGATTCGGTGCAGCTCGACAAATCGTCGCAGATCATCGATCATGGTGTCGACGGCATGCCGGGCCTGTTTTCCATCAAGGGCGTAAAGTATACCACCGCCCCGGATATCGCCGACAAGATGGTGCGACTGCTGCAGGATGAAAAATGGTTCGGTCCCCGCAATCCCGGCTCGTCCGGCTCATATAAGGCCGTCCCGCCCAACCGTCTCGATCATGGTCCGACCATCAGGGAACTCGGTGGGGAGTACGAGCGGATCAGAAAATATCTTGAAGGCCTGTACGGTACGCGGTGGCGGTCGGTTTTCGGAATGCTGGTGCAGCAGGACGGCCGCAACAAAGGCGATGGGTTGTGGCTTTCCGAAGAACCGGCCCTGCTCTTCGCCGAAGTCCGCTATTTTGTCCGGGAGGAGATGGCATCGACCTTGGCCGACGTGGTTTTCCGCCGGTCGAATCTGGGCTCGGCGGAATGTCCGGGCCGCGCCCTTCTGGCTCGCATCGCCGAAGTCATGGGAGGCGAACTGAGCTGGACCGGAGAAGAGCAGGAGAGGCAGATTGCTGCAGTCCTGCAGGTGTATGCGCCGCTGGCGGAGATGGGTGCAGCGTGATGTTTTCCGAAACGGCGGATATCGAGACGGCAACGGCCGGCTATGCGGCACGGTTCGGCGGTCCGGTGGGAGGATACTTTCTTGACCGGCAGGCGGCAATAACCCTGGCTCTGCTGCGGGACCTGGACGGTGCGAAGGTTCTCGATGTGGGCGGGGGGCACGCCCAGCTGGCCGAACCCCTGGTCAAAAACGGCTTTGCGGTGACGGTCACCGGCAGTGCCGACAGCTGTCGTGAGCGTCTCGATCAGCGGCTCGCCCCACTCGATTTCGAATACCGTACCTGCGATTCGCTAGCTTTGCCCTTTGCCGACCGCTCCTTTGCCGTGGTCATGTCCTTCCGGCTGCTGCCCCATGTGACCAAATGGCGCGAACTCATCGCCGAACTGTGCCGGGTGGCCGACCGGGCCGTGATCTTCGATTATCCCGACCGGCGGTCTACCAATATCCTCTACGAGCAGTTTTTTGCGATGAAGAAGAAAATGGAGGGCAATACCCGGACCTTTACCCTTTTTTCCCGCGACGAGATTGCCGCAGAACTCGCCAAAAACGGTTTTACCCGGCCGGTCTTCAAGCCCGAATTTCTGCTGCCCATGGTGATTCACCGCAAGGTGGGCAACCGGGCATTTTCCACGATGATCGAGAATTGTTTCCGGCTGACAGGTCTGACCGGCCTGTTCGGCTCGCCGATAATCTGTCGGAGCGACCGGAAATAATGGAGCTGCTTGCTTTCATCCAAGGTATTCAGTGAGGAGGTTGCTGTGGCAGTAACAGGTCGGGTACTCTCCATTCTGGTCATCGCTCCCCAGCCGTTTTTTCAGAATCGAGGCACACCGATTGCGGTCCGGCTGCTGGTCGAGGAGCTGGCCCGGCTCGGTCATAATGTTCATCTGCTGGTCTTTCACGAGGGCGAAGATGTGGAGCTTGCCGGGGTGCAGGTGCACCGGATTCCGGGGCTGCCGTGGATAAAAAACATCCCGCCGTCCCTCTCCTGGAAGAAGCTGGTCTGCGATGGTTTTTTATTTTTCAAGGCAATCGGGCTGCTGCGGCAGCAGTCGTTCGACGTGATCCATGCGGTCGAGGAATCGGCCTTTATGGCCATGGTGCTGAAAAAGATTTTCGGCGTCCCCTATATCTATGACATGGATTCGTCGCTGGCCATGCAGGTGGCCGACAAGGTTGCCCTGCTGAAACCCGTTCGCCCACTGCTCGATTGCTGCGAACGGCTGGCGGTGCGGAGCAGCACAGGGGTCGTTGCGGTGTGCAAGAGTCTGGAAGACATCGCCATCGGCTATGCCCCGGACAAACTCGTGGTCCGTCTCGAAGACATCAGCCTGCTGGGCGATGGGATCTCGTCGGACGAGATGCTGCGCGAACGGTACGGGATCTCCGGCCCGATTATGCTCTATGTCGGCAACCTGGAGAGCTATCAGGGCATCGATCTGCTGCTTACGAGCTTCCGGCTCGCCCGGGACCAGGGCTGCCAGGGTAATCTCGTGATCATCGGCGGGACGACTACGACCATCGCCCACTACCGGCAAAAGGCCGAGGAGCTGCAGATCGCGGCCGATACCTTTTTCGTGGGTCCCCGGCCGGTTTCCCTGCTCGGCCATTTCCTCGCCCAGGCCGACATTCTTTTATCGCCGAGGATCCAGGGCAACAACACGCCGATGAAATTGTATTCCTATCTCGATTCCGGCAAGGTGGTGCTGGCGACGGATCTGCCCACCCACACCCAGGTCTTGACCGAGGCTTTCGCCTGCCTGGTGCAGCCGACCAGGGAGAGCATGGCCGCCGGCATGGCCAGGCTCCTGGCCGACCCGGTCCTCTGCCGGGAGCTGGGGGAAAATGGGCGGAAAGTCGCCGGAGACAATTACTCGATTACGGCCTTCAGGCGGAAATTACAAAGTTTTTACGATACAATTTCGGCAACATTGCCGGAAGCGGCACAATCTCATTTTGTACCAGGGAAGGATTCATGAAGATATTGGTAACGGGCGGCACGGGTTTTACCGGTCACAATCTCACCCAAAGACTCCTGCGGGACGGTCATCAGGTGAGACTACTGGTGCGCAGCAGGTCCCGTGTAGCGCTTGAACCGCAGCCAACTCTTGAAATCCACGAGGGCGACATCAGAGACCGGGCGGCGGTGGATAAGGCGGTTGCCGGAGTCGCCAAAATCTTCAATCTCGCTGCGATGTACCGCACCGCTTCGGCGGTGGATCAGGATTATCGGGATATTCATGTCGAGGGCACCCGGCATCTGCTGGAAGCCGCCGTCAGGCACCATGTCGAACGTTTTGTCCACTGCAGCACGGTGGGCGTGCACGGCGATGTCAAGGCGCCGCCGGCAACCGAAGAGTCGCCCTATGCCCCCGCCGACATCTATCAGCGGACCAAGCTCGAAGGCGAACTGCTGGCCCGGGAATTCGCCGCCCGGAACGGCCTGGCGCTCACCGTCGTCCGGCCGACGGCCATCTACGGCCCCGGCGATCTGCGGCTGTTGAAACTCTTCAAGCTGGCGGTACGGAACATCACTCCGGTCATCGGCACCGGCAAGATCTACTATCACATGGTCTACATCGACGACCTGGTCGAGGGCTTCATTCTCGCTTCGGAGGCGGAAGCGGCAATCGGCCAGGTATTTATCGTCGGCGGGGAAGAGAAAATGGTCCTCGACGACCTCCTGTCCGCCATCGCCCGGATAACCGGCCGACCGGAATCGAAGATTCATATTCCCGCCTTGCCCTTTCAGCTGGCCGGTTCGCTCTGTGAAAAGATCTGCATTCCTCTCGGCCTCGAGCCGCCGATTTACCGGCGCCGGGTGGATTTCTTCACCAAAAGCCGATTATTCGATATCGGCAAGGTGAAACGGCTGCTCGGTTACGCCCCCAAGTTCGGGTTGCAGGAGGGCTTACGCCGGACCGCAGCGTGGTACAAACAGCAGGGAATGCTTTTCTACCAGATGACCTTCATGCTTTCGGATATAATGACGTCAATCTGAACACCGTTGGGTCTTTACTCCACGGCGGTCAGCTCTCTACACAGAGCCGACCGCTGTTTCGTTTTAAAAGATGGCGGAATGGCACTCTTCCCGGTGCCGGCATGGACGCCCGTGTCAGAGCAGCGATTTCATAGGCAAATCAAGCAGAAAAAAGGAGTGATATATTGTTAGATGTGCTACAGTCGAGAACTGAAGTCCGCCACTGGCGGAAAAGAAAGCAAGCTCTTCGAGATTATGCGCAATAATGCCCTCCAGCCTGATCTCATATTGCTCCGGGGAAAGTTTTCATGAAGATACTGGTAATGGGCGGCACCGGTTATACCGGTCACAATCTTGCCAAAAGACTTTTACAGGACGGTCATCAGGTCAGGCTTCTGGTGCGCAGCAGATCTCGGGTGGCGCTTCTGCCGCACCCTTCTCTCGAAATCCACGAAGGTGATATCCGGGACCGGGCTGCGGTCGACACGGCGGTTCTCGGAGTGGCCAAAGTCTTCAATCTCGCCGCCATATACCGCACCGCTTCGGCGGCGGATCAGGATTACCGGGACATCCATGTCGAAGGTACCCGGCATCTCCTGGAAGCAGCCTTGAAATACCGGGTCGAACGTTTCGTCCACTGCAGCACGGTGGGCGTGCACGGCGATGTCCAGGCGCCGCCGGCCACCGAAGAGTCGCCGTATTCACCTAACGACATTTATCAGCGAACGAAGCTTGAAGGCGAACTGCTGGCCCGAGATTTTGCCGCGCAGAACGGACTGGCGCTTACCGTCGTCCGGCCGACGGCCATTTATGGCCCCGGCGACATGCGGCTGTTGAAACTCTTCAGGCTGGGGGCGAGAAACATCACCCCGGTCATCGGCACCGGCCGAATCTTTTACCATATGGTCTACATCGACGATCTGGTGCAGGGATTTATTCTCGCCTCGGAGGTCGATGCGGCGGTAGGCCAGGTGTTCATCATCGGCGGAGAAGAGAGAATGGTCCTCGACGATCTCCTGGCCATTATCGCCCGGATAACAGGCCGGCGCGGCCGGAAGGTGCATATCCCCGCCCTGCCCTTTCAACTGGCCGGCTCGCTCTGCGAGAAGGTCTGCATACCTCTCGGCCTCGAGCCGCCGATTTACCGGCGCCGGGTCGATTTCTTCACCAAGAGCCGGGCCTTTGATATCGGCAAAGCGAAAAGAATGCTCGGTTACAGCCCTCGGTACGGGCTGCAGGAGGGCTTACGCAGGACCGCCGGGTGGTACAAAGAGCAGGGTTTGCTGTAGTCTTACGGCTTGTTGGATTCAGGCTTAAGGCCGACCGCCCACTCCTTCGGCTGATGCAGTCGCAGGAGTGGGCGGTGGAAGAAAAGCAGAAAGGAGCGTTTCTATCGGAGTTCCTCGGTATATCCTTCCGGAATTTTCACCACGAAGACCGGCAGGTCGGCACTGTGCAGGACCTTACGGGTGGTGCTGCCCAAGATGACCTCGCCGATCATGGTATGGCGATGGGAACCCATGACGATCAGGTCGGCAGAGCATTCCTTGGCCGCGTCGAGGATGGCTTGGGCAGGATAGCCTTCTACCACCTTGATCGCACTCACCAGATTCTCGCAGTTCGCCGCCCCGTTGCACTCCCTGGTGCAGAGTTGCTCGATACGTCCCTTGAGCTGCGCCTTGACGGTCTCCCGGGCCTTCCTGTGCATCTCTTCCGAGGCATCGTGGGAGATATACTGCTCGACCAGGCTCTGGCCGAAAGTCGAGAGCGGTTCGATCGCATGCACCGCCACGATTTTAGCCTGGTACTGACGGGCCAGGGATAGGGTATGGCGAAAGACATAGGGCGCGCCGGGGCCGAGGGCGGTGGCGTAAAGAATTGTCTCGATCTTAGGCAGCATGGTTGTGTCCTCCTGTTTCGATTAAAATCCGATCAATCAGATCACTCGCCGAAGAAGATCGACGGCAGATAGGTGACGATATCCGGAAACATGACCATAGTCATAACACATATAACCTGCAAGGCGATAAAGGGCAGGATTCCCTTGTAGACATCGCCGATGGAAAACTCCGGCGGCGCGGCGCCCTTGAAGTAGAACAGGGAGTAGCCGAACGGCGGGGTAAGGAAGGAAGTCTGCAGGTTGACGCAGAGAATCATCGCGAACCACAAGGGGTTGAAATCAAGCTCCATGGCAATCGGCGTGAAGATCGGCACAACTACCAGCAGGATGGCGGCCCAGTCGATGAACATGCCGAGGATGAAGACCACCAGGTTCATCAGGAACAGAACCATGTACGGATGGAAATCCATACCGAGCAGATAATCCGCGACGACGTCGCCGCCGCCCATGCTGAGAAAGACTACACTGAATACCTTGCCGCCGATGAAGAGCGCCATGACCATACAGGTGGTTCGGGCGGTAGCGAGCGCGGCTCCGGAAATCATTGTCCAGGTAAAGGTTCTTTTAAACATCGCCAGAACCATCGCACCGGAGGCACCAAGCGCCGCAGCCTCGGTGGGCGTTGCCACACCGGCCAGGATGGTGCCCATGACGGCCAGGATCAGACCGAAGGGCGGCACCAGACTCTTGACGAACATGAAAGACTTCTGACCGAAGGTGGCGGTGCGCTCTTCTTTCGGGATCGGCGGGCCAAGTTTCGGATTGATTGCACAGCGAATACCGACATAGGTCAGGTAGAGACCGGAGAGCAGCAGGCCGGGCAGGATGGCGGCGGCAAACAGGTTGCCGACCGAGGTCTCCTTCAGGCCGGTGAGACCGGCGTAAACGACCAGCATGATACTCGGCGGGATGAGGATACCGAGTGTTCCGGACGAGGTGATGATACCGGCCGACATCGGTTTGTCATACCCGCGCTTCAACAGAGCGGGGCCGGCCATCAGGCTCATGGCCACCACCGAGGCGCCGACGATGCCGGTTGTGGCGGCAAAGACGGTGGAGACGACGATGACCGCAAGTCCCAGGCCGCCGCGCAGGCCGCCCAGAATAATATATAGAGCTTCGAACAACTCCTCTGACACCTTGGCGCGGTCGAGGACTTGGGCCATGAAGATAAAGAGCGGTACCGAGACGAGGGTATAATTGAGGAAAATTCCCCAGTTGTTGTTGGTGATCAGGTCAAGCAGGGCAGGGATGTTGAAACCATTGTCGATCAGACCGATCAAGGTGGCCGTGGCAGCCAGGGTAATCGCCAGGGGATGCCCCAGGGCGATGGCCGCGATCAGGATGCCGAACATCAATATTGTTAAAACTTCGGGAGTCATATTCGTTTTTCTCCAAACAGGCGGTTAGTTGTCAGAACGGAGGCTGTTGAAGTCCTTCAGCAACTTCGAAACGCCTGCCAGAAAAAAGAGGATAAAACCGACCGCCATGACCGTCTTGTACGGATAGATGGCCGGAGACCAAGACGAGGAGGCGTGCTCCCATTGTGCCCAGGAAGTGGCCGCATATTTGACCGACCATATCGCCATGCAGCCCATGACCGGCACGAACAAGACCAGATTGGTGATGATGCGCAGGATAGTTCGATTGTGCGGCTTCATCCTCGATTCGAAGATGTCGATACAGACATGGGTGTTGGTCCGGTGGGCATCGCCGAGACCCAGCATGTAATGCATGCCATAGAAAAAGGTGGTCATCTCAAAACCCCAGGAGGTCGGGGCGTTAAACACATAGCGCATGAAAACCTCGTAGATTACCGCTCCTATCAGGGGCAGGATGAGGTAGGAACTGTAGACACCAGTTTTTTCATTGAGGGCGTCGATCGCCCGGGAAATAATTTGCATAGCTCGTCCTCTTCTCGATAACGACGATAATTCGAGGGTAAAACGA
>MGTI01000254.1:0-6715 GCA_001799365.1 Desulfobacterales bacterium GWB2_56_26 | reverse complement strand
CCGCGGATACTAAAAGTTACTGCAAAAATTACTGCAGGCGTTTGCCGTTGATGTAATCATCGATCGGCCATGGGGTGAGGCCGCTTCTGATTTCACGCCACTCGGCGAAATCCTTCTTGAACTGCTCCTGGGAATCGAGGGTAGTCTTGACATTCGGGTATTTGGCTTTCAACTCGTCAAGATATTCCTTGGTCTGTTTGGCGAAGGTGGTGATGGATTCGTCGTCCATTTTGACAAATTCAACCTTCTGCTTGAACAGCTTGATCGCCTCGATGTTCAACTGCTCCTGCCAGGCGGTGGACCAGAGCTGGGTCTCCTTGGCGGCGATGTCGACGATGTATTTCAAGTCGGCAGGCAGTTTGTTGTAGGCGTCCTTGTTGAAGAAAAGGGCACACTGCACGGATGGTTGATGAATACCGGGCTCGATGACGTACTTGGTGATCTCGTCGAAGCCCATCGGGTAGTTGATGGCCGGCGAGCTGAATTCGGCGGCATCGATAACGCCACGCTCAAGGGCCAGATAGACCTCGCCGCCGGGCAGCGGAGTGACGGAGGCGCCGAGTTTGGTCATGATGTCCATATACCAGCCGGGGGTACGGACGCGCATGCCTTTGAAATCCTCCATCTTGGTGGCTTTCTTGTTGGAAAAGAAGCCCATCTCCTGGCCGCCGTTACCGCCTGGCAGGGCAAAGAGATTGAATCTGCCATACAGCTCCTGCATCTGCTCCAGGCCGCCGCGCTCATAGAGCCAGATATTGTAGCCCTCTGTATCGAGTCCGAAGGGGACAGAGGCGAAAGAGACGAAATTCTGATCCTTGCCCTGCCAATAACCCGGCCAGTCGTGACCGACTTCGGCGGAACCTTTGCTGACTGCATCAAAAGATTCCATGGCACCGACCAGTTCGCCGGCGGAAAACACCTTGATTTCCAGACGACCACCGGAGGCGAGGGCTACGGAGTCGGCGAAATGCACTGCCATATCATAGAACAGCAGGCCTTTGCTCCACGGCATGACCATCTTCCACTGGAAGGTTTCGGTACTGGGCTTAATGGTGCGCAATTCCTTCTTGATCGCTTCATGCCGTTTATCAACACCGAATTTTTCACGTTTCACTTTCTCCGCGGCCTGGCCGCCGGTGGTAACGGCAAGCGACAGAGCCAAGGCAATCGCCCCTGTAGTGATCCAGTTTTTCCTCATGATTCCTCCTCCAAAGAAGTGGTTGGTTATTTGCCAGACTATCTGGCTCGATCAATAAAAAGAATATACTGCATCAGTAATATCGAATACAAGGATCGGAACAGCGAAATCTGCATCGACAGTTTTGAAGGAAGCAATAGGCGTGCCAATTACCATTTTGTTCTGAGCTTAGTTAACTACATGAAATTAAAGAAATTAATGAACGATAAAAAAGTTATATCCAAGGCCTGGAAACACCGATTGTACGAAAAATTAGACCACTCTTTTTTGCCATAGACAGAGAAAGGCTTATGTATCAATGCTTAAGAAAGAATGCCGGGGTCGGTTGAGGTCTTGCCAGGTCGTGCAGACAGTCCGAAAAAATGGACAGATGGGCTGCAAGCCACCTGCACCAGGACAACGGAGAGGGCAAGAAAAGGTAAAGAATATTCGCTCGGTACCGAAAAAAATGGAAAAACCGGCAGCGTCGCGAAGTGGCTGTCACATCCTCTTCCTTCGGTCTGTCCATGGTCTGCTGGAAAGACCTTCCCAGGCGACAGCGGCTTCTGCTCACCTCAACCCTGTCCGATTTTTCGGAATAGTACGGTTCGTCGTCTTTGCGTCTCCAAGGACCAAAGAAGGATCAGTGGACTGATCGTCCTTTTTGTGTAGACAATTGACCACATCGTATGTATCAATTTGTATACATACGATCTGCCGGGAATATCCGTTGCGCGAGGCAACCATCAGAACCCGGGGTCAAGGAGAATGATGCCTGAGAAATTCCAGCCAGCGGAAATACTGGCAATGCAGAGCCAGCTGGAGCTGTTTCAGCTGATTTTCAACAACCTGCCCAGCGGTGCCATGGTCACCGATGCCGACGGTATCGTCACCCATTTGAACAAACCCTATGCCGACTTCCTCGGTATCGATTTGAAGAAAAGCATCGGCCGGCATTGTTCCGAGGTGGTGGAGAATACCCGTATGCACCATGTCGCGCAGACAGGCGTGGCGGAGATCAATCAGATTCAGACGATCAGAGGCCAGAATATCGTGGTGCACCGGATTCCGATCAAGAAGGATGGCCGGGTCATCGCCGTGTTCGGCCTGGTGATGTTTCAGGATATCGGCGAGGTGGTGAAGCTCTCCGGCAAACTGCATTCGCTTGAATCGAAGGTCAGACGCTACGAAAAGGAGCTGATGAATCTGCGTTCCACCCGCTACACCCTGGCAAGCATCATCGGTACAAGCAGCGCCATCCTCGAGCTGAAAGAGCAGGCCCATATGGCTGCAGCCAACACTTCGCCGGTGCTCATCACCGGCGAGAGCGGTACCGGCAAGGAACTCTTTGCCCAGGCCATTCATCACGCAGGACCGAGAAAACTGCAGCCCTTCATAGAGATCAACTGCGCGGCGATCCCCAGGGACCTGCTCGAATCGGAACTTTTCGGCTATGATCGCGGGGCCTTCACCGGTGCGCTGTCGAGCGGCAAGCCGGGAAAATTCGAGATCGCCGATCAGGGGACTATCTTCCTTGATGAAATAGGGGATTTACCGCTGGAGATGCAGCCCAAGCTGCTGCGGGTCCTTGAAGAAAAGTGTTTCGAGCGGGTGGGCGGCAACAAGCTCATCCGTTCCGACTTCAGGCTGATCGCGGCCACCAATCAGGATCTGGAGACGCTCATCGACCGAGGCAGTTTCCGCACAGATCTGTTTTACCGGCTGAATGTCATTTCCCTCAACATTCCGCCGCTCAGGGAGCGGCCGGAGGATGTCGCGCCGCTGGCCCGGCATCTGTTGGCCGATTTCGCCCGGCGCCATGGCTGCGCAGGGCTCGGGATCAATGACGAGGCCATGGCGGCCCTCACCGCCCATAGCTGGCAGGGCAATGTTCGCGAGCTGTCGAATGTGCTGGAGCGGGCTCTGCTGGCCAGGCACGGCGAAGAGATCGAAATGGCGGACCTCCCCTTCGTGCCCAAGGAATTGAGACTGTTCCGGCCGGATGCCGAGACCATGATGATCCGCAGTATCAAGGCGCAGACGGAAAAAGCGGCGATTGTCGCCGCTTTGAAAAAGGCCGGGTACAACAAGGCAAAGGCGGCCGCCTTGCTCGGCATACACCGGACGCTGCTCTACAAGAAACTGAAAAAATACGGCCTGCCGCTGCGCGACAGGGATGCTGTGTAGCAATTAAGATACACTTCCGGTCGCTTCTCAGCGCTGCCGGACTAGGAGTCGGTCGGATTACAGCAATTTTTCCTCAGATCAAGGCAAACTCGAAAAAATTACCGGAGGCATATACATAATATTCCGAGGATAATTTTTTCGAGTTTAACGAAGAGATGGGGGAAAAGGGCATAATCCGACCGACTCCTAGAAGCTGTCGAGCAGACCCATCGGTGCTGGATTGAAGATCCGCGAATCCATCAGACGCAGCGTGTCGTTGATGATCGGCTGAAACGCCATGTGCCGGAGGATGTCCCGCTCGAGATCGATGCCGGGTGCGATCTCCGTCAGTTCCAGTCCCTCAATGGTCAGGGTGAAGACGCAGCGCTCAGTCACGTACAGCACGGTTTGGCCCTTGGCGATGGCATAGGGGCCGGAAAAAGTCACATGCTCGACGTGATCGATGAATTTCTGCATCGTCCCTTCCTGTTCTATTGAGAGCTTTTCATCCTTGACCGAAATGACCAGCCCGCAGGCGGTAAAGGTCCCGACAAAAACCACCTTCTTGGCATTCTGGCTGATATTGATGAACCCACCAGCCCCGGCAAGACGAGGACCGAATTTGCTGACGTTAAGGTTGCCGTGGCGATCCGCCTGGGCGAGCCCGAGAAAAGCCAGATCGAGGCCTCCGCCGTCGTAGAAATCGAACTGGGACGGCTGGTCGATCAGGGCATGGGTGTTTAAGGCCGCACCGAAATTGAGTCCCCCGGCCGGCAGGCCGCCGATGACCCCCGGCTCGGCAGTGAGGGTGAAGAAATCGAGAATGTTCTCTTCGGCCGCGACGTTGGAGACGCCCTCCGGCATGCCGATGCCGAGGTTGACGATGCTATCCGCGGTGAGTTCCATGGCTGCCCGTCTGGCGATGATCTTGCGGTCGCTCATGGTGATCTTTGGCAGGGCGTGCACCGGTATTTTTGTCTCGCAGCTGTAGGAGGGATTGTACTGGGTTCCAAAGGTCTGCCAGTGATATTCGGGGGTTGAGACTACAACGTAATCGACGAGGATGCCGGGGATCTTGACCTGTCGGGCGTTCAGAGTGCCGCGCTCCGCCACCCGTTCGACCTGGACGATGACGGTGCCCCCCGAATTGTGGGCGGCGGTGGCAATCGCCAGTGCCTCAAGGGTCAAGGCCTCCCGCTCCATGGTGATATTGCCGTCGGTATCCGCGGTCGTCCCCCGGAGAAAGGCGACGTGGATAGGAAAGGTTTTATAGGCCATGTACTCGTTGCCGTCGAACATGATCAACTCTACCAGATCTTCTTTGGTGACGGTGTTGATTTTGCCGCCGCCGTTGCGGGGATCGACGAAGGTGCCGAGCCCCACGGTGGTGATGGTCCGGGGTTTTCCTGCGGCTATGTCGCGGTAGAGATGGGAGATAACGCCCTGCGGCAGGTTGTAGCCCTCGATTTTATTTTCCAGGGCGAGTTTCTGGAGCCGGGGAACCAGCCCCCAATGGCCGCCGACGACCCGGCGCACCAGGCCGGGATGACCCATATGATTGAGGCCCCGCTCTTTGCCGTCGCCCTGTCCTGCGGCGTAGACGAAGGTGAGATCCCGGGGGCCGGCATGTTCCAGGAAATGCTTTTCCAGTGCCACCGCCAGCTGTTCGGGAAATCCGATGCCGACAAATCCGCCGGTCGCGACGGTATCGCCATCGCGGATAAAGGTAACTGCTTCCTCCGCTGTGACGATTTTGTTCTTGCGCCGGTACGGGGAGCAGGGGGGACGTGACATGACTGACGGTTCGGAACTGGACGGTTTTTCCATGGATCTTTCTGTTAATAGAGGGTTGGAGTGGGCATGGAAACCGGCAGGCGTCGGCACCATGCAAATTGCCGACATGTGTTCAGCAAAAAAGGTGCCAAAAGTTTATTTGCGTCGGCAGGGGCAGAAATTGGTTCGGTCAGTCAGGGAAATTTCTGAAAAAATGGCCTATCCATGCCCGGTTCGGGAGAATGCAGAGGCTTAATATAATAGTCAGGTTTTTCTCTTGAAAAATTTTCCGATTTGGATGATACTAGGCATATGATGCTTATATTAATGAGAAATACATAGGAGTTAGCAATCAACCAAAAACAACTTCACGGGACAATAATATGAAAATATTAAAGCATATTTTCTTGCATTCCATAGCTATTTCCTGGGCTCTCCTCGCCGCAATGCCGGCGACCTCCCGCGAACTTGGCGCCGCATACGGCAGGGAATTCCAGGAAAACACCGACATCGAACAGTATGAAATCTTCTTCCGCGAGCCCTTGTCCTTCCAACGGGAGTTCGAATCCGGCTTCCGGCTGTTGTCTGCCGTCGAAATTGGTGCGGCCCTGATCAGGGAGGCGGACAGCGACAAGGATGAAGGGGGCCGGTTCTCAGTCATGCCCCAGTTGATTCTCAGCCCCCATCCGAATGTCTACCTGGTTGCCGGTCTCGGTGTCGGTTTCATGGTTGGCAATTTCGAATTCACTCAACACGATCTGGGCGGGTCTTTCCTGCTCAACTCAAAACTCGGCATTCAGTTTCTACTGGGGCAGCACTTCAATATCGGCTATTTCTACTATCATCAGTCCAACGCCGATATCTACGATCATAATCAAGGTCTCAACATGCACAATGTGTTACTGTCGTACACTTTTTAGTACCTTAGAAATTCATTTCTTGTTTTTTAAGAATGAATTTCGTGAAGGTACTTATACCCCCTTGTGGGGTGTTAGGCGGCGGAGCGCCACCTGCGCCTGCAGAAAACGCCGGGCACCCATTCGTCCCCCGAACGGGACGACCGGGTGAGACCGATCGGTCAGCCGCCGCCGGAGATCCGTGGCCGGATGGTCATTGGTGATTTCGCCCTGCAACCAGCCGCCGTAACTTCCCACCCGCGATTCTTCTGCGGGTAAGGGCAGGGGGTCGCTGCCGGGCAGCAGCCCGATACCGCGCACGGCGGCGGTTCTGAAGAGCCGGGGCGCCGGCCAAAAGAACGGCCGGCCGCCGTTGTCGCCGACAAAAAGTCCTTCCGGTGCAGCCCTCTTCAAAAAGTCATCGAGAATTTCTCCTCTTTCCCCCAGCCATTTTCCCACGCCCCAGGGCAGTACGGCCAACGCGTCATGGCTTCTCACCGCCTCGACCGTCGCGTCGAGCGTCAGACCATCGGCGAATTTTGCCGGGGTAGCCAGGGCCAGCACCTCGATTTTTTCTGCGGTTACAAGCTGGCGGCCTGCCAGGATAAAGAGACGGCCACCCGGCCAGTCGTTGCGGGTCAGCAGCAGCGACTCGGCTTCTTCTGTGGGGGTGATACGCCAGCCTCCCGGCGTGGTATATCGA
>MGTI01000253.1:43646-70687 GCA_001799365.1 Desulfobacterales bacterium GWB2_56_26 | reverse complement strand
GGGCATATCGCCCATATTGACGGTAATGCCTGTCAACCGTTCGGGCCCCTGCAGGGTTATGCCATGCTCGGCCTTCGTCACCTCGCAGCCCATTCGACCGAGGAGCGGTACCAGCAGGGCATCGCCCTGCAGGGAAGGCACAGGGACATTGGTCACCGTCACCCGACCGCCGGTGACGGCTGCGGCTGCCCAAAAGTACGAGGCGTTTGAGGCATCCCCTTCGATGCGGTATTCTCTCCCCTGATAGCAGCCTTGCGGGATGGTAAAGGAACTGAAATCGCGGGCGCATGAAACCTCTATGCCGAATTCGGCCATCACCGCCAGGGTCATAGCCACGTAGGGTTTTGAGAGCACCTCCCCTTCCACCTTCAGGATCGCCGGCTTGTCGGCGTAGGGCGCCACGAGAAGGAGAGAAGAGAGATACTGGCTGCTTTTGCCTTCGGGTAAGATGGTCGTCCCTCCCGCCAGTCCGCGAGCGTTTACCCGCAAGGGCGGGCAGTCGGTTCCCAGGGTGGAGGCGATGTCGACGCCCCAACCACGCAAGGCGGTCATCAGCGGGCCGATAGGACGCTGGTGCATACGGGCATCGCCGTCGATAATAAAGGTGGAGTGGCCGAGCGCGGCAACCGAAGTCAGGAATCTGGTGGCGGTGCCGTTGTTGCCCAGATAGATCGGCGCTTCGGAGGGCTGAATCATGCCGCCGTTGCCGATAATCCGCCAATCCAATCCTTTATCCACCACCACCCCCATCTGCATCAGGGCTTTCGCCGAGTAGGCGGTGTCGTCGCTCTCCAGGGGACCGACAAGCCTGCTCGCTCCTTTGGCCAGGGCGGCGGCGATAAGGGCCCTTTGGGTGAGGCTTTTCGAGCCTGGCACCTCTATTGCTGCATCCACTTTGGCAACGGGTTGTATTTCTATCATCGCAGTATTAACAGGAAGGTTGTTCAAATGGGTTGAGGGAAGCGACCTTCGTCTGAAGGCCACCGATAATCGACCGGATTGTCAACAGTTTTTCCGCCTCGGCATAGGCATACATGCCTTCGATAATCTCTTCGGTAACCCGGGGGTTGACGAAGTTGGCGGTGCCCACCTGTACTGCCGTTGCGCCGGCCAGCATGAATTCCAGGGCATCTTCCGTGGAGTCGATGCCGCCGATACCGATCACCGGAATCGACACCACCTGGGCCACCTGGTACACCATCCGCAAGGCGACGGGCTTGATGGCCGGGCCGGAGAGACCGCCGATGACATTTGCCAGGGCCGGCCGCCGGGTTTTCAGATCGATCGCCATGCCGATCAGGGTGTTTATCAGGGACAGCGAATCCGCCCCGGCATCCTCCACGGCTCTCGCAATAGCAGTGATATCCGTAACATTGGGCGACAGTTTGATCATGACCGGAACACCGGCCGTTTTCTTGACCGCCGCGGTGACCGAGGCGGCCATCGCCGGATCGGTGCCGAATGCGACACCGCCTTTCTTGACATTAGGGCAGGAGATATTGACTTCGATACCGGCAACTCCGGGGACCCCTTTCAGCCTTTCGGTTATCTCCACGTACTCGGCCAGGGAATCCCCCAGGATATTGACGATGACCGGCACATTCAGCCCTGCCAGATACTTCATCTTTTCCGTGATGAACCGATCCACCCCGACATTCTGCAGGCCGATGGCGTTCAGCATGCCGCAGGCCGTCTCGACAATGCGAGGCGGCGGGTTGCCTACTCGGGGATGCAACGAGATCCCCTTGACGATGACCGCACCCAGGCGGTGGAGATTCATCAGATTTTCAAACTCCCGGGCATAACCGAAGGTGCCCGAGGCAGTCATCACCGGATTGGCGAGTTCGAGCGACCCGATATTGACTCGGAGATCGGGCAAGGTCTCGTCTCTTTGGCTCAGATATTCCATATCAGCTCCTCCGCATCATACACCGGGCCATTGAGACAGACATGGGTGTAGGTACCTTTTTTTGCCGGCCTGCTGCAGCCGAGGCATGCACCCATCCCGCACGCCATGACACTCTCGACCGATACCTGGCAAGGTATGCCCTGGAACCGGCAGATTTCATTCACTCCTGCCATCATCGGTTCGGGGCCGCAGGCGTAGACGATACAGCCCGCCGGCAATTCGACCGATTGCAGCACCTCGGTGACAAAGCCGTGGTGACCGAGGGAACCGTCGTCGGTTGCCGTCAGAAGTTTCAGGCCGAACTGACGGAAATCATCGAGGAGCGGCGCGATTTCGTTTTTCTCACGGGCCCCCAGGATGATCAGGTCGTTATCGCAATTCTTTTTTAATCGGCTGTTTTCTTTGGCCAAAAAGAGCATCGGGGCTATCCCCAATCCCCCTCCCACGATGACTGCCGGGGCAAGCGCATTAAGACGAAATCCCTTTCCCAGCGGTCCGAAAACGGAAAGTTCCTCGCCTATTTTGACATGGGCTAGAATATGTGTCCCCCTGCCGACTACCTTGAAATAGATTTGGATCCTGCCGGCTTTGCTGGTCTGATGGATTGAAAAGGGGCGGCGCAGAAGGGGATCCTTGCCAACCGCCGTGCGGATCATGACGAATTGCCCCGGCTTGGCACTCTCGGCAATGAGCGGACAATCAAGAGTCAGCCGGAAGTTTTTCTCGGAAAACTGTTCGACCCGGACAACCGTTGCTTTTTCCTGGTATTGTGACATACTTACCTATACACTTAGACAATTTTAGGGTTCTTTTGTTTATCTTTACGATTATTCTAACTGGATATCTTACGATCATGCTCCCGGAACTTTATCTTCTTGCCGTTGCCGGTCTTCTCGGCGCTATCGTCGGCAGTTTTCTCAATGTCGTTATTCTTCGGCTTCCCGACCGCAGCCAGTCGATAGTCTTCCCGGCGTCCCACTGTCCACGGTGTTCCGCCACGCTCGCCTGGTATGAGAATATTCCGGTCCTGAGTTATCTCATCCTTCGCGGCAAATGCCGCCATTGCCGGACAACTATCTCGATCCAGTATCCCGTGGTTGAGTTGCTGATGGCTCTGCTGTCGGTGTCCCTCATATACCGGTTTCAACTTACCCTTACAGCCGCCGGCTATTTCTTGTTCTGCGCCGCGCTTGTGGTGATCATCTTCATAGATATCCATCATCAGATCATCCCGGATGTCATTAGTCTTCCGGGCATAATCGCGGGTTTCCTGTTTTCGCTGGTAAGCGATGCGGTCACCTGGCAGAGTTCACTCATCGGCCTTCTGGTCGGGGGCGGCGTACTGTATGCCGTGGCTCTCTCCTACGCCCTGCTCCGGAAGATAGACGGTATGGGAGGGGGTGACATCAAACTGCTGGCAATGATCGGTGCCTGGCTGGGATGGCAGTCTCTTCCTTTCGTCATTCTGGTGAGTTCGGCAACCGGATCAATCGCCGGCCTTATCGCCATGCGCAGCCAAAAGAAGGGCGGCCAGACCCGCATTCCTTTCGGCCCTTTTCTTTCCCTTGCGGCACTGCTGTATACTTTTTTTTCCAGAGAAATTCTTTACTTTTATCATCTCTATGCCACCGGGCAATGGCCATGATGGGAAAAACGTTTGAAGCAGAGACATCTCGTTTCATATCCCACTCAGCAATTTTTCGGCGATTTCCTTGCCCTTCCGCATCGCTTCCAGACCCTGTTCCTTATTATGGCCATAGCCGGGGTAGTGCTTCCTGAACCAGGACTTATCCCGGCGAATCATCTTCCCCCGCAGTTGCAGAACCAGTCCGATAATCCTCCACGGCTCACGTATCGGATGGGTAAAGACTATCGGTTCTTCAACTGAGGCGCCATTTTTTTGCAGACGTGCCTGTAATGTCCGATAATGCCATCGCCAGTAAGAACGGCAGGAAATGAAAGGGATGACTATCTTGTCGGCGCAAATCTCCCGGCCGAATCGATCGAGGAAATCGAGCACAGGCCCGCTGGGATGATACGACCAGGTAGGCCCGGCCAGAATAACTCTATCCCAGTTGCCGATACATTGTGCCGATACCGGCTGGATCTCCATCCTCCTTTGGAAAAAGGTCTCGATCATTGCCAAAGCGAGCCGGTAGTTCGTCCTGAAGGGAAATTCATAAGGATGAATCGGTTCGATTCGCTCCAGTGTTACTTCTATTTCACAACTTTCAAGTCCGGCTATGAATTGCTTGAGCTGCAGTTTGGTCTGCTGAGTAAAAGAATAGTAGATTATGAGTACTCTCTTTTTCGTCAAATCGATTCCTTCTCTGGCTCCTGCTCCTTTGCATTGATGCCCGTCGCGCATCACTTCCTTTTAACAAAAAAAAAAGCCTCCGACAAGTCGGAGGCTTTTTTCATTGTGAGTTACGAAGAATTACTTGTCGCAACTACCCTTCCACCTCGTGCTCAACCTTGACTGCGATCTTGTAGAGAACAGTCACCAGGAATATTCCTGTTGCCCATATCCCGAGAGAAACCGCTATTTCGTTGGCGGTCGGATAGTACTCTACAATCTCATCCAGCGGATTCACCACAAGGCCACCCATGACGAAGCCAAGCCCCTTGTCCAGCCAGAGAGCGATGAAAATCATCGCGCAGCCGAGGCCGATCATTAAGTCGGAGCCGGTTTTGGTAATCTTCATATAGGCGAAGACTCCGAGACCGCCAAAACAGAGGAGGACCGAGGACCACATGAATGGAACAAGATTGTTGTAGACCTGGCCGTGGTGTTCCAAGCCGAAGAACAGGTATTCCAAAGAGTGCTTATGGCCGGGAATATTTGAATACCAACCGACAAAGAACTCAAGGCAAACGAAGAAGGCATTGATAATTGCGGCATACATGATGATGGTAGTGATCTTGTTGATCGCTTCCTTGCCCGCATCGAAATGGGCAATTCGCTTCATGATCAGGCACGCAATGACGATCAGAGCCGGTCCAGCTGCAAATGCCGAAGCAAGAAAGCGCGGAGCAGTAATGGCGGACAGCCAGAAATGCCTTCCCGGCAGGCCGCAGTACAGCATGGCGGTGACGGTATGGATGGAAACGGCGAAGGGAATCGAAATGTAAACGAAGATATACACCCATTTCGGCGGCTTGACCTGTTTACGTTCGGCGGTCAGGATGACCCAGCCGCAGATAACGTTCAGAGTCAGGTAGCCGAGCAACACCACCATATCCCAGAACAGCATGGAATTGGGAGTCGGATGGAGAATCATGTTCAGGCCGCGGATCGGCTGGCCGATATCGGCCATGATGAACATAAGACACATAACAAGGGAGGCGATGGCGAGGAATTCACCGAGAATGGTGATCCGGCCGAAGGCCTTGTAATTGTGGATATAATAGGGAAGAACAAGCATCAATCCTCCGGCCGCAACACCGACCAGGAAGGTAAACTGGGAAATATAGAGCCCCCATGACAGATCACGGCCCATACCTGTCAATCCCATCCCAAACAGATACTGTCTGATATAACAGATCCCTCCCACTGCGATGAATGCACCCAGAAAAGCGAGCCACATCCAGTAGTTAGAGTTTCCTCTTAACGCTTTTTCGATCATGACATCCTCACACTATGTAAAAGACTGACGGTTTGGTTCCAAGGGCCGCTTGCCTCTGGATCGTATGTTCCTTGTCAAGTATCTGGCGAATCTCCGAATTTGGATCATTCAGATCTCCAAAGACAATCGCGCCTGCCTCCTTGACGGCCTCTACACACGCAGGTTCCTGACCGAGCGCAAGACGCTCTCCGCAGAAGTTGCATTTTTCGACAACACCACGCATCCTGGTGGGAAAGTCAGGATTCAATTCCTTAATGTAAGGACGCGGATCGAACCAGTTGAAGCTTCTTGCCCCATAGGGACAGCCCATCATACAGAAGCGGCAGCCGATGCACCGATGGTAATCCATCGAAACAATACCGGTATTCTTCTCGATATACGTAGCCTTCGTCGGGCATACCCGGACGCAGGGCGGTTCATCGCAGTGATTGCAGAGCACCAGGAAATCGTTTTCTTTGGTTACCTTAGAAGAGTGATACGCCGTCTGATCGGTGAAGGCATTGGCAAAAGGAGTCTTCCAGATCCATTTGATCTCACTCTTTTTGCTGTCTATTGCCGGAATATTATGCACTTTATTGCATGCTGCGGTGGCCTTGTCGAGCAATTCGGGATGGCCATAGAGCTTGCGCATATCGATGAGCAGCCCCAGGCGTACACCCTGAGGAGCACTTTCCGCGCCATGCCCCGAACCATGTTCGGCCTGAACCCCGTGGGCATCGGTTTTTCCTGTCGAGGAAGCAAGTACCGGAGACGCAGTCAATTTGACGACAGCCGGGGCACCGATGCCGGCCAGTGCAGTCACACCGGCAATCTTCAGAAATTTTCTTCTTTGCTTATCCATTAGTGTGTCTCCTTCTTTGCCTGGCCCGGGGTCAAATGACAATCCCAGCAGTAGGGCTTGACAGATGTGTACAGATGGCAGGAGTCACAGAATTTCTCTTTGTTGGTGTGACACTCCATGCAAGCCATCTGCAACCCTTTTCGATATTCCTTGCCACCTACAGTTACCGCAGTACGCTTGCCGTCACGCAGTACCTCGTCACGCCATTCGTTCAGCATGACCATGTGACTGGCCCGCATTTCAGCTGCAGGGGCGACACACTGTTTCTCACCGCCCGGAGGCAATTCAACCTTCGGCACATCGCTCGCTGTCGAAAATGCGTTGAACCAGAGCGGGAAGGTCACTAGCAGGACGAATATTATCAGCCCCGGTATTATAGTTCCTTTATTGTACATTACCTTAACTCCTATGTTCTGTTCAGGATTTTCTAAAGCATGGTACGGAGGCCTTCTTCAAGCTCTCCGCGGGTCTCACCTTCCACCACCAACGCGTTGGCAACCAATTCGGTCAGCCCGCAAACCGAAACTCCCGGGTTCCAGTAATTCATGAGTGATGTCAGTGTCGCTCTATCAATCGCACACACACAAGCGAGCATGTTTACGCCATGTTTCTCGTGAACATACTTGACGGCATTGGCACGCGGCAGTCCTGAACGCATTCTCAGTTCCATAATTTCATCAGTGTTGAGTCCGGTTCCCGAACCGCAGCAGAAGGTCTGCTCGCGGATGGTATTCTCGGGCATCTCCACCCAGTCGACCACATGATCCAGAATGTAACGGGGTTCGTCCAAGAGTCCCATCGCCCTCGAGGTGTTGCAGGAGTCATGAAAGGTGGCTTTGACGTGACTGTTGCGGCTCTTATCGAATTTGAGCTTGCCATGTTTGATAAGATCGGCGGTAAACTCGCTGATATGGACCATTTTTGTAGATGCGGCATTCTCAAATACCGTGCCGGTGATCGGCGATACCGGTTTCTCGAGGAAATCGGCCGGACCGTTCATGGTATCCATGTATTGGTGAAGTACACGCCACATGTGCCCGCACTCACCGCCGAGGATGTATTTCACCCCAAGGCGTTTGGCCTCGGCATACATCTTGGCATTCAGCTTCTTCATCGTCTCGTTGTTGGTGAACAACCCGAAGTTGCCGCCTTCGGAGGCGTACGTGGACCAGGTGTAATCGAGACCGATCGCCTCAAAGAGGAGCATATAGCCCATGGCGGTGTAGAGGCCGGGCTCGGCAAAAACGTCGGCTGAGGGCGTAATAAACAGAACCTCAGCACCCTTCCGGTTGAAGCTGATATTCGGCCGTATTCCGGTCAGATTTTCCACGTCATCGAGGAGAAACTCGACGTTGTCCTTGAAGGTGTGCGGCTGCAACCCCATATGATTGCCGGTCCGGTTGGAGTTGGAAGCCGGTTCCAGGATCCAGTTGATACCGACACCGACGAGATGGAGCAACTCGCGGAGCATCATGGTGATTTCAGCGGTATCGATGCCGTAGGGACAGAATACCGAGCACCTTCTACATTCCGTGCACTGGTAGGAATACATGAACCATTCCTTCAGCACCCCAACGGTCATCTCCCGGGCGCCGGCCATCTTGCCGAGAATCTTGCCGGCCAGGGTGAAATCGTTGCGATATACCGACCGGAGCAGCTCTGCCCGGAGGACCGGCATGTTTTTCGGGTCGCCGGTGCCGAGAAAGAAGTGGCATTTGTCCGCACAGGCGCCGCAACGGACACAGCAATCCATGAAGATTTTCAGGGAGCGGAATTTATCCAGGCGCTCTTTTAAGCCTTTCAGAATTATCTCTTTCCAGTCCTCCGGCAACTTCCAGTCATCGTCTTCCGGCGACCATTCCCGGGCATTGGGAAAGTGCAGTCCGGACTGGCTGTTGAGATATTCGACTTTTTCCTTTTTGGCAGGGTATGCGTAATTCCCGGATTTAAAAACTACCGGGATATCCATCCAGTCCCTGGTGGGTATTGCTCCTGTCGCCAAGGATGGCCCCTGCACTACGCTTTTCGCTAATTGTTGTAATTTTGGAACTGCCATCGTAACTCATCCTTATTAAGCTAGTATTGGGTCAATTAATCTCTTCAGCCTTTGCCGGAGACAGCTCCTTTTCCACCGGAATTCCCGCATCCACCATAAATTCGCGGAATTCATCTTCATATCCGGCATAGGAGTGGGGCAGGATTCTCGGGTTCCAAGGATTGATATGCCGTACGGCGCGGCTGTTGTTTTTCATGTTTCTGGTTGGACTGAGAAATACCCCGGCAAAGTGTACGAGCTTGCTGAAAGGAAAGTAGGCGAGCAACGCACAGACCAGGAACAGATGGATGTAGAAAATTGCCCCGATCTCGGCGCCGATAGTGGGCGATAACGTGACCAGTCCGACAAGCAGCTGTTTGATATTGACAATGTCGATATCGGTTCGCAGGAAATAGCGCATCAGGATGCCGGTCAGGGCGATGGCAAAGATGAGCACCAGCGGGAAGTAATCGTTGACCAGGGAGATAATCCGGACATGGCGGGTAATTAACCGCCTGCTGAAAAGCAGCATACAGCCGAGCAGCAGTCCCACGTCGGTGATGTACCAGTTGGGAGCGCCGATCTGGAAAATTCCGTCACCGAACTCCAGCCAGTCGATGAAGAACGGCACCGGATCCAGAAATAAACGCATATGCCTGACAATAATTACCAAAAATGAGTAATGGAAGATCAGGGCGAACACCCATAACCACTTGGATGATTCATAGGTGACATGGGGACCGTCATGAATCTCTGATTTGGTGTTTCTGAACAGAGACCGGAAGGTGACGATCTCCAGAAACATTCTTGCCACCACCTCGGCAGTCGTGTGGGGGGCCTCAAGCCGGTCATGCTTGATAAAGTCGAGTGATTTTCCTTGTCCGCAGGTGGTCTGAATCGAAAATGGCACGGGGGATTTCGCCCATTGCACCACTTTGTAGACACACCCGCCTAGGAAGATCATCATGGCCAGATACGGGAGAGCCACACCAAACAGGTAGGGCATTCCCGGAATCTGAGAGCCGAGCCCAGCAATCACTATCAACGCTATGACCACCAGGAATGAGAAGGCATACTTCATTTCTTACCTCGCTTCAATTGAACTGTTTTGGAAACCACGCGAAAGCAGTGAGCCGCCTACCCTTCCCACGTGGAGACCAGTTAAAAAACCGTTAACCATTTTTAAAACTTATTTTTCTGCAGAGAGCATCTGCGAAGGACATCTGCTACCTGCCAATATGTGATTTCCTGTCCGGATCTCGTTGATCCGGACCTGATACAACCGTTCCCGGCACTGCATATACATATCAAAAGCCGCAAGCACTGCCAGATCGACAGCAAATTCAAAATCGTACAGTTCATTCACCAACTGGCTTCGCTCCTTATCTGCGGCAAAGACTTCCCGGGTGATATGTTTTACGGCGTTCAACGGCGAGACTGCCTGTGACGGCGCAAATTCCTGCACTGCCCTTATGCTGATTATCTGTTCCAGCGGGGGTATGAATTCTTTCGGGTCGGCGCCTTTGACGAGCAGGAGAAAAAGCCTGCCCAGGGCTTCCCGAATATTGCCGCCGACCGGGTTGGCGAACTTATCGTTTTCTTTGAGGAAGAATCCGGAGGAAAGGTATGTTGACAGGGTGTATTCCACCCATTTGTTGACGATTTTTTCTCTGTGGTTTCTAAAACCTTCGGCAAGATCCATAAACTACAACCTTCAAATTTACAATTTCGTTACGAAATAAAATGGGTTTACGCAAGAAAAAAGCGAGTGAATGACCATTCATCAAATAGACATCTCTAGCACCTTTTCCCCTCTTTTTCAAGAATATTTTTCTGGCGCACAGTAGGCTCAAAAAGACGCAAAGAAGAGTTTTTACGAGTGTTTTCGCAAATCATCATGTGGCCTTATGGGGTCAACGAGGGTCTCGTAAAAGAAAGCAAAACTCTGCCAGAAATATTGGTCTAAGACTTGGAGAAACGGATAATGTCTCCGACGATATTGACTGCCTCCCGGATATATGGATCCTGCTGAACATTTTTCAGCCAGACCTCGTGAGGATCGGCTTTGTCGTCTTCAGATTCTTCGAACTCTCCTTCTTCGTCCTGCTCCTCCCGGTATTTTCGGTAATGAGCTCCGACTTTTTCCCGCACAAGCCGTGCTTCTTCGCGTTTACTGCGCATATCCTCCAGATCGATGGAGACAACAGTGTTTTCCGCCCGTTCGGCAGCTTTCACCGCCTCTTCAGCGATGATTTTGAAGCCTTCATCGTTCGCCACCCGATCAAGACTCTTGTTCCGGAGCAGATCAAGATCAAACGGTTTGTCAGTCCAGGGGGTAAACGGTATCGCCTCTATGGAGTCCCATGGCAGCGAATAGTCAAGGTAGCGTTCTCCGGATTTGATGTGCTCGAAAAGATTAGGCAGCACGATATCAGATTCCACTCCCTTCCACTGATTCGACCCGCCGGTCACCCGGTAAAACTTTTGGATCATGACTTTGAGCGCACCAAGATCATCGTATTTCTTGAGATGCAGCAGGGGAATATTCTCGTTGAGGTCAATGATGGTCTGCACCGTGCCCTTTCCATGGGTGTGTTTACCCCCGATAACGACAGCTCGCTTATAATCCTGTAAGGCTGCGGCGACGATCTCCGAGGCCGAGGCCGAAAACTTGTTCACCAGGACGACCAACGGGCCGTCGTAGTACATCTTATCATCGGTATCGCTGAGGACCCGCTTGTCGCCAAAACTATTTTTCACCTGGACGACCGGTCCGGTCTTAATAAAAAGACCGGTAATATCGACGGCATCGACCAGGGCACCACCACCGTCGTCACGCAGATCGAGGACAATGCCATCGACCTTCTGCTTCTTCAGGCTCTCGATCTCCTGCAGCGTATCGTCGGTCGAGTTCCTGCCTTTCGAACCGTTCCTCGTTCCCTCGAAATCCCGATAAAAGCTCGGAATATAAATATATCCGGTCTTGCGTCCATCGCCTGCGTTGATAATCGTGCTCTTGACAAAGGTCTCTTCGATCTGCACCACGTCTCGCACGATCTTGATAACTTCGGTGGCGCCATCTGGCTTTTTCACCGTCAGGGTCACTGCCTTTCCTTTAGGCCCGCGGATCAGGCGCACCGCATCACGCAGCCGCATGTCGGTAACATCGACAGGTTCCTCGCCTTCCTGGGTTACCTGCAGGATGATATCCTCGGCCTTGAGCCGACCCTGAATCGCCGAAGCACTGCCCGGGATGATCCTGATGACTTTGATAAAGCCGTCATCCTCCCGAAGCAGCGCGCCGATGCCTTCCAGACTGCCCCGCATATTAATATCGAACTGCTCTTTTCCGGCAGGGGGAATATAGTTGGTATGGGGATCGAAGGCCCTGGTGATGCAGTTAAAAAACCGATCATAGTGATCCTGCAGGGTTTCCTGATTGAGACGTTGGAAGAAGGTCTTGTTTCTCTTGCTGACCTTGCTCAGAGCTTCCTTCCAGAGTTCTTCTTCACTCTTGATCTGGATCGGCTTCTCCTTGTCTTTCTGTTCTTTGCCCTTTTGCTGTTCTTCAACCAGATCCAGATACTGGGCGATTATCTGCGCTTTCAGAACCTTCCGCCATCTATCCTTGAGTTCGGTCAGGTTTTCCACGAATGCGGCCTTTTCCGGATCCGTCTCATAGGTTTCCTTTTGACGAACATCAAAATTACCGACCATTAACACCTCCTCGCCGGAGGACGAGGTGTTGTTCTTGACCGCGGAAGAACCCTTGCGGGCGACCACCCTGATCTTGTCGTTGCTCAGCATGGTCTCGACCATCGTCTGAACCAGCGAAATCTTCTCGGTCAGGATGTCATAACCGGTGTCAGGCAGGGAAATCCGGCCATTGGCAAGATTGTCGTCGATATAGGGGGCAAACGCTTTGAGCTGCTCGACATCTTTCTTAAGCAGGAAACGTTTCTGGTAATCCAGCTGTTTTATGTACAGATGAAAGGCAGCCATGGCCAAGTCATCATTAACAATTTTGTCGCTGAAATGAAGGGTCGGCAGCTGCTTGCTCAGCAAATAGCCGATAAACCTGTTCCTCTTGGTATCGAATTTTACCGTTTCTTCGGCCATGCCGAAGGATGCCGTAAAAAGGATTACCAGAGCAAGAACTGCAATGCCTAGTTTTTGAATATTTTTCATATTGTTATTATTGAAAAACTCAACAGTATGGTAAAATTGCTCTTAAAATTGCGTATGTAAGAAATAACAGAACGGTCGGGCAAATACTACGACAAAGACAAATTCAAAGAAAAAAGGAATAGGCATTACTGAACCTCTGGACAAAGTTCGGCAAGCTCTGCAAATCGGGAGGCGAGTTCTACTCCCAAATCCGCCGCAAAGGATCTCAACGCCTCGCCTGAGCAATCAATGATGGAAGGTCTTTGTCGCCGTCTGACTTCCGCCACCTCGGTTTCAAGAAAGTTGAGAAGGGCCGCCGCAGCCGACTGTTGCAGAACGGAACGGCTGATCTTCTGCCGCTCGCAAAAAGTGCAAAAGCGCCGATAATTGATAATCGACCTGGTTATCCCCCGGTAGCTTGAGGTGCCGTGGTTGGCGTGCTGAAGGTCGCGAACTATGATCTCGTAAAATCGATCGACCGCCGCCTGCCGCAGCCAAGCGACCTGCTCCTCACTCAGGTTTATCCGTGGTCCGTCCTTGGATAGGGTAAGATAATAGAGAGCGGAATGCAATGCAATTTCCGGTGTTTCGCCGGAATTCCTGACAATATACCACTCGTTCTCAATCAGCTCGGCAACCTTATCGCCCATTGTCTCCATTACTTAAACCGAAAAGTTCGCGAACAAGGGTGATTTTGAGGTCGCTGTTGTCCCGCCCGGCGCATGATTCACTTTTCAGATATGTCAGGGGGTCGTGGAGGATCTTGGCGATGATCGCAGCAAGCATCTTTTCCATATTTTTCCTCTCAGCCTCGCCGAGTTCCGGCATACGGGCAAGCGTCCTGTCCAATTCACCCCGGCCGATATCTTCGAACTTGTCTTTCAGGGCCACAATGGTCGGCGTAACCGCTACCCCCTGATACCATTTCTGAAACTTGAGCGTCTCCTCGTCGACGATGCGCGCCGCTTTCACCGCTTCCCGATCGCGGTCGGACTTGTTGATCTCCACCACGCTGCTGAGGTCGTCGATATCGTAGAGATAGACATTGTCGATTTCGATAAGCCGCGGATCGAGGTCGCGGGGAACGGCGATATCAATGAAAAACAGTGGCCGGTTCATGCGAGCGCGCATCACCGACTTGACCTGGTCCTTATTGAGGATGATCTCCGTAGCCCCGGTCGAACTGATGATTATATCAACATATTCGAGCTGTTGAACCAGCTCTTCAATGGAGACGGCATTGCCCCTGAAGCGTTTGGCCAGATCGACCGCGCGGGCAAGGGTTCGGTTGGCAACGACTACATCGCCGACCCCTTGACCGACCAAATGTTCGGCCGCGAGTTCGGCCATTTCCCCCGCTCCCACCAGCAGGACCTTTTTGCCCTTGAGATTGCCGAATATCTTCTTGGCCAGCTGCACCGCCGCATAGCTGATCGATACGGCGGAGGAGCCGATGGCCGTCTCGGTGCGGACCCGCTTGGCAACGGAAAAGGATTTGTGCAGCAGCTTATTGAGAAATGGACCGGTGCAACCGAACTGGGCGGCATGTCGGTATGCCTCCTTCAACTGGCCGAGAATCTGGGCCTCGCCCACCACCATCGAATCGAGGCTGGCTGCAACCATGAACAGGTGACGGATCGCTGCCTGGCCGGAAAAAACGTACAAATACCGGCGCCAATCCTCACGATCGACCCGGCCGTCGAAAAGGAAATTGAAGATCTCTTCTTCAACGGCCACTTCCGGTTCGGCAATAACCAGGAGTTCCACGCGGTTGCAAGTGGAGAGCAGGTAGTATTCCCGCAGCCCGGAAAAATTCTTGAGCGCCGCAAGCGGCTCCTGATATCCGTTAGTCAGGGCAATCTTTTCCCGTATCTCAACTGGAGTAGTCTTATGGTTTACCCCCAGCAAAAGGATCTTTTCACCCGGCATAACTGTGAATCCCTCCCAGCAGATATGTTACGCCCCACAGGGTGAAGACGACCGAAGCAAAACCGATGACGGCCATCACCGCCGCCCTCTTGCCACGCCAGCCGACAGTGAATCTTTGATGCAGCTGGATCAGATACAGAAACCAGGTGATCAACGACCAGGTTTCCTTCGGGTCCCATTGCCAATAGGTTCCCCAGGCTTGGCGTGCCCAGATCGAGCCGGTGACGATGCCCAGAGTCAAAAAGATGAAGCCAGCGGTCAGACAATGGTTGTTCAATTGATCGAGAGAGTCAAGCGATGGGAATCTCTCGAAAATATAGCCGAAGCGTTTTCTCTTCAGCTCTCGCTCCAAAAGCAGATACATGAGACCGCCGCAGAAGGCGAGTGACAGGAATCCATAGGCGATGAGCGATACTCCGCCATGTACCGGCAACCAGACACTCCGCAAGGCCGGCAAGAGCGGCGTGATTTCTCGTGGTGAAATAGCCGAGATGAGCAGCAAGGCAAAGACATTGATGGCAACAAAGGTGCCGAAATTCTTGACGGTATACCGCCACCTGAAGGAAAGGTAGGCCCAGGTGGTTGCCCAGGCGAAAAAAACCACCGCCTCATGCTGCGAGGTGATCGGGGTGTGGCCGGCCTGAATATAGCGCCACACGATATAGAGCGTCTGCAGGACGCCGGAGACAAGGAAGATGACTCTTGCGGCTCTACGTACTTCTTTGCTCTGGTTGATGAAAAATACCACGTAGGCGGCTGCTGCCAGAAAAGTTGCCCCAAGCACAGCCGAAAAAAGGAGAGTGGTTATTCCTTCCATGATGGGTATCCAAATCAGTGATCGTTAACAGAGAGATTCATTATCGCAACACCTGTCAAACTCCGGTTTTGTCGTGTTTTTCCAGGAATTGCCGCATCAAGGTCACCGCGTCGATATCATCCGGCAGCTCGCGCAGCAGCAGCATCTGCAGTTCAAACCACTTGGCTTCAAGGAGCAAGTCGACGACGCCCGCATGCAACAGCCGGCGAAACAGTTCGGCATGGGCGGTGGAATCATCGTTTCTGGCGACGACCTGATTTCTGATGAGCGAGAGCAGGTCAACGACCGCCTCGTATTCGGGAACGATATTGTCTTCCAACTGTTCCCTGATTCTTTTCGCCAAGGCGGGACTACCGCCGCCAGTGGAGACTGTGATCAGCATCTTGCCGCGTCGAAAATGGGCCGGAACGTGGAAATCGCTCCTGCGGGGATCGTCAGCGCTGTTCAGGAGAACCGTCGATCTCTCCGCTTCCTTCATGATTGTATTCTGCACCGCATTGTTATCGGTCACTGCAAAGGCGAGAAAGGAGTCCCGCAGGTCGCCCTCGACGTACTCCCGCTCCAACCATTCAATTTCCTGCAATTTGCTCAACCGCCGTAACTCCGGCTCCACTTCGGGGCTGATAACCCTGACCCGGGCTCCGCCCTGCAGAAGACCTTTAACCTTCCGGAGAGCGACAGGCCCGCCGCCGATCACCAGGCACAACCGGTCTGCAATGCGTATGTTGATGGGATAGTAAGACATATTTGGTTCAGGCGATTTCCGTTACACCGAAGAGCTAGTTTTTATGGCGCAGTCGATTGACAATAATGGTCCGCTCCTTGCCGTCGCGCGTAAGAGTCTGCTTTTTCAAGGAAATCTCAAAATCGTCCTGGGCAAGTTGCAAGAATTTCGAAAGACTCTGCCGGGTCGCATCATGGGCGAGAAAGATCATGCCGTCTTTTTTCAGATACTGCTTGAAAATGTTCAACAGCGGCACGAAAAAAGCCTCGCGAAAAAGGATCTCGGCGCCGATCAGCACATCAAAGGGCTGCAGGTCCGGCGGATTCAGCCAGTCTAGGTGGATAAACTCGATGCCTTCGAGACCGGAGGCGGCGGCACTCACCCGTTGGAAATCCATGATGATGTCTTCATAATCGCTGATAGTTACCTCATACCCTGCAGCCGCAGCGGCAAGGCCGGGGGCGCCGAGGCCGGCCCCCAATTCCAGCAACCGCTTCCCCGCAACATCCTTCTGGCCGCCGAGAACGTAGGCCAATACCATGGCTGCATCCCACAGTCGAACCCAAAAGGGAAATTCCGAAACGTTGGCAAACGGATCTTTACCTCCGAGAATTTCGGCGAGGTCGGCGATCTTCAGAAGCCGCAGATCTTTTTCGCCGATTTTCAGGCGATCGAAAGTCAAACGGTACTTGGCGCGGATGCGTTTGTAAATCTGCCGTTCCCGTTCGGGAAGAGTTTCTATATTCATAAAATATAAACCAAATGAGGCAAGGCTCATTCTCAATTATTTACACTACCCCCACAAGGAGGGATCGCAAAAGGGGTGACGAACTAAAACCGGCGAGAGAAGCAGAAGTGGCGGCAAAACCAACCCGATCTTTTTGTTGATTATATCAAGCTGCAGAATGATAGCCAAATCCTGTACACGCTTCCGTCAAAGCAGGACGTAGAAGACACTCTCCCTTCCAAAAAAAAGGGTCAGCAGACCTAGACGATCAGCTGACCCCTTAAAAGTACTGAAAAAAGAGACTTATGTCAATCAACAACCCTCAACGGCGCCCTTCTTGGCACTCGCAACTTTCACCTTTTCACCGGGAGCAATCTTACTGGCGTCCTTGCAGGTCATGGTGACTTTCTCGCCCTCTACCGCCGTAACTTCGCAATTTATCTTGGCAGCATAACCGAATCCCGCAACGCCCATCACAAAAGCACACGCCACTACACACGCCGCAACCTTCTTGTTCATCGCATTCTCCTTTTTTTCTGGTTGGTTATTGGAGTCGAACTCCTACATTGTATCACAAGTACTTGATGTTATTTTCAAACCAATCCATTGTATTTTACTTTGTGATTAAATGCAACCCGGATCAATCACTTTACAGAAGACTGCGGATATCTTTTTCGAGAATGGCGTGGTCCACATATCCGGTATATTTTTTCACCACATTTCCAGCTTTATTTACCAGGAAGGCCACAGGGATACCGTATATCCCGCCGAAGTCCATGGTGGTCTTCGATTCGGCCAGAAGTACGGGATAATTGATCGCCTTCTTTTCCACAAACTTGGCAATTATGGCGGGCTCCTGCTGATCGACGGACATGCCGATCACCGAAAATCCGGCACCCTCCATTTCCTTGTGCAATTTTACCAGAGTGGGCACTTCTTCAAGACACGGCGGACACCATGTTGCAAAAAACGTCAGTAAAAGAACCCGCCCCTTCAAGGAATTGGAATCGACTATCTTGCCGTCCCGAACATTTTCCAAGGCAAAAGACGGCATCTTGGTGGCTGCCCGACCTTCGGCCGTCCACAGCAATCCAGCCAGCGCCAATGCGGCAATCAGCGTTCTGATAAGGTAGTCTCTTTTTTTCATACTTCGGCTCCTGGGAAGTTTTCAATCATGCTGGTTCTATGATATACTCTCGCGAGAAAATATTCCACTATCTTTGAAAGTCAACCGCCGACACAGCCGGGCAGGATTGTGCAATATATTGGTTGCCATCTGCCATGACCGAAGGCTATTATATGCGGTCATCGTCTCCCGGACATCTTGATAATTTCTCCTATCTGACTCATTGCCAAGGATTTCAATGAAACTTCTTTTTTTGCTGCCTTCACCCCGGCATCTCTTCCTGCAGATGCTCGTTGCAGTCCTGTGTAGTCTGGTTCCTGCCGGACCGGGGAACGCGGAACTGGTCGACAAGGTCGTCGCCGTCGTCAATGACGAAGTAATAACCCTTTCCGAAGTTGAAGAAGAAGCAGCCAGAGCGTATCAGTCCCTGGCCAAGGAGTATTCGGGGAAAAAACTGGCAGACTCCCTGGCGGAGGCCAAGGGGGAAATTCTTGATTCGATGATTGATCGCCGGCTGATCAATCAGAAGGCAAAACAGCACAACACCACCGTTACCGAAGAAGAAATTACCACCGCCTACGAAAACACCCGGAATCGCCTCTCACTCGATCCCGCCCAGTTCAGGGAAAAACTTGCCGGCTCGGGACTCACCGAAGAAATCTATCGAAAGCAGTTGAGGGACCAGATCCTGCAAAGCAAGCTTATCAGCTACGATGTGCGGGCAAAAGTAGTGGTCACCGAAGAGATGATGAAAGATTATTTCGATGAACACTATGCCGCAAAAAAAGAGAAAGGGAGTTATTATCTGCTGCAGATGGGTTTTATCTGGAAGACCGACAGAGATGATCCGGAGAAGTTCGCGGCTGCCAAAAAGGAGACCAGGAAAAAGGCGGAACACATTCTCGATCAGGTGCGCCGAGGCGAGGATTTCAAGACCCTTGCCAAGAAATTCTCCGACCTGCCCTCGGCGGGCGATGGCGGCGATATCGGTGTCTTGGGACTGGAAGACATGGCCCCCGCCATGCGAACTGCGATTTCCCCTTTAGAACCTGGAGAATTGACCGATATAATAGAGACTGCAAGCGGCTTTCAATTCTATAAGGTACTTTCCGGCGAAGAGAAGGAAAAAGCTTCCTCCACCTCCTTTGAAGGGGTGAAGGATGAGATCAGAGAAAAGCTCTATGATGAAAAAATGAAAGCGGCTTACTCGGAATGGGTAAAAAAACTGAAAGAAGATGCTTTCATTCAAAAATTATAACACCACCACCCAACTGTTCAGGATAAAAGCATGACCTTTTACTCTGCCGAAATGGAAGGCGCCACCACCATCGGTGAAATCCTCCGCGAGACACGCGTCAGACGCGGCCTGGATTTGGTGACGGTAGCCGAGGAAACAAAAATTTCATCGAGAAACCTGCAGGCGATGGAGGACGGCAACCTCGCCTCCCTGCCGGCGGAAGTGTATACCAGGGGATTCTACACCATGTATGCCAGGATGCTCGCCCTCGATCCCGGCGAAGTGCTTGAGATGTACACCAGGGAAAGGAATAAGCTCCCCAAAACGGCAACTTATTCTACCCCGCCTCCCAACCGGCTGGCCCAGGACATGGCTAGTATGGCCGAGCGTCCCACCTCGCTGCCGTCTTCCTCCTTCGGCCTGATAATCTTCCTCTTCCTGCTGTTCGGCGCTTTTCTCTGCTGGTATTTCGGCTGGAATCCGGCCTCCTATCTCAGCGAAAAACTGCGTAGCCTTGAAGGATCGCAGCGGCTTGAACAGGTGCGGAACGAAGAGTCCGGGCCTGAATTCATTTTTGATGCGGTTGTGCCGGAGCCACCAATAAAATCAGAATCCCTCAGCCTGTTTTCACCAACGACAGTTACCGCCGCCACGACCCATCCTGTTGAAATTACTCAAGATCCTGTCACCTCTGCCGTTCGACCGAAATATGTCGTCAATGCCGTGTTCGTGGAAGAGACCCCGTTGTCATTACAGGTCGACAACCAGCCGCAACAGACGTTGTCTTACAAAACCGGCGAGGCGATCACCTGGCAGGCCGGAGAAAAGCTTATCGTCAAGCTGCCCGGCGATACCCGCACCCGGCTCACTTTGAACGATATCCCGCTGAAACTCCCCAAGGCTGCCAACAATTCGATAACTCTCTCTATCCCTGAAGATATCCTGCGATAGCCACGGTTCCGGCCATGGACACCGAGGCCATTGTTCTTGATTGCAGCGACCACGGCGAGGCGGACATCATCGTTACGCTCTTTTGCCGGGACGTCGGCAGACTCACCGCAATCGCCAAGAGCGCCAAGAAAAGCCAAAAACGATTTGTCAACAAGCTGGAGCCGTTCAGCTTTCTCAACATTTCCTACAACCGGAAAAACAACAGGAATCTGGCCTTTCTCGCCGAAGCCGACCTGCTCGCGAGTTTCATCAATATCCGGCAGGACCTGGAACTCTACGCCCTTGCCTCGATAATCGACGAATTTCTGCTGCTGGGCATCAGCGAAGGTGAACCCGACGAGAAAACCTTTCGCCTGACCCTTTGGGCTCTGCACTCCCTAGACCGCAAAGATCAACCCAGGGCAATCCTTGCCCTCTTTCTCATCCGCTACTTCGACTACCTGGGATACCGGCCGGATCTGGATATCTGCCGGGCCTGCCAGACCCCGGTCACGCCGGAAAGAAGGTATACCTTTCATCCCGGAGGAGGAAGAATCCTCTGCTCGGCGTGCAGCGGAGATGCCGGCACCCGAGGCAGAGAACTCTCCCACGGAACGCTTAAGATCCTCAAGGCGGCACAGGATTGTCCTCTTGCCCGCCTGCATCGTCTAAAATTGGCCGGTCCGGTCCTCTCGGAGGCTCTCGCCCTCCTCCATCATTACGGCAGGACAATTTTTCAGAGGGAAATCAATTCCTGGAAAACTATGCAGAAATATATCGGCGGGTGAAGGTAATGACGATGCAGGTTCTGCCGGAGAGGTTCGACAGTCCGCGAACCAGTGTCTGTCCAGAAATGAGATATTTTGTTCTACATCGAGGCGCTCGATAAATTTAACCGCAGGATATAGTTGATATTTCGAGGATTAAATTTTGAGAGCAACGAAGAGTTATGGCAAAATAGCCATTTATGAACAGACACGAACTTTCCGGGGATGAGTACAGGTATTAACCGAGGTACCGGATCTCGCCGCTCAGTTCGGTTTTGACAAAGCCATCGTCAAGAGCAAGAATAAGGCCGCCGGTGGCGTCCAGGCCCATGACCTCGGCCTGATATTGCGGGGCAGTCATCACATCGAAGCCGTAGACGATGCGCCGGCCGACGGTGTCGGAGAGGTTCAACCATTGTTCGAGCAGGAGATGCCGGCCATTTCTTCCGGACAACGGTTCTCCGCTCAGCTCTCGCCCCTCCTCATAGCAGAGGATACCGAAATTCCAGGCAAGTCTGGCGAGAAAAACGGTCGTGAAAGCCGCAAGGTCCACCTCTCTGCCCAGCACCTGTTTAAGGCTGACCGCCGTATCGGCAAGTTCATCCGGGAAAGAGGTGTTGTTGACATTGATGCCGAAGCCGATCAGGGCGAATTCCTCGCCGTGGACAGGTTCGACATACCCTTCAACCAGAAAGCCGCCAAGTTTTTTGCCGCCGCACAGGACATCGTTTACCCAGCGGATGGTGCTTGCCGTCCCGCCGAACTCCCGAACCGTCTCGCAGCAGGCGATTCCAGCAGCAAGAGGAATGAAATTGCGCGACCGGGGCAGCAGCGTATTGGCATATACCATACATCCCCAGACTCCTCCCGGCGGGGCATGCCACGACCTGGTGAACCGTCCCCGGCACTGGCTCATGGTATCGGCCAAAACGACTGTGCCGCTGGAAAAGGCCCGATTGGACCCGGCCGAGGCGGCAATATTTCGGCGGGCATGCTCCATCGCCCTCGGCAGTGACGTATGGCATTCGATCACTGAACCGACAATGGAACCGTACCGGACGATGGCCGCCGCATCGACGCGAGCGGCCATCTGTCCTGTCAACTCCCGGCGCAGATGGTGGAGCACCAACTCTGGTGTGGGTCTATTCTCTACGCACTGCAAGGTATTTGAAGATATAGGCAAATTTTAATGTTCACTATCCCAGTCGGCCTTCACCCGGGTAATGATCTTCTGGATCAGCGGCAGTTTTTCCGGAGCACATACGCCGATCAGCGGCGCCCCCTGTTCGACCGACACTCCCGGCTTGAAATAGACGGAATGGATGACGCCACGTTCACCTTTATAATAGATCGGCGTGTCCCGCTTCATCAGCGACATGGTCAGTATTTCATCCCCCGGATCGATGGTGACCGCCTTGGCGCCCTTTTTGTCTATACGCGACTGGACATCCATGGCAAAGAAATATTTTGCCGATTCCGGCGCGTGGAAAAGTGACAGCACCTCTTTCAGGATGTTCTCGATGATCTCTTTCTTTTTAAGAGGATGTTTGATCGTCATGAGCTTCTCTCCGGCCTCGACAAATTGACCGTCGAGCGCGGTATTGATCTGTGCCACAATACCGTTGGTCTGCGCGGTAATCGTCTTCATATTCCGCTCCCGATCGATCTCATAGAGAGTCGTTCCCGGAATCTGCAGCCACTCACCGGCCGCGACCGTCACTTCCTGCCCTTCCACTACCTTGAACAGCACCCGGCCGGTGTGAATGGCGAAGACATCCACATAGTCGAAGGGATCTGACTTATATTTGCTGAGCAATTCGTCGAAATCTATTTCGTTAGACATAAGAACCCGTTTTTTCTATTATCTTATCTCGTGTCTGTCCATAAATGGCTATTTTGTCCTAACTCTTCGTTGCTCTCAAAATTTAATCCTCGGAATATCAACTATATGCCTGTGGTTAAATTTATCGAGCGCCTCGATTTAGAACAAAATATCTCATTTCTGGACAGACACTATCTGACCGCAGGCGGAAAACTCCGATCAATAAACAGCTGCCTTTTTGTCCGCAAGTCTCTGGCCATACGTTTATACTGGCAGTCGTCATGCAAGGCAAGACCAATTTTTCAGGTCGCGACCGGGAACACTGCCTGCTGCCTCCCGTCACGCCTTTCCGTGAAAATCCCGTCCCGGAATAAGGTCGTCTTCCCCCGCCAATCAAGGGGTGCGCGGTTTTTTATTTTCCGCACCCGGCAAGTTTGGTATATTCGCTTTCATCACGTCGAACTGGTTGCGAAAGTGCCCGTACCTCGGAGTATTCGCTCAAAAATCAGTGATTTCCCCATCAAACGAGGAGCACTATGCCAAAAAACGTCTTTTTCATGTCATTCCTATATGTGTTCATAGTCTGCGCCATGTTTATCGTCACCACCGTCCATTCAGCACCGACCAGAGATGGCAGGGCCCACATCGCGGCCGTCGAAAATCTCTCGAACGGGGTATACGCCCACCGGCTGCACAACGCTGGCCGCCCATGGTAACGAAAGTAGCCCATACTAGATGAACAATGCACCGAAAGATACGCTCTTCCAGGTCGAGACGATTCCGGAGGATTTTGTCTTCAACGAACGGGTGGTCGAGGTTTTTGACGACATGCTCGATCGCTCCATCCCCTTTTACCGGGAGGTGATCGAGGCTTCCGCCCGGTTGCTGGACAACTTTCTCGCCCCCGGCGACACCGTCTATGATCTGGGCTGCGCCAACGGTACCAGCCTGCTCGAATTCAGCCGGCTGCTGCAGCACAGGGAATTTGCGTTTGTCGGTATCGACAATTCAATGCCGATGCTCGACAAGGCCAGACTCAAGGCGGAGCTGTATCGGAAACAGGACAGGATTTCCTTTTCCTTCGAAGACATCACCACCTTCGATCATCCGGGAGCGGGCGGGGTCATCCTCAACTATACGCTCCAATTCATCAGGCCTCTGCAGCGTGAGCCATTCTTAACAAATATCTTCAATAACCTGAGACCCGGCGGAATTCTGCTGGTCAGCGAAAAGGTGATAAACCATGATCCCCGGCTCAATCGGGAATTTATCGATATCTATCACCGGTTCAAAAAAGCCCGGGGATATTCGGAACTGGAAATCGCCAAGAAGCGCGAGGCCCTGGAAAACGTCCTCATCCCCTTCTCGGTGGCGGAAAACCTCGACATGCTGGGCAAAACCGGCTTTGCCCCGGTCGAAACCTATTTCCGCTGGTTCAACTTCGCCTCGTTTATCGCGGTGAAACCATCCTGAGTCCCCTGTCTGCCATGCATTATCTTGCTCACCTTCCCGCCTCGGCGGATTCGACCGCGATCGCCCGCGAACACCAAAAACGCCAGGACTGGGTCAATCAGCAAAAAAAGGGCTTCCTGCGCTATCGCCAGCCCGCCCTGGAACTGGCAAAATATCCAGCGGCTTGGGTTGACTGCTCGGGCGATACGGTGATGATCGGCCAGGCGGAGGAAATCGGCGATCACGATCGTCAGCTGATCGCCGGCCATCTCAAGGCCTTCATGCCCTGGCGCAAAGGCCCATTTTCGGTATTCGGCATCGACATCGACGCCGAGTGGCGCAGTGAACGAAAGTGGCAGCGACTCATTCCCGCCCTCCCCGACCTGAGCGATAAGGTGGTCGCCGATATCGGCTGCAACAACGGCTACTACATGTTCAGGATGACCGATGCCAGGCCGCGGCTGGTTCTCGGGTTTGAGCCCTCCGTTCAGCACTACTACTGTTTCAAGGCGCTGAACGGCATGGCCCGCTGCCGCTCCCTGCACATCGACCTCCTCGGCGTCGAGCATTTGCCGTTGTTCAGGGAGTGTTTCGATGTGATTTTTCTGATGGGAGTCATCTATCATCGTCCTTCCCCCATCGACACCCTGCGGGATATCCTCACCGCCTTGAAACCCGGGGGCACTCTCCTTCTCGAAACGCAGGCCATCCCCGGCGATCAGCCGGTCGCCCTCTTCCCCGAAGAGACCTACGCCAAGGTGCCCGGCACCTATTTCGTGCCGACCGGCCCCTGCCTGCTCAACTGGCTGAAGAAGGCGGGCTATGTCGCCTGCGAGCTTTTCTGCAGTCATCCCATGTCGCCTTTGGAGCAACGCAGAACCGAATGGATGGACTTCGAGTCCTTTGCCGATTACATTGATCCGGACGATTCTGCCCTGACCACCGAAGGCTACCCCGCTCCCTGGCGGATATTTGTCAGGGGTCAGAAAAAAGCTTGACCGGTATCCAGCAAAAAAGTCGAGGGATATTGCCTTTCGGTAGCACTGAGGTTACACTAAACGAGAATTTTCCATGTTAAATTGCTGTTTTTCTTTTTGACTTGAGGAGTCATTCAATGAAATTATCCGATTACACCCTATTCAGCAGCGGCCTCAAAGGCGCCGAAGCATGCTTCGGTGAAACAGCGGAAAAGATGGGCATTAAAGAGGTTGTCTACTCATTCGAAGGCCATAAACTCACCCGTGAAAAAAATGTTGTGATTCTCGGGAAAGAGCAGCTCGAACGGGGTGATATCAGCATGGAACTCGCCTCCCGCATGCTCAACCGCACTTACTATGAAACGGACAAAATCAGAAGAGTTCTGCAGACCATCTTCCATATGGTCAACAGCGGCCATCAGGTCTTTGTCATCGGGACCATCCAGGAGGACAATTCAGTCAAAGGCGGCACCGGGTGGGCGGTGGAACTCGCCAAGATGTTCAATCGCCCCCTGCATGTGTTCGACCAGCCGCAGAAAAAGTGGTTCACCTGGAAGAGCGGCTGGCACGAGGACTCGCCCCGCATCGAATACGACACCTTCGTCGGCAGCGGCACCCGCTATCTGAGCGATGCCGGGCGTGAGGCCATCGAGAAGCTGTTCGAGATTTCGTTCAACGAGAAGAAATAATCCCACCAGTACCCGGGGCGGCTGCCTGCCGCCCCGTATTTCTCCCGATTTTCCCTCAGCTGCCTCAGTTTCTTGAATGATCCCGATGCTCCCAATGAGCACGAAAGTAGTTGCATTTCGTCGAACACAATAATATAATTAATTTATTAATTTCTTTAACTATAGAGTTTTTTTGTTGCATCGGTTGCAGGGGCAAGTTTCAACTCCTGAAAATAATCAAGAAGATGAGGTGAACAATGAAGAAAACGATCCTAAAACTCGGCCTTGGTGGCCTCTTGGCAGCGAGTGCCCTGATTCCGGGCGAGGCGCTGTTACGGTGTTCGAGCGTAACCCTGGCGGCGGATACGCCAAAAATTACGGCACCTGCGGAAACGAAGACAATTCAGGGCAAGATCGCCAACATCTCGCAAAAAGCCAAAACCCTTGCCCTGTCAACCGCAGACGGTCAATTCTTCCTGATGAAATTCACCGACGCCACCGTCTTTAAAGGTGGAGCGGCTGCGGATTTCAAGGAGGACGAAGCCATCGTCGCTCTGTACACCATCGTCGGGAATGAAAACATTGCCTCCTCAATCGAAAAAGATGTGGTTAAACTGCCGGAAGGTATTACCGAGATAAAAACGGCAGAACTGGCGAAACGGTTGACGGGCGATGGCAACGCAGTTATCATCGACTCCCGCCCGGCGGTGAAGTTCGACGAGGGTCATATTGCCGGGGCGGTATCCATCCCTCTTGCCAAACTTATGGCTGCAGGCGACGATGGGGCTAAACTCCTTGCCCCGTATCAGGACAGACAGCTCATCTTCTACTGCGGCGGCTCCACCTGAACGATGAGTCCCAAATCCGCCGGTCTGGCGAAAAAATGGGGTCACAAGAATCCGCTGGTCTATGTTGACGGCCTGCCCGCCTGGAAAAAATCAGGCAACAGGATCACGCCTGCCATCGATTACATTGCCGGAGGCAATATCGTCCTGATCGATCTGCGCGACAGAGCCGAGGCCGAGAAGGGCTTTATCCCCAGGGCTTACTCTGTCCCCGTCGGCGTGTTGGAAGATGCCGAGGATGCCTTCCCGAAAGGCAAGGGGGCACCCATCTATCTCTATGCCGACAAGGACCCCGATATCGATGCGGCCAAAAAAATCGTGGCAGAATGGGGATATAAGAACGTCACCGGCTTTTACGGCGCGCTCGCCGCCTGGAAGGCTGCCGGCAAAGCGTTGCAGGCCGGACCTGCGCTTGCCGCAACCGACGACGCCCCCATCAACT
>MGTI01000253.1:32367-43599 GCA_001799365.1 Desulfobacterales bacterium GWB2_56_26 | reverse complement strand
AAGTCGCTGCAGTCCGATCTGATCTTTGTCGTGGATGCCCGCACCCCGGCCGAATACGAGTCGGGTCATTTCCCCAACGCAATCAACATTCCGCTCGAACAGATGAAAAGCCGGATAGCCGAGATCCCCGGCGATAAATTCATCGTGGTCCACTGCAAAACAGGCGGACGCGGAGAAATCGGCTATAAGATGCTGAAAGAAGCAGGATATTCGGTAAAATTCCTCAATGCCGAATGCGAGTGTTCGACCACCGGGCAATATGAGATCTGGTAGGGTTTTGTGACCGCTTTGCCGCTGTCTGCCGTGTCTCTCCGGCAGGCAGCGGGTTTGACCTGCCGCTTCCCTTTGTCCATTGCGCATTTCCCGATCCTTCCCGACGCCGTTCTTCTGCCTTGTGGTGTTCTTCGTTTCCCCTGTTGACTCGGGCGGCGTTGCCGCCTATCATTATTGATAGGTTTCCCCCAGCACTCTCACGCCATGAACTACACCAAATGTCACTTCGATTTTGCCAGCCTGCCCTGGCTTACCAGTCCGCGGCATCAGCTTGACCTGCAGGGTGTCGCCCTCGGCCTGATCAAGCTGCCGCCCGATGAGGGTTACACCTTCACGCATCGCCACCGAAAGCAGGAAGAGGTCTATCTGGTCATCGAAGGTAGCGGCCTTCTCCTGGTGGATGACGAGCTGCTGGAACTGCAAAAAGGCGATGCGGTGCGCGTATCGCCCGCGGCGAGACGGGCCCTCAAGGCCCATCGGGATGGTTTGTTGGTGATTTGTGCCGGCGGGGTGGCTCAAGGGTATCCGGAAAATCCCAACTCCAGGTATCTCATCGATGACGGCATTCCCGATTATGACGATATTCCCCCATGGTACACCGGAAATGCCGAGATTGCCGAGCGAAATGGTCGGTTGAAGGAACGCATGCAGAAGACCCAGATCAAAAAGGCCTCGCACGATTCTTGAGGCCGGTCCAGTTGCTCCGTTGCCGCGAGTTTTCTCGACAGAATGGCTGCAGGATACTAGAGTATCGGCGGCGTTACTTTCGTCTCCTGGACCTGCACCAGAATTCAACCCCGTTAATGGTGAACGTATGTCGGCAAATAACTCTTCCCGGGCCCTGCTCTGCCCCAACTGCAGAAAGCTGGTCAGCAGTTCGGCCTCGCACTGTCCCCACTGTGGCCTGAAAACCCCCGGGGCAAGGTGGAAAAACATCTTTCTGTTCAGCGGCCCCGGCGGCCCGAAGCGGATGGTCGCGGCGATCATTGGGATCAACATCTTCATGTTCGTGTTGTCCCTTGTTATCGGTTTTCGTCCCGCCAACCTCAGTTTCAGTCCGCTGGCGTTTCTTTCGCCGAGCAGCCAAAGTCTCCTGATCCTCGGTTCGACGGGAACCATTCCTCTGCTGCAGCTTGATCGATGGTGGTCGCTGTTGGCTGCCGGCTACCTGCACGGCGGCCTGCTGCATATCCTCTTCAATATGCTCGCCTTCAGGCAGCTTGGGCCTCTCGTTATCCTGGAATACGGCCTGAACAGAATGATCGTTCTTTACACCCTGGGCAGCGTCGGTGGTTTCATACTCTCCACTCTCGCCGGCGTGCCCTTTACCCTTGGCGCCTCGGCGGCCATCTGCAGCCTGATCGGCGCTCTTCTCTTTTACGGCAAAAGCCGCGGCGGAATTTACGGCGACGCCCTCTTCAGTCAGATCGGCGGGTGGGCGCTGGGGATCTTCCTTTTTGGCTTTCTGGTGCCCGGCATCAACAACTGGGCTCATGGCGGCGGCATGCTGGTGGGGGCAATGCTCGGCTATCTCCTCGGCTATCGGGAACGCAAGGAAGAGACATTTAACCACAAGGTGCTGGCCATGACATGTGTGGCGGCAACGCTGCTGGCCTTGCTCTGGTCTTGCCTGAACGGTGTGGCCTTCGTTTTCCTCAGCCGGTAGAAGCCGGTTCCAGCAGGTGTTGGAAGGCCGAAGGGAAAAACCACCCTCCGGCCATGAATCGTGCCGAAGCTACTCGTTTTTGTCGATTTTCAGGATCTTGCCGCCGGGCTTTAGGCTGTCGCCTTTTTTGACAAAAATCGAGGTGACGATACCGCTCATTTCCGAGAGAATAGGCGTCTGCATTTTCATGGCTTCCATAATCGCCACCCGATCCCCGACCAGAATCTCCTGTCCTTCTTCCACCGAAATCTCGACAACCTTGCCGGAAAACGGCGAGCGGATATCGCCTGCCTTGGCGAGATCGAGGATTTCCTCCTTGCTGAGGACGGGTGCCTCGCCCGGTTGTCCAACGACCGGCTTGGCCCGGAAATTAAAGATCGACGGGTGGTGATCGACAATCAGATAGACACTGGTCTCCCCCGAATCGTTGACCGGAGTCGGCCCGATTTCGATCATATGCTCCTTGCCGTGATGATCCCGGAAGGCCAGCTTTTCCCCGATAGGAAAGCCGCCGCTGTGAAAAAAGATCGACGGCGGCAGCACGTAGACCTGGCCGTACTTTTCGCTGAACTTGAAAAACTCGACCGCATCGTTCGGATGCTGCAGGTAGAGGACAAGCTGTTCATCGGTCGGCTCACCGCCGATCAACTCGGACAGGGCGTACCGTTCGTGGGCGAGGTCCATATCGGGAACGTCCTCGACGCCCCCTTCCTCCGCAAGCACGCGGCGCCAATCGTCGCCCAGCACCTTCTGGTAGATCCACTCCTCCGGCTGATAAAAGGGAAAAGGACCGTATTTGCCCAACAGCAGGTTGCGCAGGTCGCCTGAAGGATTTCCGTATCGCTCGCCACCGAGGACGTTGGACACCGCGGTGGTCCAGAGGATCTGCGAACCGGGCGTCACCGACCAGTAGTTGCCCAGTTCCTGCTGGACCCGGGGCAGCTCCTTGTGCAGGATATCCGGCATCTTGTCGAGGAAGCCGCCTTTGGCCGCCTGCTCGAGACTCGAGCCCATCGCCCCGCCCGGCAGCTTGTGGATCTGCACGGTCGGCTGAAAGCCCTTTATCTGCGATTCGAACTGCTCGTAATGCTTCCGCTGATCGCGGATGACTTCGGAGGTGGCGATCACCGCCTCCTCGTCGAGCCCCACCGGTTCGAAACCGTACTCCTTCAAGGTCTGCACCACGGTGAGGATCGGCGGCGGACCATAAAAGCCGCTGAAGGAGGAATCGGCCGCATCGATGATTGTTGCTCCGCTACGCACCGCCTCGACGATCCTGCCGACATCGTTGCCGTCGGTATTGTGGCCGTGGTAGTGGATCGGCACCTCGGGAAGCTTCTGCTTCAGGGCATCGACCAGTTCGCCGATGCGTTTCGGGGTGCCGAGACCGCCGTGGTTCTTGATGCACAGGGTGATGTCCTGGCCGGTCACGGCCACGATCTCCGCCGCCTTGGCCACATAATATTCATTGGTATGCTCGGGTCCGGTGGAAAAGCAGATGCAGGGCTCGTTCAGCTTGCCGGCCTTGGCCACTTCCTCGAACACCGCATGCATATTGGGCACATGATTGAGGAAGTCGAAGGTCCGCCAGACATCGACGTATTTGGCGAATTCGCGCACCGTAAAGCGGATGATGTTCTGCGGGTAGGGCCGATAGCCGAACAGGTTCACACCCCGGCAGAGGGTCTGGAACATGGTGTGCGGCATCCCCTCCCGCAGCTTTCTCAGCTTCAGGAAGGGATCGACCTGCTTGCGGAGAATGTCCACATGAATCGAGGCGCCGCCGGTGATTTCGAGCGAAAAATACCCGGCTCTGTCACGCTGTTCGGCGGCCATAAGATCGGTGTGCAGCAAGATGCGGTTCTTGAAATCGGACTGGGACTGATCACGGGCGGTGTTGGTAATGTAATAGCCTTTGGCCGTGCGCAGGGTTTTGACTATGTCTTCGACGGGAGTTCCCTGAATTATACGCGTCATATATACAAATCCTTTCTGGAAGTTTCTGAAGAGGTGATGTCCTACTTGGCAAACGGGTTCTCCCCACGGTACTGAATTTCGGCAATGAATCGCGAAAGCTTGCCCACTTCGCTCGAATCCTCGTCATAGTAGAAGATATGCGGATGGGTTTCTATATAGGAGGTATCGAAATCGCCGCTCAAGAAATCCTTTTCGTTGGCAATGTTCATATAGAACGGAATAGTCGTCTTCGGTCCCCTGATGGCAAAGTTCTGCAGGCACCTCTTCAGCCGACCGACCGTTTCATCCCAGGTAAACCCATGCACCGTCAGTTTGACCAAAAGCGAATCATAGACCTCGGGAATGATATACCCCTGATAAACGAAGCCGTCGAGGCGGACTCCGAAACCGCCGGTCGACCGGTAGACCGAGACCTTTTTGCCGCCTTCCGGCATGAAATCGTTTTTCGGATCCTCGGCATTGATCCGCACCTCGATGGCATGGCCGCGGATCTGCACATCGTCCTGGGTGAAGGACAGCGGTTTGCCGAAGGCGATATTGATCTGGTTCCTGACGATATCGATGCCGGTGATCATCTCGGTCACGGTATGCTCCACCTGGACCCGGGTGTTGATCTCCATGAAATAATACTTCATATCCTGATCGATCAGAAACTCGACAGTCCCGGCATTGAGGTACCTGGCGGCCTTTGCGGCCCGCACCGCCGTCTCGCAGATCTCGTCGATCAGCTTCTTATCCTTGATCATCGACGGCGCAATCTCGACCAGCTTCTGGTTGCGGCGCTGGATGGAGCAGTCGCGGGTGCCGAGATGAACGGTATGGCCGTGACTGTCGGCCAGGATCTGGACTTCGACGTGTTTCGGGTTGACGATAACCTTTTCAAGATAGACGGAATCGTCATTGAAGGCGGCGAGCGCCTCGGCCCGGGCAATGGGAATCTGCTCCTTCATCTCGGCATCCGACTCGATTCGCCGGATGCCACGCCCCCCGCCGCCCGAGGTGGCCTTCAGCATGATGGGATAGCCGTAATGGCCGGCGAAGTCGAGGGCTTCAGCCAACCCTTCCCTGCCCTGTTTGAGGGTTTGCGTGCCGGGGACCATTGGAATACCCGCTTCCGCCATGATCTGGCGGGCAACCACCTTGTTGCCGAGGTTGGCGATAATGTCCGAAGTGGGGCCGATGAAAACGATATCGGTTTTCTCGCAGGCCTTGGCAAAATACGGGTTCTCGGCCAGGAAGCCGTAGCCCGGATGAATGGCGCAGGCCTCGGACCGTTTGGCCGCCCGAATGACTTTTTCGATATTCAGATAGTCGCAGCGCGGGCCGTCACCGAGCAAAACGGCCTCGTCGGCAATACGGATGTGCCGGGACATCTCGTCCGGAGTTTCATACACGGCGATCGCTTCATAGCCGAGTTCCTGAATGGCCCTGATCAGGCGGATGGCGATTTCGCCACGATTTGCAACAAGAATTCTCTTTTTCAATGGAGCTCCTTATCCGGTCCTTCGGCCGGATCCTTCTTCAGTCGATTGTTCCACGTTTATCCGGCCGCGACCCGGCACCTCCAATTCCTCCGCCGAACCCGTTGTCGATTCGGTCACCTGCGGCGTCCGCTGAATTTAATCAGTTTGTTTTGCAAAATCAATCAACATTACTGAGCATGAATCGGCATGCTTAACAAATCTGTAACAATATTTCTGCAGGAAACAGCTTGTTCCGTCAGAATCCTGGGAAATTCCCGAAAGGCCGACCCCGGCCGTTTACGGTTGACGAAACCAGCCTTATCCGGTTATATATTGTAGTTTTGTCTGCAGATTCAAGAGGGACAAAAAAATCCCCCCACTCGCCGGAATGCCCTGCCAGGTCCTGCGGACCGCAGCGCATTATCAATGGTCAGAATTCGCAGCAACATCGGAAAGAGTACGAATTACCCTCCTAATTCTGTATGGGTGAAAGATTTTTCGCCCACACACCCAAATCGATGCACATAGAGGAACGCCATGAAAGCACTAATCGCTCTGGAAGATGGAACCATCTTTGCGGGCAAATCCTTTACCGGCCACGGTGAAGCGGTCGGCGAGATTGTCTTCAACACCTCCCTCAGCGGATATCAGGAAGTTCTCACCGATCCCTCCTATACCGGCCAGATCGTGACCATGACTTATCCGCTGATCGGCAACTACGGGATCAATCCCGAGGACATGGAATCGGCGGCAGTCTACCCCCGGGCCTTTCTCATCAAGGAATACAACGCCTATCCCTCGAACCATCGGTCGCGCCAGCCCCTGGCCGAGTTCCTGATACAATTCGGCGTGCTGGGGGTCGAAGGCTTCGACACCCGGGCGCTGGTCCGGCACATCCGCTCGAAAGGGGCGATGAAAGGCATTGTTTCCACGATGGATCTCGACCGGGAATCACTCGTCAAACGGGCCAACGAATGGCCGGGCTTTATCGGTCAGGATCTGGTCCGGGACATCACCTGCAAAAAGCCCTACGGCTGGGCGGACAACCAGCCTGTGCCGGGAATCAACTTCACCACCGCCAAGACCTCGATGGCCAATCCGCTGAAAGTGGTAGCCTTCGACTTCGGCATCAAATACAACCAGCTGCGGCTCTTAACCGAGAAGGGTTGCCTGGTCCAGGTGGTTCCGGCAAGTACCAGCGCCGCCGAGGTGCTGGCAATGCGTCCGGACGGAGTCTTTCTCAGCAATGGCCCCGGCGATCCGGAAGGCGTCGAGGGCGTGGTCGAGACGGTGCGGGCCCTCCTTGGCAAGGTGCCGATCTTCGGCATCTGTCTCGGTCACCAAATTCTGGGTTTAGCCTACGGCGGCCGGGCCTATAAGCTGAAGTTCGGCCACCGCGGCGGCAATCAGCCGGTCAAGGATCTGACCACCGGCCATGTGGAGATTACCGCCCAGAACCACGGCTTCTGCATCGACGTCGACAGCCTGCCGAAGGGCGAGGTCGAGATCACCCATATCAACCTCAACGACAACAGCCTCGAAGGCATGCGGCATACGAAGTATCCCGCATTTTCGGTGCAGTATCATCCGGAGTACGCGCCCGGCCCCCATGATGCGCTGTATCTCTTCGACCGCTTCATCGAGATGATGCGCAAATAGCCGAATCAAGCGCCGGCAACACTTTCGCCCGGATCGGGACAACCCATAACGACAGACACCACTGACAGACATGCCGAAACGAACAGACATCAAAAAAATCCTCATCATCGGCTCCGGCCCCATCATCATCAGCCAGGCCTGCGAATTCGACTATTCCGGCGCCCAGGCGGTGAAGGCCCTGAAAGAGGAAGGCTATGAAGTAGTCCTGATCAATTCCAATCCGGCCACCATCATGACCGATCCGGAGCTGGCCGACGCCACCTATATCGAGCCGATCACTCCGGAATTCGTGGCGAAAGTCATCGAAAAAGAGCGTCCCGACGCCCTGCTGCCGACCCTTGGCGGCCAGACCGCCCTCAACACCGCGATCAAGGTGGCCGAGATGGGCATTCTCGACAAATATAACGTCGAGTTGCTTGCCGCCAACATCGCAGTCATCAAGAAGGCGGAAGGCCGGGAAGAATTTCGCGATGCCATGCGGAAAATCGGCCTCAAGGTCCCCGAATCGATCATCGTCCAAAACATCGATGCCGCCATTGCCGCGGGCGACGAAATCGGCTTCCCGCTCATCGTACGCCCCAGCTTCACCCTCGGCGGCACCGGCGGCGGCGTCGCCTACAACCGGCAGGAACTGGAAAACCTCTGCACCGCAGGCCTCGATCTGTCGATGACCACCGAAGTCATGCTGGAGCGGAGTCTCCTCGGCTGGAAGGAATTCGAGCTGGAGGTCATGCGCGACAAGAACGACAACGTGGTCATCATCTGCTCCATCGAAAACGTCGACGCCATGGGGGTGCACACCGGCGACTCCATCACCGTGGCCCCGATCCAGACCCTTACCGACCGCGAATATCAGGAAATGCGCGATGCGGCCATCGCCATCATCCGGGAAATCGGCGTCGAAACCGGCGGCTCGAACGTCCAGTTTGCCGTCAATCCGGAAGACGGGGAGATGATGGTTATCGAAATGAACCCCCGGGTGTCGCGGAGTTCGGCGCTGGCCTCCAAGGCCACCGGCTTCCCTATCGCCAAAATCGCCGCAAAACTCGCCGTCGGCTACACCCTCGACGAACTGAAAAACGACATCACCCGCGAGACGCTCGCGGCCTTTGAGCCGTCCATCGATTACTGCGTGGTGAAGATCCCACGCTGGACCTTCGAAAAGTTCCCGGAAGCCGACGACATCCTCACCACCGCCATGAAATCGGTGGGCGAGACCATGTCCATCGGCCGGACTTTTAAGGAGGCCTTCCAGAAGGCCATGCGGTCGCTCGAAATAGGCCGGTTCGGGTTCGGCGGCGACGGCAAACAGGTACTTACACACCTTGACCAGGAAGACCTCGAACACGGCCTGCGGGTGCCCAACTCACGCCGCATCGGCCATATCCACGAGGCCCTGAAGCGGGGCATGACGCTCGACGAGATTTACGCCCTCACCAAAATCGACCGATGGTTTCTGTACAACTTCGAGCAGATTGTCGAGACGGAAAATGAGATTCTCGCCCACGGCTTCCAGGGACTCGATGCTGACTTCTTACGGTACTGCAAGGAGCGCGGCTTCTCCGACCATCAGCTGGCGTTTTTGACCGGCACAACCGAAAACGACATTCGCGACCTGCGCAAAAAGCTCGCCGTCCTGCCGGTCTACAAGCTGGTCGACACCTGCGCGGCCGAGTTCGAATCCTATACGCCTTATTTCTATTCGACCTACGAAGAGGAAAATGAAGCTATAAAAACCGAGCGGAAGAAAGTCGTGATCCTCGGCGGCGGCCCCAACCGCATCGGTCAGGGCATCGAGTTCGACTACTGCTGCGTCCACGCCGCCTTTGCCCTCAGAGAAATCGGCATCGAATCGATCATGATCAACTCCAATCCGGAGACGGTTTCGACCGATTACGACACTTCCGATAAACTGTTCTTCGAGCCCTTGACCCGGGAAGACGTCCTGAACATTATCGACCAGGAGCAGCCGGACGGGGTTATCGTTCAGTTCGGCGGCCAGACGCCGCTCAATCTGGCTGTGCCGCTCGCCGACATGGGGGTGAAGATCATCGGCACCCAGCCGGACGCTATCGACCGGGCCGAAGACCGCAAACGTTTCCAGCAGTTCCTGCAGAAACTCGACCTGCTCCAGCCCGACAACGATACCGCCAAGACCCTGGAAGAGGCGCTAGCTGCGGCCGAGCGGATCGGTTATCCGGTGGTGGTCCGGCCTTCGTATGTCCTGGGCGGCCGGGATATGCGGATCGTCTACAACGAGCAGGGCATCAGGGATTTCATGATAGCCATCGGCGGCAATGGTCTTGAGCACCCGGTGCTCATCGACAAATTCCTCAAAGATGCCATCGAGATCGATGTCGACGCCATCAGCGACGGCATCCGCACGGTCATCGGCGGCATCATGGAGCATATCGAGGAGGCCGGCATCCACTCCGGGGATTCCTGCTGCGTCCTGCCGCCCCATACTTTGTCTGCCGAGCTCATCGAGGAAATCAAAAGGGCGACCAGGGCCATGGCGGCAGAACTCGGCGTCGTCGGCCTGATGAATGTCCAGTATGCGGTAAAAGACAGCCAGCTCTATATCCTGGAAGTCAATCCCCGCGCCTCGCGGACCATCCCCTTCGTCAGCAAGGCCACCGGAGTGCCGCTCGCCAAACTCGCCACCAAGGTGATGATGGGCGCCACCTTGGAAGAACTCGGCCTCACCACCGAGGTTATCATCAAGCACTGGGCGGTCAAGGAGGCGGTCTTCCCCTTCGACCGTTTTGAAAAAGTCGATACCCTGCTCGGACCGGAGATGAAATCCACCGGCGAAGTGATGGGCATCGACGACAATCTCGGCCTGGCCATCGCCAAGGCGCAACTCGCAGCCGGCTCGAAGGTGCCCCAGGCTGGCAATGTCTTCATCAGTGTCCGGGACGGCGATAAACCGGCGGTCGTTGCCGTGGCGAGAGACCTGGTCGATCTCGATTTTACCATCTTCGCCACGACCAGCACCGCCGCCTGTCTCAAGGAGGCAGGAGTCCCCTGTCAGCTCGTCAATAAGATATCCCAGGGGCGACCGCATATTCTCGACAAGGTGCAGGACGGCGAGATCTCATGGATCGTCAACACCTCGCTTGGCCGGAGAACTACGGAAGATTCTTACCGTATCCGCCGGGCCGCCCTCGACTACCATATCCCCTATACAACCACGGTGAGCGGGGCCGCGGCTCTGGTCAAAGGCATTCGGGAACTGCGAAAAAATCAACCGGGAGTGCAGCCGGTCCAGTACTTTACATAAACCATGTGACAGGGTAAGATAAAATAATTGTGACTCGACATTCTCATTTTCAGAGTTATCTTTAGCCTGTGATTTTAGAAAAAGCGATATATGACTATCCATTTCCTATGTGTTTTCACCATGATCTTCATGCGATATGACCATCGCCTCAGCAGATCATGAAAAAAGCAGATACAGTCGGTTGAAGCACATGGACAATAATCAACCCAACCAGGAGCACCGGAGATCTCGTTGAATACCTTCTACAAAAACTTGAGCATGTGGCTGGTGATTGGTCTGACCATGATCCTCCTCTTCAACCTGTTCAATAAACCCCAGACCAACCAGACCTCGCTCACCTATAGCGAGTTCATGTCGAGCATTGAAAACAAGGCCATCACCCGGGTGACCATCACCGGCGATGTCATTTCCGGCACCCTTCAGGACGGCAAACCCTTCCAGACCATCTATCCGGTGATCGACGACGAACTCATTCCCATTCTGCGCCGCCATGGGGTCGATATCGCAGTCAAGGAAACCCAGAAGGATTCCTGGCTGATGACCATCTTCGTCTCCTGGTTCCCGATGCTGCTGCTGATCGGAGTGTGGGTGTTCTTCATGCGTCAGATGCAGGGCGGCGGCAAGGGCGGGGCTCTCTCCTTTGGAAAAAACAGGGCTCGGTTGACCGAACAGAGCAGCAACAAGGTTACCTTTGCCGATGTGGCCGGTATTGACGAGGCCAAGGAAGAGCTTGAAGAGATTGTCGATTTCCTGAAAGACCCGGGCAAATTCACCGCTCTCGGCGGCCGGATCCCGACCGGCGTGCTGTTAGCCGGGGCACCGGGCACCGGCAAGACACTGCTGGCCAAGGCGATCGCCGGTGAGGCCGATGTGCCGTTTTTCTCGATTTCCGGCTCCGATTTCGTCGAAAT
>MGTI01000253.1:31426-32360 GCA_001799365.1 Desulfobacterales bacterium GWB2_56_26 | reverse complement strand
GGCGTCGGCGCCTCGCGGGTTCGCGATATGTTTGCCCAGGGCAAGAAAAATGCCCCCTGCATAATCTTTATCGACGAGATCGATGCCGTCGGTCGCCATCGCGGGGCCGGACTTGGCGGTGGTCACGACGAACGGGAGCAGACCCTCAATCAGCTGCTCGTGGAAATGGACGGCTTTGAGAGCAACGATGGAGTCATCATCGTTGCCGCCACCAACCGGCCCGACGTCCTCGATCCCGCTCTCTTGCGGCCGGGACGGTTTGACCGGCAGGTGGTGGTTCCGGTTCCCGATGTCGGCGGCCGTCAGAAGATCCTCGAGATCTATGCCAGGAAAACTAAGATGGCCCAGGATGTCGATCTGGAGATCCTTGCCCGCGGCACCCCGGGCTTTTCCGGTGCCGATCTGGAAAACCTGGTCAACGAGGCGGCGCTCATGGCCGCCCGCTCGGGCGCCAAGGAGATTACCTTGGACCTGCTCGACAGGGCCAAGGATAAGATCATGATGGGGGCAGAACGGCGATCGATGATCATCAGCGAAAAGGAAAAATCCATCACCGCCTACCACGAAGCAGGTCACGCTTTGGTGGCCTGGCTGCTGGCCGACACCGATCCCATCCACAAGGTAACAATCATTCCGCGCGGCCGTGCCCTTGGGCTCACCATGCAGCTGCCCACCGACGACAAATACACCCACTCCAAGACCTATCTGGAGAATACCATCTGCATCCTCTACGGTGGTCGGCTGGCCGAAAAGCTGGTGTTCAATGAAATTACTACCGGGGCCGGCAACGACATCGAGCGGGCCTCGGCTCTGGCCCGGAAGATGGTCTGCGAATGGGGCATGAGCGATGAACTCGGCGCTCTGACCTACGGCAAGAAGGAAGAGCAAATCTTCCTCGGCCGGGAGATCGGGCACAACCGCGATTTTAGTGAGG
>MGTI01000253.1:5034-31322 GCA_001799365.1 Desulfobacterales bacterium GWB2_56_26 | reverse complement strand
TCGAGGAACTTCGGCCGGGCAAATACACGGCGCGGATCGAAAAGGCCAGACAGGACCGTAAACATGCCAAGAAGACGGTGAAGCCGGCGATGCCGGTCGGCGATGCAGTCCTGCGCGAACAGCCGACCCAATCCGGAGCCAATGAAGCAGCGGCCAATGAACCCATCACCAAGGGTCCGGCACCCGATGCTGCCGATGACAATTCCGAAGGAGCCGGGCAAGTCTGATGACGGAAACCGGCGTCAGGATCATGGGCATCCTGAATGTAACGCCCGATTCCTTTTCAGACGGCGGCAACTTCGCCTCGTTTGAGGCCGCGCTGGCCCAGGCGGAACGTTTGATCGAGGGTGGCGCCGATATCCTCGATATCGGCGGAGAGTCGACCCGGCCCTTTGCAGCCCCTGTCTCCTGTGAGGAGGAACTGCGACGGGTTATCCCGGTGATCGAGGCAGTCCGCAAAAGAAACGCAATTCCCATTTCCATCGATACCATCAAAGCGGCAGTTGCCCGGGAGGCCCTCCGGGCTGGTGCCAATATCATTAACGATACCTCTGCCTTGCGCAATGATCCGGAAATGATTTCGGTCGTCCGGGAGACATGCGTCCCGGTGATCATCATGCATATGCAGGGAACACCTGCCGACATGCAGATCAAACCGCAATACGAGGATGTCGTCACCGATGTGATTGATTTTTTTGCGGAACGGATCGAATGGATCACCGCACAAGGTGTAGCAAGAGACCGGCTGATCATCGATCCCGGCATCGGCTTCGGCAAGACCGTTCGCCACAATCTCCTCCTCCTGAAACACCTGGAGAAGCTGTCGACCTTTGGGCTGCCGGTGCTTCTCGGCCACAGCCGTAAACGGTTTTTGGGAGAGATCGCCGGGATCCCGGCGGAAGCGGAACGAGATTCGGTAACGGCCGTGGCCGCGGCGCTCTGCCTTGACAAGATGGCCATGGTCAGGGTCCATAACGTCGCCGCGACCCGTCAGGCCCTGCGGGTCGCCGCTGCCCTGCGCAAAGCCCAATGATGCGGTCCGCGTGATGGCCCGAACGGGCTGTCTAGGAGTCTGTCGGATTATAGCAATTTTTTCTCAGATCGAGGCAAACTCGAAAAAATTACCGGAGGCATATACTTAATATTCCGAGGATGATTTTTTCGAGTTTAACGAAGAGATGGGGAAAAAGGGCATAATCCGACAGGCTCCTAATGTCTGTCCCGGCGGACCAGGCTATATTCATCGAAGGTGATGAACCGGAAGAGATAAGGGGTACCGACGGCCCCCACCGCGATCACATCGCCGTCCTGCAACTGCATTGCGCCACCGGTATCGTCGCCACCGACATTCATACCTTCCACCTTGGTGCCGCAGGCACTGCCCCGGTCCACCAGCAGATAGCCGTCATCGTTTTTCTCGATCTGGAAATGTTCCCGGGAGATATTCAAACGCTGGCCACGATCCATCAGGTAGAGATCGTTGTTCGGCTGACTGTCGTCCTTTTTATGGCGTTCGATCCGTTCAAGCCTGCCGTCTATCCTGACTACCCTTGACTCCCTGCCTATTTTATAAGGGAATCGGCTGATCACTACCAGATCGCCGCGAAGAAGGGCTTGAGGCACTGCATTTTTTGTCTCCGGGTTGAGGGCCTGCAGCATTGCCTTGGGCAGGCTCTCCATCAAAATAGTCAGCTTATCTTCCATTCCTTCAACCTTTTCCAGTAATGATAACTACCTTAGGCTTCCCGCTTCATACCCCACGGTCTGCAAGATATCTTTTCCTTAATCGAAGATCAAACTGTTTTTCCGACTCTTGCGTGCGAGCTTAACAGAGACTACTATCGTTCGGGCGCCAGACCGCATAATATTCTTACCACAACGTACGGATACAATGACCATTTCAACTACCCATTCAGCTCCTTCAGCTTCCTATCCGCTACAGATCGCCAACCTCCTCAATCTCCGGATGGAACAGGTTGGCAATACCCTCGGCCTGCTGCAGGAAGGCGGGACAGTGCCTTTCATCGCCAGGTACCGCAAGGAACTCACCGGCTCTCTTGACGAAGTTGCGGTAACCGCCATCAGGGACCATCATCGAAAACTCGTGGAGATCGACAAGCGGCGGGAAGCAATTTTCGAGACACTCGCCAAAAACGAGCTGCTAGATGAACCGCTCCAGGGCAGGCTGAACAGCGCCAGGAGTCTCACCGAGCTTGAGGATATCTACCTGCCGTTTCGGCCCAAGCGCAAAACCCGTGGTCTTGCCGCCAGGGAACGGGGATTGGAACCTCTGGCCGCCATGCTCGTTAAAGGCGTTCGGGACCTCCGGCTCAGCAGCTTTGTCGATCCGGAAAAAGGTGTGAATAGCCAAGAAGAGGTGCTGGCCGGGGCAAGAGACATCATCGCCGAAGACATCAGCGAGGACCCGTCGACCAGGACCGAACTGCGCCGCCTCTTTCAGGACCAGGCTGTTATCGACTCGAAGGCAGTAAAAAAGAACATGGCCCAGGGAGAAAAGTTCAGGGACTATTTCGACTGGCGCGAACCGGCAGGTAAAGCCCCGAGCCACCGGCTGCTCGCCATGTTTCGCGGCGAACAGGAAAAGATACTGACGCTTGCCATCCGTCCACCCGAGGAGAACGCCCTGCGCCTCCTGAAGAAGCGTCATCTGCGGCCTGGCCCATGGCAGGAGGAACTGACGAAAGCCATTGCCGACAGCTATCAGCGGCTTCTTGGCTCGTCCCTCGAGAACGAGCTGACCAGTGAGCTGAAGACCCGGGCCGACGCCGAGGCGATCAAGGTTTTCGCCGATAATCTCCGTGAGCTGCTGCTCGCCCCACCCCTGGGTCAGCTGCGGGTCATAGCCCTTGATCCCGGCTACCGCACCGGGGCCAAGGTCGTCTGTCTCGACGCCCAGGGAAAACTTCTGGAAACCGCCACCGTCTTCCCGACCCACGGAGGCAGGCAGCTGGAGGAGGCCGCGAGGGTCATTTCCGGGCTGATCGCAAAACACCATATCGAGGCCGTCGGCATCGGCAACGGTACGGCCGGCCGCGAGACGGAAGCGTTCATCCGGGAGCTTGGACTTCCGGCCCACATCATCATCACCCTGGTCAACGAGGACGGGGCGTCGATCTATTCCGCCTCCGAAGTCGCCCGCGCAGAATTTCCCGATCATGACATCACCGTGCGCGGCGCCGTCTCCATCGGTCGGCGTCTTCAGGACCCTCTCGCCGAGCTGGTGAAAATCGATCCGAAGTCGATCGGCGTCGGCCAGTACCAGCACGACGTGAACCAGGCAGAACTGAAAAAGGGGCTGCAGGAGGTGGTGGAGAGCTGCGTCAACAGCGTCGGAGTCGAATTGAATACCGCAAGCAAAGACCTGCTGACCTATGTCTCCGGGCTGGGTCCGACCCTTGCCGCAGGTATCATCGCCTATCGCGACGACAACGGCCCCTTCGCCGACCGCCGCCAACTCCTCAAAGTTCCCCGGCTGGGCCCCAAGGCCTTCGAACAATGCGCCGGTTTCTTACGCATCAGCGGCGGCAGCAACCCGCTCGACGCCAGCGCCGTCCATCCGGAGCGGTATCCGCTGGTGAAGAGGATGGCCGCTGACGCGGGAGTAACCCTCGATACCCTGTTGCAGTCCGAAGCGGTGCGCCAGGACATCGATCTGCGCCGCTATATCGATGATTCGGTCGGCCTGCCGACCCTGACCGATATCGTGGCCGAACTGGCCAAACCCGGAAGGGACCCGCGCAAGACCTTCGAACAGTTCCGCTTCGCCGAGGGTATCCAGGCCATCGACGATCTGCACGAGGGCATGCGGCTGCCGGCCATCATCACCAATGTCACCAAATTCGGGGCCTTTGCCGATATCGGCATCAAGCAGGACGGCCTCATCCATATCAGCCAGCTGGCCGACCGGTTCGTCAAGGAACCCGGCGACGTGGTTAAAGTCGGACAAAAGGTCGAAGTGCGGGTGCTGGAAGTCGATCGGCAGAGAAGCCGGATTGCCCTTTCCCTGCGGAAAAAAGAGGTCTGACCTTGATTATTCCAGGCGGAATGATACAACTCAAACAGAAAGGCAAGACAGCCTAAAAGAGCCCGGAAGCGAAATTGATCTCAGTAGCCAGCCAATGTCCCCGAGAACAGACCACCACGCACAACAGAGCCTGCCATGACAGAAAAACGGATCTTTACAGTCCTCTATATCGAGGATAACGAAGCAAACCGGCTGTTGATCGAACTCGTTCTGGAACGCCGGGATAACATCAAGCTGTTTTCCGCAACCAACGGGCAGAGCGGCATTAACAAGGCGCAGGAAATTCTTCCGGATCTGATCCTCCTGGACATTTCCCTACCCGACATGAACGGCTACTCCGTACTGAATGCCCTGCGTGAAGACCCCGCGACCGCTAAAATCCCGACAATCGCCATCAGCGGCGAATACCCGCCGCAAATCCCCACAAACGCCCCCTTCGTCTTTGACCGGTACCTGCCCAAGCCCATCGAGATTGTCCCCCTCTACCAGGCAATGGACGAGCTTCTGCCAGGCTGATCCTTGGCCCGAAACGAGCTCTGCCAAACAATCAGACCCTGGAAATGAAACCGGATCACTCTACGCCCACGCGGGAAAGGAGTGCCCTCATCCATTATCGACCTTCCTCTCACGAAGATCGCTCTGCCATCTCATACTATTAGCCTAATACTTTAATCTTATCTAATAATCCCTTTATTTGCAGCACCTCCAGGGGATCGAGCAATTAAAAAAACCATCTTCCCGTTTTTTCGTTCTATTCCATTTTGCATTTTGATTTTTTGGTAGTACACTATTACTAGTGTTCTGCTCTTTTTAGACTATCCGATTTCATCCACACTGACGATTGTACGGCACGAGTTCTTGTCGAAAGACTTTTCGACAAGTAAACAAGCACGTTAACTACGGAAGGAGGAAGCAAGATGGGCTATATACCGAAAGCAAAAGAAACGGAAAAACCGCAGACAGGAAAAGGAAAAGAGACAAACGGTCCGGTACCCGTCAAGGAGCAACCCAAGAAGTAGACTCTTTGATCAGGAACTATGGAGGATAAAAGTTGATACGCTGAGGGCACAGTCGTATTGACCCAGGCGGCTAAAAGAGTAGAACACTATGGATCAGCCGCAAGCAGAGTGGTTCGACCTGACCTCGAACTACCCCACCCGATCTCCCCCCGCATATCCCTTTTCAACCAGCTCACTGCATCGATTTTTCATATCTCAGCCGTCTGACGACGTTTTCCGCCATATAGAGCCCCAGGGCTAGCCAGATAAGGCAAAAGCCGATTATCCTCGGTCGGGAAAAATCTTCGCCGTAGACAAAAACGCCGATGACGAGATTGATGGACGGAGCGAGGTACTGCAATAGCCCGAGGGAAGACAGTGGAATTTTTTGAGCGGCATAGCCGAAAAGCAGCAAAGGAATGGTGGTCACAATGCCGGAACCGGCGAGCAGCAGTGACCCGGCAAGTCCCATGTGCCCGAACGATCCACCCTCACGCATCTCAAGTCCCGCCAGAAAAAGCAGGGCAGGAAGGAAGACGACCGCCGTTTCAAGGCACAGGCCGTCAAGGGCTGCGAGGGAGGTCTTCTTGTGGAGCAGGCCGTAGATGGCGAAAGTCACCGCCAGCACCAGAGAGATCCAGGGAAACCGGCCATAATAGAGTGTCAGATACAGGACCCCCGATGCGGCCAGCAACAGGGCCAGCCATTGCACCGGCCGCATTCTCTCGCGAAAAAAGATCATGCCGAACAGCACGCTGATCAACGGATTGATAAAGTAGCCGAGACTCGCTTCGACGATAAAGCCGGCATTGACCGCCCAGATATAGAGCAGCCAGTTGACCGTCAGGAGGAGAGCGGCAGCGGTAAAGTATATCAGGTTTCGGCGATCCCGCACCGCCTGCCATAATACCTTCTGCCTGCCGTAAGCATACACCAGGCCGAGGGTCAAAAACAGCGACCAGACCATCCGGTGACAGAGGATTTCGGCGGCGGGTGCCGCCTGCAGGAGTTTCCAGTAGATCGGCAACACTCCCCAGAGGATAAAGGCGCCGGCTGCGGCCAGCATTCCGTAATATTTGCTCATCTCGAATCACGATTGTCCCGGACGGGACACGGAGGGGAAGAATGGCAGATCGGGCAGAAAATCAGCCCAAAAGGATACCGCTTGCGAACCAGTAGTACATAATATACCCGCCAGCCACAATCAGGAACAGCCCCGAGAGTTTCTGGACGTACGGCAGCAACCGGCGCAGTGTCCCCACCACCAGTCGTTCCTTCACCAGGGCGATGCCAAGGGTCAGGACCTGCATGACGCTGCCCATGCCGAGAATGTAGCCGGCAAATTGCAGGATGCCGCCGGAAAAGTCGCCTGCGGCCACGGAACTGCCTACCACCATGAGAAAAATCGGCAGAGTGCAGCCAAGCGAGGTAGCCCCGAAGGCGAGGCCGAACATGAAGTAGCCGAAGATGGAAATCTCCCGCGGATCACTGAGATTTCCGGCCAGCTTTTGAATAAAATAAAATGTCAGGGTGTGGCCGAGCAGAATCCAGATCCCAAGGACGAAAAGAGCCAGGCCTACCACCACGGCCAGCCAGGGCATCGCCGCCATCAGAAAGGTGCCTCCGGCCGAAACCACCGCCCCCACCACCCCGAAAAGCAGGGCGAAACCGGTGGTCACCACCAAGGCTATCCAAAATGCCTTGAGCAGCCGGAAAGGCAGCGATCTGCTCTGGAAATCGTGCTCCTTGCCACCCAGGTAGAGGGAAAGATAGACGGGGAGCAAGGCAAAACCGCAAGGGTTGACCGCCGATACCATTCCGGCCCCGAAGGAATAGCCGAAGGGCAACAGCCCGGCCACCTGACTCAGCCACTGACTTAGTTCAACCTGCATGTAGCCTACCTTTCAATTCCATGATCGATACGTCCGGATTGTTACCAGGACTCTTGTTCCACCCTTTCCTGCAGGCCAGCTTACAATAACGTCTCAGATCAAAAAGTCCAGCCTGGAATCAAGGTATCAGCTGCAACGTGGTTTCAGGTTTTCTTCGGCAAGAACCACCAGACGGCAGATGAACCTGCGCGTCTCGGCATAGTTGTCGCGAAGCCGTGCGGGAGTATTATCGAGCGAACCATAATTCTCCCGGAAGAACCCGGTGATGAAATCCTCGTGCAGTCCGATCGACTTGTTCAGCATCGGCGAGGCATTGTGCTGGACGTGGACCGGCAGCCGTCGCAATTCCCCGGCAAAGGTCTGTTCCTTGTCCGCCGCCAGGAGCATCTTCACCATTGCCTCGATCCCGCCGTCGTTGACATAGGAAGTGAACCGGGCAAAATCCTCTTCGGTCAACCGATCGGCTCCACCGAGGAACTTGACGATCTTGAACACCATCGCCACCAGCCGGCTTCGGCACAACTCCTCGATATAGCCTTGGTGGATTTTAATCGCCCGGCCGGTCTCGGCCAGAAGCCTGTCATGCAGTGCCGCCTCATATCCGGGATAGACCGTATACAAAGGACGCAGGACGTCCTGTTGCATCCGATGTACTTTTGCCTGGACGGTAAAGATATTGATCATGGCCGTCTTGTCCTGAATGTTTGTCTACTCCGCGTCAATTCTCATCCCTGCATGTGGTGGCGAACCTGAAACATACCTGGTTCCGCCCTTTTCTTTTGGCTTCGTACAGGGCATTGTCGGCGCGGTTCATGATGACTTCTATCTTCCGGTCGTGTCGTTCCCACTGGGTCCCGCCGATACTGACCGTCACCTCGATAAGACTGCCTTCGCTGACAACCCGCATCTTCTCGACCGCGATCCTCAGCCTCTCCGCCAGAAGCTTCGCCCCTTCACGATCGGTCTGCAACAGGACGACGCCAAACTCTTCACCGCCCAGCCGTCCGAAAATATCGGTGTCGCGCAGGGTCGAGGAGACGACTCGGGAGAATTCTTCGAGAACCCGGTCTCCGGTCTGATGACCGTAGTTGTCGTTGATCGCCTTGAAGTGATCCAGGTCAAAGACCAACAGACAGAGCGGCAGGCCATACCGCTCTTCACGCCGCAGTTCCTGGTTGAAAAGATGCAGGAATTGGGAGCGATTGTAAGTCCCGGTAAGACCGTCAATTGTCGCCATCCGTTCAAGCTGCTGCTGAAGCCGCCTCGTCTCGGTGATGTCTTCCTGGATGGCCAAATAACCGCCGATTGCTCCGGATTTCTGCAAAATCGGCGAAATCTTGGCGGCAACGATATACGGTGTTCTATCCTTTCGCTTATTCAGGAACTCTCCGGTCCATACCCGGCCGGCCCGAATGGTCTGCCAGAGATCCCGATAGACTTCCTCCGGCGTTTCCCCGGACTTGAAGACCCGCGGGTTTTGCCCGACAATTTCTTCCCGGGCATAGCCGCTCATCGCCAGGAATTTCGGATTGGCATACTGGATAAGGCCGTCCTTGTCGGTAATGATCGCCGCCGCCGGACTCTGGTCGATGGCGGTCGACAACAGCGCAACCGCCCGGTCGCTTCTTTCCTTGTTGGCCCTGTTGATGGCCAAATGGAGCGAGCCTGCCGCGAGAGCGGCAATTCCCAGCGGGATGAGCCAGAATGCATGAGGATTGTTCTCCAGGCGGGCGATCATCCAGAGAACCATCATCACGGCAACCAGACCGACCGGGAAATAGACTACGAATTTCCTGAGGATATCTCCTGCGGTGGTTTTGGGAAAGAAATCAAGCATTTCAATATAATAAGATACTAAAAGCTTTCAATCTTATTGCCCTTTGCCACACACTGCTCCGCCTCCTGGCAACAGTTGGCGACGCCCCGCATCATGGCCGCGATCTCAAGAAAAACCGAGTCCTCCTGGCCGAGTTCCCGCTCGGCCCTGGCGAGGATCGCCGATCCCTCCTGCAGGTATGCGCGCAGTTCCGCCAGCAGCAATTTCCGTTTGCCGTGCCGTTCCTTCTCTCGCATCAGGAGCGGCAGGATTCGTTCGATCGAGTACTCCACCAGAGCATCGCGGGGGGCATTGTACTGCACCGATACCCTTTCCAGGTTTTCCAGAGTCCTTCTCGATATCACATAAGTTTTGGCGATCCGCCGGGCTTTTCGGCCGAACTCTTCAACCTCGCTGGCAATCAGTTTCAAGGCCTGGGTATCTTCGATCAGGTGATCGAAGAGCGACTTTTGTTTTATCCCCAACTGTCCGGCCAGGATGCTCAGGGCATCGATGGAGCGTTCCGATAATTTAAAGGTGGTTCGTACCGACTGACGCCCGCGCAAATCTGCCGTGACTTCTTCCGAATATTCCAACTGAATGAAAGGATTGTCTTTCTTGTCCATTTTTCTGCGGCTTTCCTTTTCTCGTAAGTTACTCTTTACTCATATTTCATTCGATAACATTCCCTATCCGCATCTTCCTTCCATGTTACCATCTCGGGACTGGAGATAAAAACAAAAAGGGTTGAGTTATCTGCCTTTTCCGGTAAAAGACGGTTGGCTCTCCGGTTGCCCGATTTCTAATTTTTCGGTAGGATGACGGGTGAATCGATAAAGATAAACATTCTCCCCCGCCGCCTCTATGACCGCCAAACACGACGAGACCGTCCAGATAGTCGATCGACAGAACCGAAAAACTCTTGAGCTGCCGCGCAGCATCATGCGCCGTGACCGGCTTATCCACCGGGCCGGTTACATCCTGGTCTTCAACGACCGGAACGAGCTCTTTGTGCAAAAAAGGACCCGCAGCAAGGATATATATCCGGGCTACTGGGATGCGGCGGCCGGCGGAGTGGTGCTGGCGGGTGAGTCGTATGAGGCCTCGGCCGCCCGGGAACTGGCGGAGGAGTTGGGGGTGACGGATAATCCCCTCGATTTTCTCTTCGACCATTACTATGAAGACTCCGACAACCGGGTGTGGGGCCGCGTCTATGCATGCCGTCACAACGGCCCCTTCGTCCTGCAGGAAAGCGAGGTAGAGAGCGGCATGTTCATGTCCGTCGCCGAGGCCCTGCAGCTGAGCAAAAAGGAGCCTTTTACTCCCGATGGGGTGAAAATCCTGAAAAGGTTCCAACAGGGCGAATATCCACCGCCCGACGGAATCTTCTTCCTGCACGGCCTCGACTCCTCGGGCCGGGGGACCAAAGGACGCTATTTCGAAGACCATTTCCCCCACATTCACCGGCCGGATTTCACCGGAACCCTCACCGACCGCCTGGCCCGGTTGACGGAGATCTGTAGGACGGGAGAGCGGTTCATCCTCATCGGCTCAAGCTTCGGCGGCCTCATGGCCACCGTCTATGCCATGCGCCATCCGGACAAGGTGGATCGGCTGATTCTGCTCGCCCCGGCCTTGAATTTCCCGGAATTCCGTCCCCCGGCGCAGAAGTTGTCCATCCCGTGTCTGGTGGTGATTGGTCGGCACGATACCGTCACCCCGCCGGATCTGGTCGTGCCGCTGGTCGAAGCGACCTTTGCCAATCCAGAAATCCGTATGGCGGACGACGATCACATGTTGCACGACAGCTTCATGAATCTCGCCTGGAGCAGCCTGCTCTCGGCCTGAAAAACAGGACTGAGCAATGAGGACTGAGTATTGTTGTTTTTTATTCTGATACTTATGTTTTTTCTCAGTCCTCAGTCCTCAGTCCTCATCTCCTGACTCCCAACTCTCCCCGGCGGCAAGGGTGACGAACCGGCCCCGGGCATCCTCGCGGCCCGCCAGAGCCCGATTGAGGGCGACGAGAGGCTCGCCGTAACCGGTGTCAGCCAGGGGAAAGGTATTGTAATGAACGGGCAGAACCAATGGCCCTCCGAGATCGGCAAAGGCCAGCAGGGATTCCTCGGGATTCATATGCCCGTAGGCCATGAACCAGCGCGGGTCGTAGTCGCCGATGGGCAGAATGGCCAGCCTGAAGCTCCCGTATTTGTCCCGGGCGGCCCGGAAATAATCGCCGCCGCCATAGCCGCTGTCGCCGACAAAGTAGATATTCCCCCCCGGACCTTCGATGGTGAAGGCCGCCCACAGGGCCTTGTTGCGATCAAACACCCCTCGCGCCGACCAGTGATGCATGGGGTCCAGGTGCACGGCGACCTCGGGCGTAAGCTGCACTGTATCCCCCCAGTCATAAGCCTCGGTGACGATTGACGGATCGTGGCCGGCAATAATGGCCTCGTTGCCGAGCGGCATGATGAACCGCGGCCGGTGCCGTGCCCACAGCCGGGCAATGGTCGTCAGATCGAGATGGTCGTAATGATTGTGACTGAGCAGCACGACATCGATCGGCGGCAGCGAATCAAAGGCAATACCGGGCGGATGAACCCGCCGGGGGCCGGCCCACTGCACCGGGCTGGCCCGCTCGGCCCAGACCGGATCGGTCAGGATATTCAGGCCCTGGGTCTGGATCAGCACCGTGACATGCCCGACCAGCGAAACCCGCAACGCCGTGCCGTAGACCCGTTCCGGCGGCCGATCGTAGACGGGCAGTTCGCTGAATTCCGGCCAGAATCGATGCTCCGCAGTCATCCGCCACCTGACAAAATCGGCAAAAGTCTTCGACATCGGTTTGCCCGGATTGAAAAATTTTCGGCCGTCGAAATGATCGGAGAGGGGTCCGGTGTGATACTTGGTGCAGCCGCTGTGCACAAGAGCTGCAATTCCGACAAAAAGTACGATGAAAGGAATTTTCATATTCTTTGTTTTCTCGCTTCGCCCTGCTTTATCGTGCCGCAACGCCTCTTGCAACTCGACGCACCATCCGCCTTCAGACAAGAATAATGCATCATCGAGTAATGTCAGGGATTGCTTCCACATTTCATAAACAGACAGGGGGACGGCCCGCTCGTCCTACATTGCCATACTGAAGAAACCGCCTTATCTTAGGAAAAAGATGACAATATCAACAAGAAACGAAATTGAGCCTATGAAAAAACATTTTCTCGTCACCATCAGCAACGATACCCAAAACCTTTACGGCGCCCGGTTCGCCTGCTCGTTTTTCAATTCTTCTTCGGAACACGCGCTGACGCTCCTGCATATCTGCAGGCTTGACAGCAGCGATATGGAAAAGGCTCTGAATGAGATGTGGAAAAACCCCGAAGAAGATCTCCGGGAACGGATCTCCTTCGGGGCAAAACGGGCCATCGAGAAATCCCGGCAGCTGCTTAACGGCTGCAGCTTTTCCATCGATCAGGTCATCACCAAGACGGTGGCCGAGCGGTACGGCAAGGTCAAGGACATTCTCACCGAAGGAGAGCAGGGACTCTACGACGCCATCATTTTGGGCAGGCGGGCAACTTACGCCCTGCAGTGGATGTTCGAGAAACCGGGGGATGAAGTTGCCCATGCCATGATTCGGGAGAACTGCTGCAGCTCGCCGCTGTGGATCTGCCCCGAACCCGAACCGGGCCGGAAAAACGTGCTGCTCTGCGTCGACGGCTCGGAGGATAGCTATCGGGCCGTCGACCATGTCGGCTACATCCTGGCCGACCAGGACCATCATGCCGTCACCCTTTTTCATGTGGAGAACGGCGTGAGAAGCGATGCAGGTGAGCTGTTCGTGAAAGCCGAGAGGATTCTCAATGAACACGGGATCGGCGGAGAACGGATCAAGCGGGAAAACAGCTGGGGACTCACCGTCTCCGGCGCGATCCTCAGTGAAAGCGCGAGAGGCGGTTACGCAGCCGTGGCCGTCGGGCTGCATGGCCAGGAGCATGGCCTGCTCAAGGAATTCAACCTGGCGGGCGGCACCACCGCGAAACTTATCAGCAGGATCGAAAAGGCGGCTCTCTGGTGCTGCCCTTAACCTTCCCGGGAACCGGTTTCGCAGAAGGGTGGGGCCTCGGTCCCAGCCGGGGTGGAGTGCTGTGACCGCAAGACCCACATCCCCGAATAGCGGCATGGACGAAAGGTCTTCCAGCGCAAAACGAGGAGCACCCTTCCCCCCCTGATCTCCCCTTCACCACCCGGCACATATGGGCGAAAGATTTTTCGCCCTTTTAATTCAGCAGCAGGGAATCCATCGCCAATTCTTCCCCCTGCGCCTGGTAAAAATGGGCGAGCAGATCCTTGACCGTCAGGTTTTCTTTCTCTTTGCCGCGCAGGTCGAGCAGGACCCTGCCCTGGTGCAGCATGAGCAACCGATTGCCGAAGCCGATGGCGTGCTTCATGTTATGGGTAATCATCAGGGTGGTGAGCTTGCGACCCTTGACGATCTCCTGGGTGAGGTTCAGAATCTGGCCCGCGGTCTTGGGGTCGAGCGCCGCGATATGCTCGTCGAGGAGCAGCACCTCCGGCTTGACCAAAGTAGCCATGAGCATGGTCAGGGCCTGACGCTGGCCGCCCGAGAGCAGGCCGACCTTGTCGAGCAGCCGGTTCTCGAGCCCCAGGCCAAGCTGCTTCAGTTCCTCGCGGAACCGCTCCCGGTCCTTCGCCTTCACCCCACGGGCCAACCCCCGCCGCTGCCCGCGCAAGCTGGCCAGGGCCATGTTCTGCTCGATGGTGGCGGACGGACAGGTGCCGAGCAGGGGATTCTGGAAAACCCGGGCGATCAGCGCCGCCCTTTGGTGTTCCGGCCAGCCTGTCACGTCGTGCGCGCCGATGAAGATCCGTCCGGAGTCGGGGAAAAAGCCGCCGGCGATACAGTTAAGCAGGGTCGACTTGCCGGCCCCGTTGGAGCCTATCACCGTCACGAAGTCCCCTTCATCGAGTTTCAGGTTGATGTCATTCAGCGCGAAGACCTCATTGACGCTCCCCTTGTGGAAATATTTGACAATATTTTCGAGCTTAATCACCGTGCTATCAGTCTTTTTTTGAGGTTGGGGGTAATGAGGGCGCCGATCACCAGGATGGCGGTAATAAGGTTCAAATCGCTCGGATTGAAGCGGAAATGGCCCAACTCCAGGCCCAGGGCAAGCGCAATGGCCAGCCGATAGACGACGGAGCCGAGGACTGCGGCGATGAAGGCCCTGGCCATGGTCTGGCAGCCGAAGACCGTCTCGCCGATGATCACCGAGGCCAGGCCCGCGACAATGGTGCCGATCCCCATGCCGACGTCGGCCGCCCCCTGGTTCTGGGCGACCAGCGCCCCGCTCAGGGCCACCAGGCCGTTGGACAACCCTACGCCCAGAATGATGACCACATGGGTATTGACGCCGAGGCTTCTGATCATCTGCGGGTTGTCGCCGGTGGCAAGAATCGCCTGACCGATCTCCGTCCCCATGAACCAGATGATAAAACCGAGAACGAAAACGGCAAAGGCCCCGAAGACCACCAGCCCGGCATATTGCGCGGGCACGCCAAAACGGGTCACCGCATCGAAAACCGTATCGACGCCGAGCAGGGCGATGTTCGGCCCGGCCATGATCCGGATATTGATGGAATAGAGAGCGATCATGGTGAGAATCGAGGCCAGCAGGTGAAGGATCTTAAACTTGGTATTCAACACCGCCGTCACCACGCCTGCGGCAAAACCACCAGCCAGGGCGAGCAAAAGCGACAGATAGGGATTGAGCCCGCTGGTGATCGCCACCGCCGAGATGGAAGCGCCCAGGGGCAGACTGCCGTCGACGGTCAGATCGGGAAAATCGAGGATTCTGAAGGTCAAATAGACGCCGATGACCATGATGCCGTAGACGAGTCCCTGCTCCACGGCACCGAGCGCTGCATAAAGTGTCATAGTACCTGGTGGGTCCTTTTACTGATAAACTTCCGTGGCTTTGGCAAGAAGGGCCGGGGGAGGTTCGAGCCCCATCTGCTTGGAGTAGCCGGCATTGATGTGCAGCTGCAGTTCCTTCTGGAACTCAACCGGGATGTTCTCCGGTTTTTCCCCTTTAAGGATCCGTTCGGCGATGGCTCCTGTCTGGTAGCCGTGTTTGTAGTAGTCAAAACCCATAGCGGCGACCGCGCCCCGTTTCACCGAATCGACATCGGCGGCAAATATCGGCAGCTTGTTCTGCACGCCGACTTTGATCACCGACTCCAGGGCGGAGACGATGGTATTGTCGGTCGGGATGAAAACGGCATCGACCCTGCCGACCAGACTTTTGGCCGCCTGATGGACGTCGGCGGTCTTGGCGGCGGTGGCCTCCACGGTCTCAAAGCCGAGCTTTCCGCTCAATTCCTTTATCGAGGCGATGGTGGCCTTGGAATTTGCCTCGCCGGCATTGTAGAGCAGGCCGAGTTTTTTGAGATCCTTTTTATAGGCCATAACCATCCGCAGATGCTCCTCAACCGGCAGCAGGTCGGAGACGCCTGTTACTCCGGGATCGGGTTTGGCCAGATCCTTGACCAGGCCGGCCGCCACGGGATCGGTCACCGCGGTGAACAGGAACGGCCGCTTGAGATCGGCCGGGGCTTTTCCCAGCGCCTGCACGCAGGTCTGGGCGGAAGGGGTGGCGATGGCTACCAGCAGATCGGCCTTCTCGCCGACCATCTGCTGGGCGATCTGATTGGCAGTGCCCATATTGGCCTGGGCGTTGTGCACGTTGTAGGTCGCCTCGACGCCCTTTTCCTTGAGATAGTCCTGAAAGCCGCGCAAAACGGCATCGAGCGCCGGATGCTCGACGAACTGGCTGACCGAGATGGTGGCGCCCTGGACGGTCAAGCCCTGCAGGCTTATGCTGATGAGTAACAATGCAGCAGCGAGTAGCTTTTTCATCGTCAAATCCTCCCAAATTATTGCTCATTTCATGTTGCGCACACTGTATACAACCGTCCGCAAACATCTAGCCGATAATCGTGGGAAGGTCAACGGGGGATTGGTATATGTTGGGTTACGTTGGGCGAAAAATATTCCGCTGGTGCCGCAATATTCCTCTTGTTCGGGCGAAAAATTTTTCGCCCCTACATGCCCCCCGCAGAATGCAAGGTGTCCAATTCCCATTGCGCCGGATTGTTATGGATATATTCCCGGATGCTGGTCAATTCAGAGTCATGCCGGACGATGTGTTCCCAATAATTGCGTTGCCATACGTCATGAATTGTGGTGTTTTGCCGCAGCCATCTGGTAACGCCGATTTTGAAACCACGAAGGACGGATCCAATAGTTTTCGATGTCCCCGCCGGTCGTCGTAAAAACTTGGGATCCGGTAGGGGCGAAAAATCTTTCGCCCTCACGATGGGTGTATCGCCGATGAACAAAATACCGTGAACATGATTCAGCATAATCACAAATTCATCCAATGTCACATGCGGGAAATGGTTGGGGATATCCTTCCAGCACATCTCAACAACCCGTCCCGCATCATTTAGCAACATTTCTCCGTCCACGATCTTACCGAACAGGCATTTGCCGAACAAAATATGCCCCCGCCTGCGAATAATCATAACCCTGCAACCGGAGTGACCGGCGGCGAGGAATTTCCGGATTGTCATTCATTGTTTGCCATCCGCCGAGACCGATCGGGCGAAAAATTTTTCACCCCTACATTGCATCCCTTAAGAAGGATGTAATTATTCAAATTTTTCCGCAGTTAAAAAACATCCCGCAGCCGGCGCAAGGCGGTGAATACCGAAAGAGGGTCGAGATCTTCGCCGAAGAACCTTTGGGCAACGGTATCCACAATCCCTTGTTCTCTGCAGCGGAGAAAGGGGTTGGTCGCGGCCTCATCGGCCAGGGTCGAAGGTGTGGTAGGCTGGCCGGCCGTCCTCTGGCGGTCGACCAGTTCCTGGCGGGCGGCAACGGCCGCATTGCCGGGCTCGACGAAATGGGCGAATTTGAGGTTATGGGCGGTGTACTCATGACCGAAGTGGATCCGGGTGGCGGGCGGCAGACTATGGGCGATAGTGTCCAGGGCATCGTGCATCTGTTTGGGCGTCCCTTCGAACAGCCTGCCGCAGCCGGCGCCGAACAGGGTATCGCCGGTGAAGAGTTCTTCACCGAACAGGTAGCAGATGCTGCCGGCGGTGTGACCCGGGGTATACAGAACCCGCCCCATGTTCCTGCCGATCTGGACAGTCGCGCCTTCGGCAACCGGGGAATTGAGACCGTGAATCCGTCTTTTATCCCCGGCATGTCCATACACGTCAACACCCGAAAACTCCTCCAGCAGATCATCCAGTCCACCGATATGATCGGCGTGATGATGGGTGCAGAGAATTGCCCGCAAAGAGACTCCCGCGTCTGCCACCGCGCAGGAAATGGGATAATATTCCGCCGGATCGACAACCGCGGCGATGCCGGTTTCTTCGCAGATCAGGAGATAGGAGTAGTTGTCGAAGGAACAGGGCAACGAGATGATCTTCATATCTTTCACCTGTGGCAGGGATGAAAAAAACGGGATACATGCGAAGAGGCCCGGATCGGCCGTAGGGGCGAAAAACCTTTCGCCCTGCGATCATCATACTCCTCAACAGGGCTCGGCTCCACAACAAAAAAACCCCGCACGCGGCTTCGTCTCCTGAGGGGAAGAGGAAAGATTCGCGTGCGGGGCCTGGGAGGATCGTTATCGACCGTGAGTGGTCGGATAAGCCGTTACTGCTGCGGAGCGTTCCCGGCCGCCCCCGGATTTCCGCCACCGGCCGCGCCTTGTCCGGCACCCGGACCGCCGGGTCCCATCATACCGCCACCCATGCCGCGGCCCATGCCCCGGCCGCCCATCGGTCCGAGATACTGGGACACACCGGCAGCCTCGGCCTTTTCATGCATTGCCGTCCGCAGGTCGAAGAGTTCGCCCGCCACCTTGGCCACGGCCTGCGGATCGGGCTTGTCGCTTTGCATGAGCGCCTGCTTTTCCGCCCGTTTCATCGTCATCTGTTTTTGCAATGCCTGGTTATCCTTAAAAAACTTGGTGACTTTAGCTCTGGTATCCGGATCGAGCTGCTGCATCATCGGTCCCTGCATCATCTGGCCCTGCATAGGACAATCCCAATAGTCGCCCCGACCATTGCCACCCCAATGACCGCCCCTGCCCCACTGGGCGGAGGCGACGGTTGCCATCGAAAGACCTGCAACAAGAGCGATTGCGACGATTTGCTTTTTCATATCTGTCTCCTTGGTTAGATTGCCTGTTCCTTGCGAACAGTTGAGTTTACCTTTGTTTCATGCGACGAAATTTCACTCATTTCGCCGTCATTGCCTTTGCCATTGGTAAAGCAACCTGGATGCCATGTCGAAAAAAAGCATTCATCTTGTTGATTTTTCGAATAAACTAAGCATAGAAGAAACATCCGCAACGGAAAAACTTTACTGAACTAGGTAAAAATTACCCAGCCTGCATGGGGAGACCAGGGTAGAATGTTCCCAGGTGGCCTTCCTTGAATTTCCAAGGCACTAAAAAGCGGAAATAAAACCTGAAGGTATGACTATGAAGATATTGCTGCTGCTGACCGCCCTGCTGCTCTGCAACACCCCCGCCTTCGGCCAAGGTGGCGAAGCCAAAATGCCCCTGCAAAAAAGAATAAGCGCGGAAAAGATTCTCCTGGCGGAGAAGTATGAGAATGCGCTGCAACAGTGCCGTGAGCGCACCAGAAAAAGGGCTAAAGAAAGGTGCCTTGATCAGAAAAAGAATGAATTCGGCAAAAGTTTTGCCGATCTGAAACAGGACCCCCGGGCCTATTTCGCCGCCCAAGAGCGCAATTCCCTCGATGAAAAAGCCTTGCAGGAGAGAAACGAGCGCAAGCCGAGGCAATAACGACGAAAGCTATCAGGACAGGCAGGGGCATCGCCTGGAAGAGGTGGATGTATCACCGCCGGCCGTCCCGGTCGATATCCCGGTGGAAGACCGTCAGATCCACCGGTTTCCCGGCGCAAGAGCCGGCCAGATGGGCGGCGATTTTTTCGGCGACGGCCACCGACCTGTGCCTGCCGCCGGTGCAGCCGACAGCGATCCGCAGGACGTCCTTTTCGGCGGCAAGGCTCTGTTCGACAAGAAAATCCAAAAGGGGCGCAAGATGGTGCCAGAACTGCCGGCCTGCCGCGCTTTCCAGGGCATAGTCGGCGACCTGCGGTTCCAGGCCGGTTCCCGGCCGCAGTTCCGGTACCCAGTGGGGATTCGGCAGGATGCGCACATCCCACAGGAAATTGACGTCAACCGGCGGACCGTACTTGAAGCCGAACGAAAAAAGCACCACCCGTAAATGTTGTACGGTCTCCACGTTTTTCTCCATCGAATCCTGTCCCTGTCCCATTGCTCCGTTACTTGTGTCCCGTTACTGCCGCCGGCCGCATGATCCGCGGCACGACCTTCTTCCGGCCTGCCGGCCGTACATAATGCACCGCAGGAATTCCGAGGGCGATGACGCTGTAGATCTCCTCGGCGGCCGGGATCTCCATCTTCTCCTTCATCGCCGGGGTGCGACGCATCGCCTCCACCGCAAATCCGATCAGGCAGCTGCCAAGGCCCATGGCATGGGCGGCAAGGAGGATATTCTCCGTGGCCAGCAGCGCATCCTCGGCCGGACAGCTGGCGTCCTTACGGCCGGTGACTAAGATTGCTGCGACTGCGCCATGAAAGAGCCGGTCTGTCCCCTCTTCATCCCATTCCCGCAGGGCTTCGGCCACCGAAACATAATAGTTGCGGTAATACCGCCCCAGGCTATCGCCGGCCAGGTATTTCACCGCCAGGCGGAGCAGAGGGTTGGCCGCCAGCCGGTTCAGTTTTCGATAGTAGTCGGCCACCAGCCCGCCCAGAACCAACAGGTCCTCCCGGGTTGGCAGGATGACGAAATTCCAGCCCTGGCTGTTGGTGCCGGAGGGCGCGGTGGTGCCGATTTTCACCAAGTCGACCAGCCTATCCAGCGGTACCGTCTGCGGCAGGTAATTCCGGCAGGAACGGCGGGAGCGCATGAGGGCGACCAACTCTGCACAGTCTGTTGTTCCCGGCGCCACCACCGCCGTCTTCTCGGTGATAGTGGCAAGGCCCAGCAGCTCGGACTGGTCCGGCAGACGGATGGCGTCGGCCGGACAGACCGCCCGGCAGTGGCCGCAGAGGAGGCAGTCGGTGCCATTGTGCAAGGCGATACCGTCAGCAACATGGATCGTCCGATCAGGGCAGTTGGCCGCGCAGATCCCGCATCCCGTGCATCTTTCTTTATCGATGATTACCTGTTTCATCAAATTTTTTCTTGGTGTATGAACATAATCCGCAATCTCGACAATCGGTTGATATCTTCTTTTAACCTGAACTATGACTGAATTCCTTCGTAAAATCTGGCGGAAGAACCACTACCGGGAGGTCCTCCGGGTCTGCCTGCCGCTGGTCCTCAGCCTGTCGGCCACGACGCTGATGGAATTCACCGATCGGGTCTTCCTTGCCAACTACAGCATCGATGCCATCTCCGCGGCCCTGCCCGCCGGCATCGTCTCGTATCTTCCCATCGCCTTCCTGGGCGGGATCGGCGGCTACATCGGCGTCTTCATCGCCCAGTATACCGGCCGAGGCGATCATCGCAAGATCGGTACGGTACTATGGCAGGGAATCCATTTCTCCCTGGCCTCAGGCCTCCTGCTCGGGCTGCTGGCCCTTTTTGTGACGAAGCCTCTCTTCGCTCTCGCCGGCCACCCTCAGGAAGTGCGGGCGCTGGAGGAAATCTACTTCTCCATCCTCTGCCAGGGCGCCGTGCTTCATATGATGATGATAACCCTTTCGGCTTTTTTTTCCGGCCGAGGCATTACCAGGCCGGTGATGATCATTACCCTCCTCGGCGTCCTGGCCAACATTCCGCTCGATTACGCCCTCATCTTCGGTAAATGGGGCATGCCGGAAATGGGTATCAAAGGGGCGGCCATCGCCACGGTCGTCGCCTGGGGCGTCAATGTCGTCTGTCTTGCCGCCCTGGTCTTCACTCAGGCCAACAACCGCCGGTTTGCCGTCTTCAGCCATTGGCGATTCGACCGGGAGATTTTCGTCCGGCTCATGCGTTTCGGCATTCCCGGCTCGTGCCAGTTTACCATGGATATCCTGGCCTTTACCTTCTTTATCCTGCTGGTCGGTCGGATCGGCAGGGTCGAACTGGCCGCCACCAACATCGTGCTGTCCATCAATGCCCTGGCCTTCATGCCCTCCATGGGCGTCTCCCAGGGGGTCAGCATCCTGGTGGGCCAGGCCCTCGGCCGGGGCAATCCGGCCATGGCCGGAAGATTGGTGCGCAGCAGCTGCCAGTTGCTGCTCCTCTATATCCTGGCGATCGACCTGATGTTTCTCATGGCCCCGGATACAGCCCTCTCGCCATTTCTCGCCTCGGGTTCGGGCGATGCCGATGTCCGGCAGGCGGTGACCGTCATCGGCCGGGACCTCCTGAAGATCGTCGCTGCCTATCTGTTCTGCGACGCCTTGTACATGGTCCTCAGCGGCGCCCTGCGCGGCGCGGGCGATACCCGGTTCATGATGTTGGCCGTGGCGCTGGCCTCGCCTGCCTGCCTGGTGCTGCCGGTTTATATCGGGGTGCAGTACCTGCAGATCACCGTCACCACCGCCTGGCTGTGGGTGCTCTTTTTCGTCACTGTGCTGTTCGTTCTCGCTGCCTGGCGCTTCCGGCAGGGGGCCTGGAAGAAGATGCTGGTCATCGAGGACGCGGTATCTTGACTCTCCTTCATCCCCTCTCCGCCGCCACCGCGCTCTTTAGCCGGCGGGCAAATAGGAAGGCCAGGCCGATCATGACCAGGAGCTGCACCAGAAAGGCCTGCCAGCCGTAGCGCTGGAAGATCACCGCCGGCAGCACCGAGCCGAGCGTCCCGCCGGTGTAATAGAAGGAAATATAGAGGCCGTTGGCGATAGCCTTGTTGTCCCTGGCCAGTCGATTGACGAGGCCGGAGAGCAGCGAATGGGCGGTAAAGAGCCCGGCGCAGAAAACGAACATGCCGAGAAACATCACCGAATAGGTCTCGATCATAAAGGAAAGGGTCCCGAGGGCAAAAATCAATATCCCCGCCCTGATGGCATCGGCTTCGTTGCCGAAAAACCGGATGATCCGCCCGGTATTGAGTGACACCAGAAGGCCCATGCTGTAGCCGAGATAGAGCAGCCCTACGCCGGTTTCCTTCGATGACGGATTGATCTGTTTGAGCTCGAAGGGCAGAAAATTCATCATCGCGGCGAAGGCGAAAAACAGGCAGAAGATGGAAGCATAGATCAAGAAAAATTCCCTGGATTTCAATAAGCCTGTGATCTCGCGCAATTTCGGCCGGGCGTATTTCAGCTTGGCGTCCCTGGCCATGCCCCGCAGCAGATAGCAGTTCAACAGCAGCAGCAGGCCAAGCACGAAGAAGAAAAACCGCCAGCCGAACAGGTCGGTGAAGAGCCCCGAAAGAAAGCGGCCGAGAAAACCGCCGACGATGGTTGCGGCAATATAGGCGGCAATAGCATGCTGCACCTTCTCCCGCGGTGAAGTGTAGCTGATATAGCTCATCAGCGAGGTAAGGATGGCCGGGATCATCAGTCCCTGCACGGCGCGTATGGCGAGCAGGCTGAAGTAGTTATCGGCCATGGCGAAAAAAAGCTCCAGGATGCCGAGAAAAAACAGCGCCCAGCGGAGCATCACCTTAGCGGAGAAGGATTCGAGGAGATAGCCGTAGACCAGAGGAGCCACGCCCAAAGGGGCCATCATCAGGGTGGTAAAGAGGATCGCCTGCAAATGGCTGAGTTGGAATTCGCTCTTGAACACCGGCTGGATCGGCTGCGCCGCATAGAGCGAGCAGAAGGTCACAATGGTGGTGAAGTAGAGGTATTTGATGGTGGAGTCGGTCACGGGAAAATTGTCTGCCGGACGGGACGGAAATTCAGCTCAGGGTTGCAAGTATTTCCTGCATCGCCGCCAGATCGAAGGGTTTGGCGATGGCCCCGGCAAAGCCGTAATCCTGATAATCGACCATGATCGGATCGCTGGAATAACCGCTGGAAACAAAGACTTTCGCCTCAGGGTCGATGGCCAGAATTTCGGCGACGGCCTCTTTCCCGCCCATGCCGCCGGGGATCGTGAGATCCATTATAACCGCCGCATAGCCAAGCCCTGCTTCCTTCTGCTTCCGGTACTCGCCCACGGCATCCGCCCCGTTTGCCACCCAGGCGGCGGCAAAGCCCAGAAACTCAAGCATCTGACAGGCTATTTCCCCGACCATATCCTCATCGTCCATGATGAGAATCTTTTTTTTCTGCTCGTTTTTCTGCAAGGGTTGCTCCTCTTCAACCCCCCACAAGGGGGGATAAGTACCTTCACGAAATTCTTTCTAAAAAACAAGAAATGAATTTCTAAGGTACTAATGCCCGTACGGTGCAAGAACTGCTTATTATCCTCTTGTAGTATGCCAAATGACAAAGGAAACAGTCAAGTACTTTACGGGCAATTCCCGGGAGGCTGCCGATTACCTGTTCAGTACCGCGGTCATTGCGGGTATAATGAAGGTTGCACCGGCAGTTACCGAAGCATGAAGCTTTCTTTATATTTTTTCAATTCCCCGTCGCCCACAGGAACCCGACAGATACCGCTATGTCCGATACGCCAGGCCTGATGATCCACAGCAACTACTGGAACGGTCATCTGGTAAAAATCTTCGATAACGGTGATCACCGCTCTCTCTATTTCGGCTCCGGCCACCTGCAGAGCCGGATGTCGCTCAGCCGCCCCCATGAGCTGGTCCTCTCCTACACCCGCTACATGGCCGCCGCCCTTTTCATCCAGCCTGCACCGGAAAGGATCCTGGTGGTCGGGATCGGCGCCGGGTCGTTCGTCCGCTTCTTTCACCACCATTTTCCGGATTGCCTGATCGATGCGGTCGACTGCTCGGCCCATGTCATCGCCGCCGCCCGAGGTTACTTTCACCTGCCGGAGGAGGACCGCCGGGTGACGGTCCACTGCGGCGACGGCTTTCAGTTCCTGCAGGAGGAGGCAAGAAATCGCTACGACCTCATCCTGGTGGACGCCTTCGACGATCAGGGCATGGCCCCGACCATCTATGACGAACCCTTTTTTCTGCTCTGCCGGGAGCGTCTCAATGAAGACGGTGTCGTCAGCTGCAACCTGTGGAGCGATGACCAGGAACGGTACCGAACAATCAAATCGACCCTCGCCGACTTCTTCTCCGGATGCCTGACCCTGCCCGTCCCCGACCGCGGCAATGTCATTGCGCTGGCCATGCCGTTTGCCGTGCCCTGGCCTCAAATCTATTTAAAAAGCCGCGAACTTGCCGAACGGACGAAACGCTTCGACTTTGATTTCAAGCAGCTGGCCAGGGTGATCAAACAGAACAATCTGAGTATGACCAAAAGATGGATGGCGCGGTTAAGCTGAACTGGAAATCCTCACAATTTGATGATACACCAGATTTCCAAGAAAGGTTCCATTCCGAAAAACGAGACTCTTCGGCAACCATTGCCACCGATCTTCGCCGTCCTTTAAGGGTTACGTTTAAGTTAGGAACATGATTTAGTTCATTTTTTGCGTGAACTAAACAACCGGTACTTGTAGAAATAGGGATATGTAACCAACGGGACGCTCTACATGGCATGTTTTTCCATACGGTGAAAATTGGACCGCACAGAAGCAGAAAAACTTGAGCTGCAGCCGACCGCAGCCGATCAACGGCCGGCGGATGCACCAACTGTCCAATACTCCCTTTCCGGCGGCATTGCGGGGCGCCTCGCCCGGCTGAACATTTCCATCGCCTTCACCTCCTACCAATCCAACCTGCTCTACATGCTGGGGGCCTTGCCCAACGGCGGCGCCCATTTGCATCAAAGCGCCATGATCAAGCCCATGGGGCTGGCCGGGAACGGCCGGAGAGGCCTGGTGCTTGCCGCCGGTTTCCAGATCATCGAATTTGCCAATATCCTGAAACCCCACGAGCGGATCAATACGACCTTCGATGCCTGTTTTATGCCGAGAACCATCCATATAACGGGTGAACTCGATGCCCATGATGTCGGTGTCGACGGCAACGGGGGCATTGTGTTTGTCAATACCCGCTTTAATTGTCTGGCGACGGTATCGCCCATTCATAGCTTTGAGATGCTGTGGAAACCGCCTTTTATCTCCAGTTTGGTCGGTGAAGATCGCTGCCATCTCAACGGCCTGGCCATGGCCGACGGCCAAGCGGCGTATGTAACGGCGGTCAGCCGGTCCGACACCATCGACGGCTGGCGCGATCGCCGCGGCAATGGGGGCATCGTCATTGAGGTGCAGACCGGCCGGGTTGTCTGTGAAGGGTTGTCCATGCCGCATTCCCCCCGGCTGCACCGGGGCGAGCTGTGGATCTTGAACGCCGGGACCGGCGAGCTGGGGGTAGTGGTGCTGCCGCAGGATAAGACCGGGATGGGCCACTTCGAACCCCGCGTCTTCTGCCCGGGCTTTTTGCGCGGCCTGGCCTTCCACGGCAATCTCGCCTTTGTCGGTTTGTCGAAGCCGAGACACAAGCGTTTCGAGGGGCTTGCCCTCGATCAGGCGTTAAAAGACGCCGATTCAGAGCCGTGGTGCGGCATCCAGGTCATCGATCTGGAAAAGAACAGCTGTGTGGACTGGCTCCGCATCGACGGCTCGGTGAACGAGTTGTTCGATGTCCATGTCGTCTCCGGCTTCACCTGTCCGATGACCGTCAGCCCCAGCTCGCCGGATGCAGCGAGCCTGATCACCTGCGATACCGAAACACCGGCCGCCTGCCGCCTTCGCAAAAAATCCCTGTAAGGTCATAACGACGATAGAGTAAGCAAAAAGGAAGCGTCATGATTGGTAAGCACGGAAAAGCCCTCACCCTTTGCCTTAAAACCGGCACCCTGCTGGTTAGTTTATCGTCGGGCTATGGTCGTGCCTTTGCCGGAAGCTGCGGTCCCAGTCCCGGAGGAGGTTTCTATACTTGCTCAGGCGCTGTGGCGCCGGGTGACGCTACCGCCACCCGCTCCACCCTCATCCCTATGACAATGACAACCTTGCCAGGTTTTGGCATTTCAACCGGTGGTGGAAGAGCGTTCGACCTTACCGCCATCGGTGGCCTCACCTTCACCGACACCAATGCGTCGATGATTACTGGTGCGACAGACGGCATCTTCGCGTGGAACTCAGGCAGCGGCGCCCTGTCGATCACCGCAAGCGGCGCTGTCACGGGGGGCGGGGGAAGAGGCATCTGGGCAACCAATTACGGTATAGACCTCACCATATCGGCGACAGACGTGTCAGGCGGGACACACGGTATCTTCGCATGGAACTGGGGCAGCGGCGCCCTGACGATATCGGCGGCGGACGTGTCAGGTGGGACGGTCGGCATCCAAGCATTGAACGCAGGCAGCGGCGCCCTGTTAATCACCGCAAGCGGCGCGGTCACGGGGGGC
>MGTI01000253.1:0-4827 GCA_001799365.1 Desulfobacterales bacterium GWB2_56_26 | reverse complement strand
TGTCGATCACCGCAAGCGGAGCGGTCACGGGGAGCGGGGGAAGAGGCATCTATGCAAGAAATATCGGTACTGACCTGACCATATCGGCGGCGGACGTATCAGGCGGGACAGACGGCATCTTCGCAAGAAACTTAGGCAGCGGAGCCCTGTCGATCACCGCAAGCGGAGCTGTCACGGGGGGCGGGGGAAGAGGCATCTATGCAGTCAATAACGGTACCGACCTGACCATATCAGCGGCAGACGTATCAGGCGGGACAGACGGCATCTTCGCAAGGAATTTAGGCAGCGGAGCCCTGTCGATCACCACTGGCGGCACGGTCAGGGGAACCAGCGGTCATGGCATCTATGCCTTGAATAACGGCGGTCTTCCCACCACGATTACCGTAGGACCCCAAAGTATCGTTACCGGCGGATCGTCCGGCATCACCGTCAATTCGGGCAGCGGCCAACCGGCTCTGGTCGATGTCTACGGACAGATCGGCAACCTTTCCGGCTCGAACGCCGACAGGGCCATCGCTATCGGCGGCGGACCGGCGACCGTCAACCTCCGCGAGGGCTCGATCACCACCGGCCTTGTCACCACTGACGGCTACGACGATACCGTCACCCTGAACGGCTCCCTGAACGGTTCTCTTTATATGTACGATGGCAACGATACCCTCATCCAGACCGGCGGCTCGGTCCTCACCGGCACGGCCGATGGCGGCAGCGGCACCGACACCCTGGGCTTCGACAACATGGGCACGGCAGATAGCGGCCACTACCTCAACTTCGAAAACCTGGCCATCCTCGGCGGCAGCACCACGCTTATCGGCACCTGGGATTTCTCCACCGGCACGACGATCTGTCAGGGTAACCTCTATGTGAACGGGGAGCTGCTGACATCGCTGTTGACGGTGGAAAAAGGCGGCCTCTTAGGCGGCAGCGGCCATATTTTCGGCGATGTCACCGTCTTCGGCACCGTCTCGCCCGGCAACTCGATCGGCACCCTGGATGTGACCGGCTCGGTCGCCTTCATGCCGGGCAGCACCTATGTGGCCCAGCTTGGCGCGGACGACGACAGCGACCTCCTGCGGGTGAACGGCCCGGCAACCATCGATGGCAGCCGGCTGCGGACTTCCTTAGAGCGGGGACTCTACACCGACGGCGAGAGGTGGCGGATCATCTCCGCCACCGGCGGCATCGGCGGCCGCTTTTCTTCCGTTGAAACCAACTTCACCTCGGCAACCATCGACCTGACGCCTGCCTACGGCGGGAATGGTCTCGACCTTGTCATCGTCAGAACGCCCTATGAGAGTTTCGGCGGAACCGCCAACGAAGCGGCGGTGGGCGCGGCCCTCGATGCCATCCTGCCCTTGGCCCAAGGGGCCATGGCCGGGCTGTTGACCGCCATGGACTTCGACCTGGACGCGGCCGGCATCTCCGCCACCCTCACGGGCCTGAACCCCGAGATGTACACCGCCTTCCCCACCGCGGGCCTCTCGGTTGCCGGGAATTTCTCCGAGATCGTCGCCCTGCGTCAGCAGGAGGCAAGAAATGCCGCCTACTTCACCGAGGAGCAGGACCACTCCTGGAATGTCTGGGCTCGGGCCTTCGGCGACTGGCTCGACCGCGAGGCGGAGAACGGCGTCTCGGGCTACACGCTCGACACCAGCGGCATGGTGTTCGGCCTGGATCGAGCCTTCTTCTCCGCAGGCCGCGCCGGCGGGGAACTGGGCTACAGCAGCAGCGACCTGTCCCAAGACACCGATGGCCAGGGCCACATCGACGGCAAACATATCGGCGTCTACGCCGGTACACGCCACGGTGGGTTCTATCTCGACGGCTCAGCCGGCTATACCCGCCTCGACGAAAACGCCGAGCGCGCTATCGCCACGCCGATCTTCACCGCCCGGGCTGCCTCCGGTTTTAATGCCGATGTCCTGGATGGGACACTCCTGGGCGGTTATGATTTCACCTTCGGACCGGTTCGCCTGGGTCCCGTGGCCGCCGTCAATTACCGCCATCTCGACCAAGACAGTGTGAGCGAGAGGGGGGCCGGCGATTTTGCCATAGAGATCGCGAGCGAAACCGCCGAATCCCTGACCTCGACGCTCAGCCTGCGGGCTACCGGCCTGTTCCAAAAAGCGGACTGGCGCTTTCTGCCCCGGGCGGGAGTGGGTCTGGAACACCAGTTCAAGGACGATCCGGTCCGGCTCACCGCGAATTTTGCCGGCTATCCGGAGGCGAACTTCACCGTGGCAGGCGCCGAGCCCCCGAAGAACCAGGTTCTGGCCAGTCTAGGAATGTCGACCGAGTACGGCCGCAACCTGTCCCTCTACCTGGACCTATCCGCCGCCCTGGCCAGCGACCAGGAGGACACGCTCCTGACCGGCGGGCTCGAATGGAAGTTCTGATGAAATAACAGAACGAAGGCTGCACCTGGACTCACAGGGGCGAAAGATTTTTCGCCCCTACCCGATCCAAAATTATGCACTCCCGGAAATTACAGCATATTGCCGAAAGACTTCGGGCCTTCGGCAATCCGCTGCCGCTGGTCGACCAGATCGGCGATCTCCTTCTGCCAGTATTCCCGGGAACCGAAGCCATCGATGGCGCGGGTGAGGCCGTCACCTTCCACCTGATGGGCGCACCAGGCCATGTAATGGATATAGCGCATCGCCCGGAGGGGTTCAATCAGGCGCAGGGTTCGGCGGTCGAAGGGGCGGAAGGTTTCATAGCCTTCGAGGAACAGGTCGAGTTCGACGAAGGCCTCGCTTGCGTCGCCCGGCAGCAGCATCCAGATGTCCTGAACCGGCGCGCCCATGGCCATGTCGTCGAAGTCGATGAGGTAAAAGGACTCGCCGGGACGATGGATGATATTGGAAAAATGGCAATCGCCGTGGATGCGGATCATGTCGGAGGCGGGGAAAAGCGGGTCGATATCGGCGATGATCGCAAGCCCCGCCTCTTTGAGCGGCGCCTTGAGATCGGCCGGGACCGATGATGATTCGAGCAGAAAGTCGAGCTGGTCCCGGGTTGAGCGGCCAGGCGCCATGACGATCCTGTTTTTGGCCGACCCGGCCGCCCCAACAGTATGAACCCTGCCCAACAGACGACCCAGCTGGAGCCACTGATCCTCGGTGAATTCATCGACACTCCGTCCCCCGCACTTCGGGAAAATGGCGAACAGCAACTGGTCGGCTTCGACCAGGGTCCCGCCGCCCGAAAGCTGACAAGGCGCCACCACCGGAATCTCCTCAGCCGCCAGGTCGAGCAGGAACCGGTGCTCGTCGAGAATCGCCTCCTTCGTCCACCGGCCGGGCCGGTAGAATTTTATCACCAGCCGGAGACGATCGCGGGTTTCGATCTCGAAGACCCGGTTGATATAGCTGTTCAAGGGGCGAAAGAGATTGTTGCAGGGAACCCCCAAAGCCTTTTCCGCAAGATTCAACACCCGGTCCGGTCCCAGTTCCGGAAAACCTGCTCCCTGTTTCTGCTGCACTGCCATTTCGCTCATCCTTTTCACATGTTTGCCGTTGTCCGTCCGCCGGAATACGGTAAGTCTTTGCAGTGGAATAGTACACAGCAAAAACGTTTGCCGAAACATCTGTTTTGTGTTCAGTTGCCGCGAGCATAACAACCTTCCTTCGAAAATATCCACCGCCGATGAGCCAATCGCCCGAAATTGTTGATCCTGATGCACCCGTCCTCATGAGCGGCGGCTATTGCCGGAGATGCGGGAAGGAGCATCGGCTCGGCCCCGGCAACACGCTCGGTCCCTGCCGCGAACTGATGCGTCTTTTGGCCAGGCGAGGCACCATCGATCTCTTTTCATCCGGGCCATCCCCCGATCCCGCCCTCGCCACAGCCTGGCTCTTCGGCCCCGCCCGGGGCAAGATGTTCGGTATCCTCGAATGTCTGCGACCGGACGGCAACACCATTTTCCTGCTCGCCTTTTCCGGCCAGTACAACGGGCTCTGGCTGGTCGAAGGCTGGGTGCCGCCGCTCTTTGACGCCCGCGAATTCACCGCCCTGACTGCCCCTGGGGAAAAACGAATCAAGGAGCTTGGCCGGCAGATCGAGCTCTGCCCTGCCCATTCCGAATTGTGGCTTGCCCTCAGGAAAGAACGGCGGCGGCTCAGCCGGCAACTGATGCGGGAGATCCACGACCTTTACCGAGTCACCAATTTCCGGGGAGACACGGCAAGTCTTGCCGAGGCCTTTACCGGCACCGGCAACATTCCCACCGGCACCGGCGACTGCTGCGGTCCAAAGCTGCTCAATTATGCTGCGGGAAACGGGCTGCGGCCGGTGGGCCTGGCGGAATTTTACTGGGGCCGCGAAAACCGCTCGGGCAGCCGTCGCCACGACACGTTCAACGGTTCCTGTGCGGAAAAATGCGGACCCATCCTCGGCTTTATGCTCTGTGGCCTGGACGACGGACGTGAAGAGAGGGCGAGATGAGCGGGCAACGGCCCCTGCGGGATATGCATAACCGCCTGCCGTTCCGGCAGTACGGCGAGATGGTCATTCTCCACCGAGATGAGGCGATCATGGTGATTGACAAGCCGGGCGGCCTCCTCGCCGTCCCCGGCCGCGGCCCGGACAAGGAAGACAGCGCCGCGGCAAGGCTCCGCGCCCTGCTGCCCGCCATGATCGCCCAGCCGGCCGTACACCGGCTGGATCTCTACACTTCCGGGCTCATGGTCTTTGCCGTGACCGCCGCGGCCCACCGCGTGCTTTCCGAACAGTTTGCCGGACGGGAGGTGGAGAAACGCTACACGGCGGTGGTGGCGGGCGTCATCCGCGGAGACGGCGGGGTCATCGAGCTGCCCTTTCGTCTCG
>MGTI01000252.1:1897-8232 GCA_001799365.1 Desulfobacterales bacterium GWB2_56_26 | reverse complement strand
CGCCTGAGGTGACCAATTCGATGAGATGGGGCAGGTACCGCCGATGCGGACAGTTGCCGGCTTTGATGGTGAGATTGCGGTTCATCGCCTCGCCCCAGGGGAAGAAGTGAGCAGTCTCGGGATAGACTCCGACGACCGAAAGCGTCCCCGCCTTCGCCACACTCTGCAGGGCCCAGTCGAGTGCCAGCGATGGCGCCTGACCCGGTCTCCAGTGGTCACCCTCGGAATGCGCCCCGGGTGCGGTAGCTCTCAGCTGCTGCTGGAATTCATCCCGGCGCTTTTTGATCGCTGCCGCCGCGGGTCCCTTGGACGGCGGATCGGCATCAACGCCAACGGCATCGATCACACGGTCGGCGCCGATGCCCGCAGTAAGCTCCATCACGATCTGCACCGGGTCTTCTTCGTCGAAATTGATGGCTTCTGCCCCGAGCATCCGGGCCCGCTCCAGGCGCGACGGCAGCCGGTCGACGGCCAGCACCCGGCCAGCGTCCATCAAATGCGCCGAAAGGATGGCAAAGAGTCCCACCGGGCCGCAACCGTATACCAGCACCACGTCGCCCGGTTTTATTTCGGCCATCTCCGCCGCGAAATACCCGGTTGGGAAAATATCCGACAGCAGGATGGCGGCGTCATCACTCAGCTCGTCGGGGATTTTTACCGGACCGATGTTGGCAAAGGGGATGCGCGCGAATTCTGCCTGCAGGCCGTGGAAAGGGCCGGTCATCTTCGGTCCACCGAAAAAGGCGGTCCCGGCCCGCGGGCCGTTGGGGTTGGCGGTGTCGCATTGGGAATAATATCCGGCCCGGCAGTAGGAACAGGTGCCGCAGGCAATGGTCGAAGGGATGATCACCCTGTCACCCTTGGCCAGGTTGCGCACGTTTCTGCCGGTCTCCTCGACGATGCCCACGCCCTCGTGGCCGAGCACCGTGCCCGGGACCATGCCGGGCATTGTACCTCTGACCATATGCAGATCCGTACCGCAGATAGCACTGGCGGTCAAACGGACTATGGCGTCGGTCGGCTGTTCGATTTTCGGCATCGGAATATCTTCCAGCCGAATATTGCCTATCTCTCGAAATACTATCGCTTTCATAGCTCGCTCCTTCACATGTTGAGTTATCCGTATGTGCGGATTCAGGCCCACGGGGTCGTCACTGTGCAACTTTGTGGCAATTTTTCGAATGTGTGCATGCCGTTACACCTAGTGAGCTGCATATCATATGCCAGGTGGTGCTTTTATGAGTTAGAAAATGAGGAAGAGAATGAGGGGCTCAGGTGCGGTTCGTAGTCTTATACTTGTCCTGGGGGGTGGAGAGGACCTGCAGCTCCAGTCCTCATTATCCGGACAACTTGTCCTTTTTTTCCGGAAGGTGGCGAATAAGAACGGGCGGCATTGTCATTGTCTGTTGTGGTTGTTCCGGTCAGGGAAAAAGGCAGCCGGCCGGCAGTTCATCTCTATTTGCTTGAAGCAGCAGAGAAAATCTTCTAGAAAGGTCATGAGATTGTCCTGTTACGCAGCAAATGTGCATAAATATTACCAAGAGAGGAGAAAATGAAAAAAATTATCAAGATGTTGGCTGCTGTTGCGGTACTCGCCTCGGCCATCAACGCAAGTGCGGAACCGGTGCGGATCTCCATCAGCCAGTTTGTCGAGCATCCAGCCCTGAACGCGGTGATGAAAGGCTTTAAGGACGACCTGCAGGAAAACGGCATTGCCGCCGACTACAAAGATTACAATGCCAACGGCAATATGGGCACGGCCGGCCAGATCGCTACCCAGATCGCCGCCGACGCCCCGGACCTGATTGTGGCCATTGCCACCCCCTGCGCCCAGGCCAGCGCCAAGGCCTACGACAAGGCCCCGCAATTGGCCAATACCCCGATGCTTTTCACCGCCATTACCGATCCCTTGGCCGCAGGTCTCGTCAAGGACTACCAGCACCCCGGCCCGAATATCACCGGCGTCTCCAACCAGATGCCGATGGATAAGCACCTCGAGATGGTCCGGCGTTTTCTTCCGCGGCTGAAGACCCTGGGGGTAATGTACAACAGCGGCGAGGTCAATTCCGTCTCCAACGTCAAGCGTCTCAAGGAGGCGGCGGAAAAAATGGGCATTGCCATCATCGATGGCCCGGTCACCAACTCCGCCGATGTGTTTCAGGCCGCCCAGAGTCTGGTCGGCAAGGTTGAAGCAGTCTATGTCCCAACCGATAATACGGTGGTCTCCGCCCTGGAAACCGTGATCAAAACCTGTGAGAAGACCCGGTTGCCGTTGTTCAGCGCGGATACCGACTCGGTGAAACGTGGCGCCATCGCCGCCATGGGTTTCGACTACTACCAGCATGGACGCCAGACCGGAGCCATGGCCAGAAAGATCTTCGCCGGCACCAAGCCTGCCGATCTGCCGGTCGAGTTCCAGGAGAACCTGACCTTTCATATTAACCCCGAGGCGGGTAAACGGATGGGCTTGACCATCGAGAAGGCTATCCTCGATTCCGCCGACAGCCTGTATTAAGAATGGAATCTTCCGGCGGGGTGATTGTTACGGGTTGATGGCACGATGTATTGAGTGAGCCCCTCCGTTCCACCACCGGAAAGGGCTGTGGTAACCATGGAACCGCAAGATATTGTTGAAGACAAAGCAAGAATTTGTGACTATGCTTCAGGTTGAAGTACATCTCATCCGGCTGGTATGATCGGCCGGATGAGCCGTCTTGCCGCGGGCTGTGCCGGCAAGTTATTGGGTTTCTGTAAAAGGAGTCTTCGTCGTGAAAAAATCCTGTTCGTCCCTTCGTGGAATCCTGAGTTTGATTATTTCTGCGAGCATGCTGACCGTGCCGGTGTCCTCGGCATATTCAAGGGACAACGATAACCCCTTTGCCAGCTCTCGCCGGGTAACCACCGGTAAGCTCCTGCCTCCCGGCGTCCCGGTGCCCGGCGTGGGCGTTCCGGTTCCCGGTGGGCCATTCCCGGTGCCCGTGCCGACGCCGCCGGTGGTGATTGAGAGGGAACGCACTCCGCCGGTCGTGGTGGAAAAGCATCGTGACTATGATCGATATCGCGACCGCGATCGGGACCGCCACGACGATCGCGACTGGGACCGGGGCCGTGACCGGAAGCATCGTGATAAATGGTCGTCTAAGCATAGACCGTATCACGGCAGGGTCTATCGAACTCTTCCCACCGATGTCTTCAGTCTCACTCTCGGCGGTGGGACGTTCTTCTATCATTTCGGTACCTACTACCGCCATACCGGCGCCGGGTATGTGGTGGTCGAGGCGCCGGTCGGGGCCCGGGTCCGGATCCTGCCGGACGACTGTTCCGATTTCTATGCCGACGGCATCCGTTACTATGAATGCGGCGATGTTTATTACGAGTCGGTGGACGGCGACTTCATCGTCATCGAAGGTCCGCCGCGGGGCTACCGCTGGGAAGCAGAAATCGGCGAAGAGGTGTGGATCAAGGCCGACAATCTCAACATCCGTTCCGGCCCGGGCAGGCGCTACCGGGCGATTGGCCAGTTGGACCGCGGCGATGTGGTCGAAGTGAGCGGCAAGGAGGGGGACTGGTACTCTGTCCGCCTGCGCGGCGGCTCCTACGGCTGGATCTTGAAGGAACACGCCAGACCCTATCGGCACAGGCTGCACGGCAATGGTTGACAAAAAAATCGAATCGCCAGGGGATCCTGCTTCCCCTCATCACATCCGACCCGCCGGACAGGCCGACAGTTCGCTTCTCGCCAAGCTCATCAGAGAATCGCACAGCGATGTGGCGGTACAATTCGGCTTAAGCGGCACGAACTGCCCGAAACACCCGTCATTTTGCACAGAGGACTGGCTTGCGGCCGACTTCGCCCGGGGCGAGAAATACTTCATTCTCACCAACAACGAGGAACCCGCCGGCTGTGTGGCCTATGAAAAGCCTAGCGCGGCGCTGGCCTACCTGAACCGGCTGTCGGTTCTGCCGCCGTACCGCCGGAAGGGTTACGGGGCTGAGCTGGTTCGCTTCATCCTGGAACTGGCCCGCCGGGACTCGGTCAAGACGTTGAGCATCGGCGTCATCGGTGAGCATACGGCCCTGCTGAAATGGTATGGCAAACTGGGATTTGTCTATCGGGAAACCAAACGATTCCCCCATCTGCCATTCTCGGTAACGTACATGTCCCATGTCGTAGGCAGCGCAGACGGCGTTTGACTTCTGCGGCCAATCGACACTCTATCCCGAAAAATGATCAAGAAAAACACAGGGAACATCTCGGAAACACTCGACAAGGGCTTGAAGATCCTGAGCCTGTATTGCGGCGACAAGTCAAGCTACAGCCTGGGCGAGATCTCGAAGATCCTGGGAATCAACAAGACCTCGGTCTTCCGGTTCGTCAATACCCTCTGCGAACACGGTTACCTGCAGAGGGAGGCGAAGGGCAGGGCGTATTCCCTCGGCATCCGGACTATACCCTTGGCCCATTCCTTCCTGCAGAAGGCGGAGATAATCCGGATTGTCAAACCCTACGTGGATGAGATCCACAAACAGCACGACCTGCATATCGATGTCGGGCTGATCCAGAACAACAACATCTACCTGGTCTATCGGCGGGAGTCCAAAGACACTCTGGCCTTTCTCCATTTCACCGCGGCGGGCGATTTGTATAATCTCGCCACCGGCAAGGCGGCCATGGCCTACATGGATGAAGAGCAGCTGGCCGGCTTCCTCACGCGCCGCCCGGATGAGGGGCCACAGGCGCGAACCGCCATCGACCGGCAGACCCTGCTCGGGGAATTGCAGGCCATCAGGGCCAGGGGCTATTCCCTCAACAGGGAGGTCTTCCTGCCCGGTTTGATCTCCATCGGGGCGCCGGTCTTCAACCGGCACAGCGGCAGGGTGGTCGGCGGGGTGAGCTTCGACTCCTCCACCGCCCGCTTTACCATGGATGCCTTCGAACAGCAGTATGCCACCCTCCTGGTCGAGCTGGCCAAGCAGCTCTCCGCAGCAATTTCCGTGTAGCTAAAATTGACGGAACCGGTGCATTAAGCCACCGTCACCCCACTGCCGTTTTTCGGGATCTCCCGCGGATCGGTCATATTCTCCGGCCGGAGGATCTCATCAAGCCGCTCCCGTGAGAGCAGCCCTTTCTCCAGCACCAGTTCGAAAACGCTGCCGCCGCCCTCCAGGGCCTCCTTGGCGATCGCCGCCGACTGCTCGTAGCCGAGCACCGGCACCAGGGCGGTGACCAGACCGATGCTTTTTTCCACATAGCCGCGGCAGATCTCCCTGTTGGCAGTAATGCCCCGGATGCAGCGGGCAGTCAGGGTGACGCAGCCGTTTTCCAGGATCATCATGCCGTGCAGCAGGTCGTAGGCGATTATCGGCTCGGCCATGCACAGCTCCAGTTCGCTGGCCTCGGCGGCCATGGAGACCACCGCATCGTAGCCCATCACCTGATAGCAGATCTGGTTGACCAATTCGGGGATGACCGGGTTGACCTTGCCGGGCATGATCGAGGAGCCGGGCTGCATCGGCGGCAGGTTGATCTCGTTTAACCCGCAGCGGGGGCCGGAGGACATCCAGCGCAGGTCGTTGCAGATCTTCGAAAGCTGCACCGCCGCCCGCTTAAGCGTCGCCGACATCTGGACGAATGTCCCGGCATTCTGGGTGGCTTCAACCAGATTACGGGCCTTGCGCAGGGCAAAGCCGCTCACTTCCGCAAGCTTTGCGGTGACGAGCCGTGCGTATCCCGGCGGACTGTTGATGCCGGTGCCGATGGCGGTGGCCCCCATGTTGAGGTCGAGGAATTCGTCGGTGGCCCGCGTGAGCGCCCGGGCGGCGCTGTCGATCATCACCGCGTAGGCGCTGAACTCCTGGCCGAGCGTCATCGGCACGGCATCCTGATTTTCGGTCCGGCCCATCTTCAGGACGTCGCCGAACTCCAGGGCTTTGTCATCCAGGGCTTCCCGCAGTTCCGCCAGGGCCCGGATCAGGCTGCGACTCGCGAGGAGCACGGCCAGCTTGATGGCGGTCGGGTAGGCGTCGTTGGTCGACTGGGAACAGTTGACATGGTCGTTGGGATGGAGGTGCCGGTATTCGCCCTTGGTGTGGCCCATCAACTCCAGCCCGCGGTTGGCGATGACCTCGTTGGCGTTCATATTGGTCGAGGTGCCCGCCCCGCCCTGGAACATGTCGACGGTGAACTGGTCATGCAGTTTGCCGGCGAGAAGTTCGTCGCAGGCGGTGCAGATCGCGGTGGTCCGCGCTGCATCGAGCACCCCGAGTTCATGGTTGGCAAGCGCTGCGGCCTTTTTCACCATGGCCAACCCCTCGACCAGATGGGCGAAGTTGCC
>MGTI01000252.1:1618-1786 GCA_001799365.1 Desulfobacterales bacterium GWB2_56_26 | reverse complement strand
GCCGCTCATCACCACGGTGTCCTGTTTGACGCTGCAGAATTTTTTCGAGAGCATGCGCAATCGCCGGTTGATGCCGACCGCCACCCGCGAGACGATGCGGTAGAACAGATCGGGGCTTTCGCTGCGGAAGGCCTCGATCTCCTCCCGGGAGATCTGCCAGATCGTTGC
>MGTI01000252.1:1525-1595 GCA_001799365.1 Desulfobacterales bacterium GWB2_56_26 | reverse complement strand
TGCTGTGGGAGTCGTCTTCGAGAAAGGCTCCTTCGCTGATCAGGGCGCCGGCGACCATGGCGGCGATGTG
>MGTI01000252.1:0-1480 GCA_001799365.1 Desulfobacterales bacterium GWB2_56_26 | reverse complement strand
CGGGGGTGTCCTTTGCCGAAGAATACTGCCAGGTCTTCCTCGCCGATGCCGGTTGCCTCGGCGGCCTGCCTGATGATGCTTTTTTCGATGATCATGGGCTCCCTCAAAGCTGATGCTCAAGAAATTGGAAAATGATTATGTGGCCCGTAGCTGAGGCCGATCAATCATTGCCGTAAAGATAGATGGCTGGTTTCCCGGTCGATGCCCGCCGCTGGCAGATCGCCCCGGACCGGTGTCTCCACGAGGCGCTTGATTTCGCCAAAATCCCGGGACCTGGCCATGGCCCACATGAGTTTTGGCACCAAAGCCTCGGTGTTCATGTCCCCGGCGTAGATGATCCGGTCGAGGGGCAGCTTTCGCCCCACCTCGTACACCTGCAGGTCCACGCCCTCCATGAGGCACTGGGTGGTTATCGCCACGATGATGCCCGCTTCGGTAAGTTCACGGATTTTTGCTGCCAGATCCATGACATCCGTGGCTATCCCGCCCGTGCCGTAGCTTTCGATGATAACTCCTCTCATGTTGTCCCGGATGTAATCGAAGATCCCGGGATGCAAGCCCGGAAACAGCTTGACCACCAGCAACCGCTCTTCAAGGGCCGGAACGCAGGGCGGCAGGCTGTCCGCCGCTTTCGACACTTTGGCAAAAACCTGCCGGAGCAGCGGGTTGTACTCGATCCGGTTGTGCTTGATCTCCGCCATCAGGGGATAGTTGACGCTGTCGAAGGCGTCGTAGCTGCGGGTCTTTATCTTGATCGCCCGGCTGCCGTTGATCACCTTGCCGTCGAAGACGATGAAGACGCCGGCGAGATCTTCGCAGGCCACGAGCAGGGAGTCGTTGAGATTCTGGATGGCATCGGTGCTGCGGTCGGTCATCGAGTACTGGGAACCGGTCAGGATCACCGGCTTGTTCAAGTCCTGCAGGAGGTAGCTGAGCGCCGCGCCGGTATAGGCCATGGTGTCGGTGCCGTGGGTGACCACGAAGCCGTCGTAATGGCTGTATTCGGCGACAACGGTCTCGGCGATGGCCAGCCAGCGGCCTGGGGTCATGTTGGAGCTGTCGATATTCATGACGGTTTTGCCGACAACCTTACAGTCCGGAGAAGCTGGGCCGATACACCTGAGCAGCTCTTCCACCGTATAGTGGGGGCATAAACCCTGGCCCCGATCGGAACAGACGATCGTTCCGCCGGTGGCGAGAATGAGAATATTTTTCATAGCTTCACCTCAAGCTCGAAGTTCGTTCGCAAGCCAGGAGAAATACACCTGCGGGGATTTTTTCCTTATAAGGACTTTATGTTTCATATATAGGAACGAATGTTTCTATAAATGAATTTAAAAACCAATAACAGAAATTGTCAAGCGAAAAATACGATGGAGACTGGCGAAGCCGGCAAGACCCTAGCTGAAATTTCTCAGGAGAGACACGCCGGCGAAGGTCGGGAGGAGGATGGATGCAGCCGAATTGGTCGGTTTGTCGA
>MGTI01000251.1:417-31281 GCA_001799365.1 Desulfobacterales bacterium GWB2_56_26 | reverse complement strand
TGATTGCTACAAGATCGCGCAGTTTCCTCTTGATCTGCCATATGCGGGAGACTGGTATCTCTGGTGTTTCTTTGCTCTCCGCAATGATGTGGCATATCTGGCTGAACCAATGGTCAATTATCGGCTTCATGAGAAAAGCTGCACCAATCATTATTTGAGTGAAGACAAAGATGTCATCAGTATTGACGAGATTAATGTGCGTTGGAAGGTAATGAAAAATGCGGAAGAAGCAGGATGTAAATTGATGGCTGATAAATGCCTGGATTACATTATTAATGACTACGTAACGCGAATTCATATGAAAGATAGTCAAAATCACCGGCAAGGGATAACCTTTGAAGGGTTTGAACAATCGCTATCAAGACAGATTGATAACCCAAAAAAAGAAAAGTATATACGAGCCAAAGTATTGTATGGCATGGCCAACAATTACTATCTTGATCAGAATTTTTCTAAGGCCAATATGTATTATTTGAAAACAATTCGAGAAAGACCAGTGATGTTGAAGGCATATATGAAATATGCACTTACTGCAGTGAGTCGGTAATGAAAAATAGACACTGATCAACGATCGAAATATGAAATAACAACATCAATTATTATGAAAACGATTGATAAAAAAATACATGTGGCGATGGCATCGGATGATAATTACGCTCATCATCTGGCAGCAGCGATTTGTTCAATATTAAAAAATCTTGGTGATGACAGAATATTATGTGTTTATCTCTTGCATGAAAAACTTAGCAATAAAACAAAAGAGAAAATCGAGCTACTCAAGAAATTGCGACATTTCGAGCTAGAGTACATCAATATAAGCTGCGAAAAATATGAACCTTTTAAAATCATAGTAGGTTTGTATATATCGAGATTAACTTACGCAAGATTTCAATTGCCATCGCTTTTAAAGAATTTTGATAAATGTATATATTTGGATTGTGATATTATAGTCAGACAAGATCTGAGTGAGCTATGGGACATTCAGCTACCGGAATACGCCATTTTGGGCGCAGTAGAAGAACCTGGAGCAAGGCATAGAAACAGGGTATTGGATATACCAGATAGCTTTAGCTATTTTAATGCCGGCGTCATATTGCTTGATCTGGTTAAGTTGAGAAAAAGTAATTTTGAAGAAAAGGCATACGAATATTTAAAGAAAAATGGCAGCCTGCTTTATGCAGACCAGGACGTCATGAATGCATTGTTTTGTAATTCTTGGTATGCATTGCCGATAAAATGGAATGTTCATACTAATGTATATATATTAAAAAGTGTAAATAAATATTATAAATATCAGGCGCATGAAGTAGAGAATGTTTTCGCAAATGCTGCTATAGTTCATTTTTCACATGAACGAAAACCAGATTCTTTGATTAGTCAATGTGCTTATCGGAACGAATATTGGCAATATCTGAAATATACCGCCTGGCGACATATATTGCCTAAAGATATCAATCTCATGAATTTGACAATAAGAATTTATTGGCTGATAAAGTCATTAGTAAAAAAGTCGCCAATATTGTTTGTGTGTATGAGAATGGTAAAAAGAGCAATTACAGGATATTATCTCAGTAAAGAAACGACAAGATATAAGTTCTTCTGAAATTGAATAATCGTGAGAAACTATAATAGAAATCGTAAGAATGAGAAAGAAAAATGAGCGTTATGGTATCAGTAATAATTCCAGCATATAATGCACAAAAATATATTGCTCAATCGATAAATAGCGTGCTGCAGCAAACATATCAATTGTTTGAATTAATTATAGTTGACGATTATTCAACAGATAATACCAACGACATTGTAACTCAATTGTCACACAATAATCTAAAGATAAACTTTATACAAAATCAACGAAAAAAAGGACCGTCCGGTGCAAGAAACACAGGTCTCCTGCGAGCGGAAGGTCAGTATATTGCATTTCTTGATGCAGATGATATGTGGCATCCGGAACATCTTCGGAAGGGTATAACATATCTTGAGTCGTATAATAATCTTGATGCTATATTCTTTAATTTTAACATAATCGATTCTGCGAACAAGCAACCCAAAAAAAATTGGTTTGCTGAGCGTAAATTTACCACTTCTTTGAAAACGATAACTACCGAAAAAAATTTGCATATAATTACAGAAAATATGTTCCACGCGCTGCTTGATGAATCATTTATTCAGCTTCAATCACTTATGTTAAGAAGAAGAGTATGCTTAAATGTAGTATTTAATGAAGAAATTATGCGAGCTGAGGATCTGGATTTCATAATAAGAGTGTATCTGGAGTCAAAAGCAAGGTTTGCTTTTAGCAACACTATTACCAGTGATTATTATAGACATGATAACAGTTTAACGACACATAGCATGGAGAAGATTGTCCCAACTCTCATCGATCATATTACTTTGTTTAGATCATATTTCGTCAAACATGCGGATGACAAGATCGCGATGCATAAACTACGTAATATACTCTACGACAGACATTTAAATTTAAGTTATTGTTATAGAAAACAACTTGATCACTATTTGGCTTTATTGCATTTGTTGAAAAGCGTTCGATATGGAGTTAATTTATTCCAAATAAAGGAGTTAGCAAAAATTCTTGTTTCGACGGTGCAAAGTGTAGTGCCTGTTTTCAAGCTAGCTAAATTTTGATGTAAGTTAACAAATATCTTATTGATAATAGGTAAATTAAAATTTAATTCATTATAGCGAAAGATAATGGCAATCCGAATAATATCAATTACCAGCGAAAGTCCTCATAAAATACTCAATGGATATAGCTTGAGAGTCAATAAGTTGCTGGTAAATGCAGCTCGCAGAAATGATCTTGAGGTTCATTGTTTTGCTCCAGTAACTAGAGAAAACATTAATGAAGCAATACATTGGGCCGATTCAAAAAACATCAAATTTCACGGCATCCTGCTAGAAAGAGAAATGCAATATGACATTACGCTTAGAGCTATTTTCATTAAAGAATGCGGTTTGCTTTTGATGTCCCATATAGACAAAGATTCAATAATTCTGATGCACGGTTTGGTTTCTATTATAGATTTTGCGAATCTTGAATGTGTTGAATCTTCGATAGCTGACATGATCGATGAGGTCGGACCTTTGATGAAAAGAGATGTTGTTAAGCACTTAGTCAATGGCCGCGTCAAAGAGTTTCTTCGGGCGATAAAATCACTCTGGATTTACCATAACAAGACGAGTTGTCTCCTGGCGCGATATAAAAATATATCTGTGGTAGCTCATGATGATGCGCATCGGTTGCGTACATTGTTGCCAGACAAATCGATAGGAATCATTCCAAACGGTGTCGATTTACCCGACCGTACTTGCCGACGCACCTCTTCAGAGAAGCCAATGGTTCTGTTTCATGGAGTGTATGGATACGAGCCAAACGAAGAAGCAGCACTGTTCCTGATACAAAGCGTAGCTCCTCTGCTTGAGAACAGGCTGCCGCAGTGTAGAATCGTCATTGCTGGACGTAATCCTACCGAATCTATGCTGGAAGCTGGTTCTTCTTGCCCAAATGTTGAAATTGTAGGTGAGATTGACGATATGTCAAACTACCTGCTGACTGCTTCTGTTGGAGCTTACCCCATATTTACCCGAACCGGTCTGCAAAACAAAATACTTGAAGCATGGAGTCATTGCCTGCCGATCGTTACGACTCCGGAAATATTGTCCGTATTCGACGCTTTCTCTCACGATGTTTTGTATTGTGCTCGAACCGCGCTGACGGCAAATGATTTTGTAGAACAAATAGGAGATCTGCTAGGTGACGAAGATTCCTGCTTACAGCTTTCGTCAAGAGCATTTGAATTTGTGAAGAGTAATTTTGAGTGGCCGAGTGTTGTTGATAAATTTCTTCAACTTCACATATCATGAGGTAATTTAGTTCGGAGTTCAAACTCATATGGATTCAGCTAATAAGAACAATTTAAGTAAAAATATGAGTGTGATAAAATTTTTTGCGATCATTGCAATTATTTTTGGTCATTATTGGAATGTTCACCTCGTCCCTATACCGTTAATGAGCCATTGGTGGGTAATCTCTGCGGTTGGTCTATTGATATTTTCGATTAGTTCAGGTTTTTTTACCAGCACAAGATACAAAGACTCTTATGAGTTTAAGTCATTTTGGATAAAAAAATTGTATCGCATCGGCATTCCATTTACGATCGTCAATATTTTATTACTTATCCTTTTTTTAATCGAAAAGAAAGACAATATATTGTCAATACAGACGGTGGCGAGTTGGCTGGGGATCCATGGTATATGGACATGGCTCAAGATTCCTCAGGTTGGCCCATATGGTGCCGGTTTATGGTTCATGACCGTACTATTAATTTTCTATTTTATTTATCCACTTTTGGAATATCTAAATAGAAAAAAAACTATTTCGTTCGTATTTTCTGGTTTGACCGTTTTGTTGTTGCTAATATTTGACCATTATTTCCCTTTGGGATATACTCTCTGGCTCACAATTACAGGATTTCCAGTCGGGATATGGATGGCGAACAATGAGATTTCATACTCACGGCTTTTCATAGTTTCTGTGTTGATACTTACTTTGATTATGATGATTATATTGAAGTTTTTCTTTCATGTTAAGCTCTTTAGCAGTTTATTTATGCTCATCATTTCATATACGGCAGTTGAAATTTGCAAATTTATGGTATTGCCTTCAATTATCTATAGAATATTTTTACCACTATCAACCTGGGTGATCACTATGTATATAGTTCATATGTATTTATTTGTTTCTCCGACAGGATATTTTTCGATCGATTGGTTGATGACCTTATCACTTATATTCTGCGTATCGTTTTTCGTTGATCAACTTTCAAAAAAAATAGAGGAAAAATTTAAAGATCATATGATGGCCGCAACCAATCCGGTATAATCTTTAGTTCGCCTATTCTCTTCGCTCGTGATGATTATGGTAAAGACTCAGTCTATTGACTCTGATAAGAACCAATATAGTGCACTGTTTATCCTGTTCAGCGTCTGGTCGTTTATCCTCTTATGCAGACCGCAGGATTATCTGCTTTTTCTTGGATCATTGAGGCCTACACTGGTTGTTGGTGTTTTCACATTATTAATTTACCTATTGAATCCCAAGGAAGATTATGACAAAATATTCAACAGCAAGCAATTCAGGTTGTTCATCTATTTCTTAATAATCATGATTATAGGCGTTCCGTTTTCTTACTATAGAAGTGCATCGCTAAAGGACATTTTGAATTATGGCAGTATCCATGTACTATTTTTTCTTCTGTTTTACCAACTTGTAAATTCAATTCAGAAGATTCGCCTTCTTCTGTTCTCGTGCTGCTGCGGGGCTTCAATATATGCTATTTTTGTTCTGGTGTTGGGGGAGTTTTCTCAGGGACGTATAGCCTATGGCAATATGTTCGATCCAAATGATATTGCGTTTTTTATAATCTGTTTCATAGCGTTTAATTTGCTTTTCCTCAGTAAAGATAATACAAGTTTCGTGAAACTGATATCGATTGCCAATTTGATTATATGTGTAATTGTATTGCTTAAATCTGGCTCACGCAGCGGGTTTCTCGCTTGTAGCACCCTTTTTGCCTATTTATTTTTTGTCAAAACAACGACGGTGAATATCTCACTTGTAAAGAAACTTGTTTTGGCAATGACTGTTATAGTAGTTCTATTGTCTTTCAATATGCTTTCAGAACGATATAGAACAATTCTTGATGTGCAGGATGATTACAATGTTACCGCTGAAACAGGCAGAATTACAATATGGAAAATCGGTCTGAGATTAATGATGGCTAAACCATTAACCGGCGTAGGAATGAACCGCTTCAACGAGGGAGTCGGAAGGGATCGCGAGGCACGTGGCCTTCTCTCGACACAATGGCAGGCTCCCCATAACAGCATAGTGCAGGTAGGAGCGGAAACAGGAGTGTTCGGATTAATTCTTTTCTGTGTCATGAGTTTTAACGTATTCAATATCACTGGGAAAATCAGAGATAACTCCCGATCAGAAAAACTGATCAGGATTGCTGAGATGACCAGAGCCGGCTTCATTGGCCATATTGTAAGTGCCATGTTTCTCGGCCAGGCATATTCGGTTTACTGGATATTCTATATCATTTTATCTGCCGTACTGCAGCGATTGCTTGAAAAGGAGCAGCCTGTACATGAAAGCACCCAAATTAAAAGTAGCCTATATACTTACGCCGATCACATTCGGCGGAGCTGAAAAAGTTAGCTTGAATTTTTTGCGGTCAGTCAACCGTAACCGGTTCGATATTCGACCTATTCTTCTTGTGAGGCCTTGGGAAACGGAACTCTATTTTGGACAAGAACTTCGCCAGCTTGGATATGACTATGAAACTGTTCCTGTCGCAATGAAAACCAATGGCGACCCCATGAGAGTGATGCGAGTAGCGCAAAAGTTGCATGACTTTCTGAAAAAAGGAGCGTTCGACCTGGTGCATACTCACGGATACTTTGCAGATATCTGCGGTCAATTTGCAGCTCGGTTGTTGGGCATAAACGGTCTTTCAACCTGTCACGGGTTTATTGCCACAGATTTGAAATTACGAATGTATAACCTCTTAGACAAATATGCCTTACGGTTGTGCAAGATAATTATTGCCGTTTCGGAGGGAATCAAAATAGAACTGATCGATAGCGGCGTTCGGGAATTCAGGATTTCGGTCATTGCCAATGCGGTATCGCTTCCTTACGAGGCGGCTGAATTGGCGGCTCACCGAGAGCTAAAACGGTGCATTCTTGGGCTTAAACCAGATGACTTTGTGGTCGGGTATCTGGGACGACTCAGCTCCGAGAAGGGGCTTGGCTATCTTATTGAAGCTGCAAAGGAGTTGTTGGATGAGGAAATCAAGGTGAAGCTACTCTTCATAGGCGACGGCCCGGAAAGAGAAGCGCTGGAGCAACAGGCTAAAGCCAAAGGGTTAGCGGATAATGTCACTTTTGCCGGATTCCAGACCGATCCTGAGAGCTGGTATCCGGCCCTTGATATTTTTGCCCTGCCATCCTTAACGGAAGGCACTCCTTTAGCCCTGCTCGAATCCATGGCTTCGGCGGTCCCGGTCATTGCTTCGGCCGTAGGAGGAGTGCCCAAAATCGTTACCGATGGTGTCAACGGCCTTCTCATCCCGCCCGGAAATTCTCGGGAAATAAAAGAAAAAATACAATTATTGGCCCAAAATTCCGATCTTTGCGGTCGACTCGGCAGGGCAGGTGGAGAACACATCAGAGAAAATTACAGCATCGGTGCGTGGTGTCGTGCAATCGAAAACTGTTATTGCCGAGTTTGAGGTTTTTCCCTGCAAATTCATGTCCTCTATCCCTTAGGGGTACGATTTGAAAAGCATAGTACGTAATTGCAAGATTCTGCAAAATCAATTGAGAGACCTTTCAGGGAGCGAGTTCTTCTTCCTTGTACAAAAAACGCTGTTTTTCAATGAACCAATTCTTATTTACATGAAAAGTGTTTTGCAGGCTGAGTCACATTATCTCGAAGCTATAGCCGGAATTGAATGTATCAAGGGAAACTCGAGCGATCTTGAACAAATCAAAAAATCACTGAAACCATTTCCCTGGGAGTTCCAATGCCATGACTTTGACGGTGTCGGAGACTTTTTTGTCGCTAAGGATATCTCAGGAGTGCAACATATTAGTTGGATTTACTTTCATAACCACCGCAATCGACTGCTGGCGCTTCAGGAAGGGGAGGCCGAAATAAAGTTTTGTCTGACTCTGCCAGCTTGGCGGGGACGAGGAATTTATCCGAGAATCATTCAAATGATCGTGAACTACCTGAACTGCAAAGGAATGCAACGGGTTTTTATGTGTGTTCACAGGGATAATCTGGCCTCGATCCGGGGCATCGAGAAGGCCGGTTTTTCAAGAGTCGGTGATATACGGCTGCGGAAGATTCTCGGGGTGCAGGTTTCTCCCCGGTTCGATACGTCGAGGGTGCTATGACCTTGCAAATTAGAAAAATAGATGAAGGGGAGCGGGACTTCTGGGACCAATCCGTTGTGCAATTTTGCCATGCCCATCCTCTCAATGCCTATGCGTGGGGGAGGGTGAGGGAAATTGACGGCTGGCAACCTTCCTATTTTTTGGCCCAGGAAGGTCATACAGTCAGAGGGATGATGTTGGTCCTGATTAAAAAAATTCCCTGGACCGGTCTTTCCATAATGTACGCGCCAAAGGGTCCGCTCTATGGTTCGGACGATAGCAGTGTCCTTAAGATCCTTTTGCACTGCGTGCGGCAAGAAGCACGGAAGAAAAGGACCATTTTTTTGCGCATTGATCCTAACGTTCGCGATGATTTGGTGAGTCAAAACGAGGATCCTCTGGTGAAAGAAGGGTTTGTCCATCTGGAGCACCGCTGGTCGTTCTGGAATTCGCCTCGGGATGTCTATCGCATCGACCTCGGCCGCGCCGCGACGGAGGAAGAACTCTTTGCATCTATCGATCGCGATGCGCGTCGCTGCGTACGAAAAGCGCGAAAGGAGGGAGTGTCGATTCGTCCTGCCGAAACGCTCGATGAACTTCGCCGATTTTACGAAATCTTCAGTCAGTTTACGGTCGGCAAAGGGTTCATGTGCCGGCAGTTGAGGTACCAGGAACTCCTCTGGCAGGAATATATTGCCAAGGGTAACGGACGACTCTTTCTCGCTGTTTATCAAGGAGAAGTAATCGGCGGCCTTATCTGCATACTGTTCGGCGATATGTGCCTGGCGATGCATATGGGTACTCCGTCCAGGTATAATAAGCTGCACACCTACTATGCCTATCTCTGGGAAAGTATACGCTGGGCCAAGGAAAGGGGATGCTCCTGGTACAGCTTTCGAGGCGTGGGCACGACACCGACCCAGGAGAGCTTCAAGAGAAAGTTTAAGCCGCAGGCAGTAGCTCTCGTCGGTTATTACGATCTGCCTTTCCGACCTTTATTGTATCGAGTGTTCTACGGTCTGGAATTCGAGGTTCTTCCCAGGATATGGCGAACACTTATGCGGTTGCGTGGTGGTTATTCACGGCTGGCCGCCAGCGCCAAGAGGATAAAACTTACTCCGGTCAGAGCGGATTAGAAGCCGTTACGAAAAAAAGGTGAATTTACTCATCTGAAAGAGGTTTGGCGATGTGGTCAATTTTGCTCTATATCGTTCTGACGCCATTGATACTCTATCTCGTTCTGTCGACGGTGTATCTCCTGGGACTGGCGCTCGCTTACCTGATCATGCGGGAGTCTCCGCCCGGCCCGGCTGAGCCTCTTAACCGTTTTGCGATTCTTGTCCCGGCTCACAATGAAGAACTCCTGGTTGGAGAACTGTGCGAAAGTCTTTTACAGATCGATTATCCACAAGAGAAATACGAGATTTTTATCGTTGCCGACAATTGCAGTGATCGGACTGCCGAGATCTGCAAGAATTATCCGGTGCAAGTGATACAAAGAAACAGTCCCGAACACGGAGGCAAAGGTCAAGCCCTAGCATGTGGGTTGCGTTATGTGAATCTCGACGGCTTCGACGCCGTATTCATGGTCGATGCGGACAATTACGTCGACCCGCCCATCCTGCGTGAATTGAGCCGCATGCTGAATGGGGGCGAGCGGGCCATCCAGTGCTATAACGCAGTAGGCAATCGGGACGACAGTTGGTTTACCCAGCTGTTGTATGTCTCCCGCACCATAGGCAACCAGCTCTATCACGAAGCGAAATACCGTCTGGGCTGGTCGTCGTATCTGATGGGCAATGGGCTATGTTTCACGTCCGAACTGCTGCGGAAAAAAGGCTGGACAGCTTTCACAGCCGGCGAGGACTGGGAGTACTACGCTCAACTGGTCGAGGACAATATCAAGATCGGCTTTGCCGCTAATGCCAAGGTATTTCATCAGGAATCACGCTCGCTCAACCAGGCGACCAGCCAACGGCTGCGGTGGTCGAGTGGCCGTTTCCGTATCGCCAAGACCTTGGGCTTTCGGTTGTTCGTCAAGGGGATCAGAGAACGGAACTGGCAGAAAATCGATGCCTCATTTCCGCTGCTTTTCCCCAACTACTCCCTGCAGATCAATCTGACTTGCATCGCCCTGGTCCTTGCCTTACTGTTGCCATCCTCTGGTATGAAAAATGTCTTTGTTTCCGTGGCGCTAGGTTTGATGGCCGGACAACTCCTGCTCTTTGTTGCGGGGGCTTTTATTGCCGGATCTCCCGGGAGTGTGTTTCGGGCGGCCCTCTATGCCCCGGTGTTTTTGCTGTGGAAATCGGTGATCGATATTTTTTGCCTGACCGGACTATATCGGGGAGACAAATGGGTCCGTACTGAAAGGCATCGGTCGGTCGACGTCGATCGCAGTCGATGAACACGCATCGTCTGTAGAAGCGAGGTTTTTCATGCAAAAAACCAGAGTTTTGTTTGTGCTGCCGCAACTCGACGCGGGCGGGTCGGAGCGAGTGGTTTTCGATCTGGCGAGAAGCCTCGACCCCGGAAAGTTCGAGGTTTTTGTCGCAGCCTTCAAGGCCGGGGTGTTGGTCGAGCCGCTCAGGGCCATCTGCCAGGATGTCTTTATAATCGAAAAAAAACAGGGTCTTGATATTTCCGCCATGGTGAAGGTGGCAAATATCGTCAAAAAATATGGGATAGACGTCGTCAATGCCCACCATTACATGCCGTGTTTTTATAGTTTTTTGGGTACCAAAGTGCATGGTAAAAAGCTGATCTACACCGAACATTCGGTGCCGGAAGTAGAGAATTTAGCCAATTGTTTCCATGGCAAAGTCTTCCATTGGATGCTCTATGGAATGGACGGGGTGGTCGGAGTCTCCAAGGCTATAACCGAAAGGTTCAGGGGAAGGTATTCTCGGCACACACAAAAAATCCACCAAATCGTCAATGGGGTGGATATTGAAAAATTCCGTGCAAAGGGAACTCGTGAAAGTATTCGCAGCACGTGGAGACTGACCGACGACCATTTTGTTGTCGGCACCGTTGCCAACTTCAGAAAGGTTAAAAATCACGTCTGCCTTGTTCGTGCGGCCGGTCGCCTGAAGGACACCCATCCTCAGCTGCGCCTGTTTTTTGTCGGCACCGGCTTTGCCGGCGACGCCGAAAACTCGGAACACCAAGTGCGGACGCTGATTCATGAATTGGGTTTGCAGGATCGAGTCATCCTGACCGGTTATCGGGACAACATCCCTGAGCTGCTGGCGGCCTTCGATGCCTTCTGTCTGCCCTCGTTTTCCGAAGGGCTGCCGGTCAGCGTGTTGGAGGCGATGGCGGCAGGAGTGCTGGTGATAGGGAGCGATGTGGCGGGGATTTCGGAGGTAGTCAGCCACCGAAAAACAGGACTCTTGTTTCCTGTCGATGACGATGAGCGGCTCGCCCTCCTGTTGAAAGAACAAATGGCCGATCCCAGGAATTCGGCGATCCTTGCTGCCAACGGTCTGCGTTTTGTAGATAAGGATCATTCGAGTAAACGTTGGGTGCAACAATACGAAGATTTTTTTATCAATGGTGCTGCAGTCGGCCATCGGGCGAAGGTATGAATAGTCGAATACTGGATAAGGACATAAAAATATTAACCGATATCGAGATCGATCAGTGTCCTGTCTGGCGCAGCAAGACCGACTATATATTTCGCACCGGAGGACCGGTTGCGACGACCGGCGGGGTTGCTGCCCTGGCGGCGAGGCTGGTCAAGCTTTGGCAACAATGCCGAAAATACGACGTGGTCATTACCGCCGATATCAAGACTGCGCAGATTTTCGGCCTGACGAGGACTCTCTTGAGATGGAAAAAGCCAAGGCACATCATTTTAGAACTCATGCTCGACGAATTCAGTGACAGGATCATATGGAAGATAAAGAGGTGTGTGCAACGCCTCTGTTTTGCCTCTGCGGAAGTGGTCTTCGTCTCGGCCCGCACTGAAATCAAAACCTATGCCGAGCGGCTCGGACTCCCGAAAGAGTGCATCAGGTTTCTGCCATTTCACACCAACGTGATTCAACCCAGAATGACGGAAGGGGCAGGGTACATCCTCAGCGCCGGCCGGACCGGACGGGACTATGCCACCCTGGCGGCTGCCGTCGAAGGCCTGAAGGTGAAAGTGGTTGTGGTGAGCGACCGCCATCTCGTCGAAGGAATTCAGTTCCCTCCCAACGTTGAAGTGCATATCGATATTCCTTACCGAAAATACCTCGATCTTCTCCATGGTTGCTCGATGGTGGTTGTCCCCTTGAAAAGACTCGTGAAGTCCACCGGGCAGGTCGTTTTTTTGGAAGCGATGGCGCTCGGCAAGCCGGTGGTGGCGACGGCCACCATCGGCACCGAAGATTATCTCGAGCATGGCGTGACCGGAATCCTCGTCCCACCGGAAGACAGTGAGGCACTGCGCCAGGCTGTCTCCGACTTTATTGCGCGTCCGGAATCGTATGCCCCCCTTGCTTTGCGGGCATTCGAGCAGGTGAAGGAGCGGCATACCTTCGAGGCATATACCGGATCCATTCTGGCCGTCGCTTACGATGTGGTATCGCAAGACAGATAAAGAGTAAGACACGGGGTGTCAGTTCTTCCCCTCCCTTGTCAATCGTCCTCCCCCGAAAAGCAAAGACAGATCCTCCTCCGAATCCGAACTTACCATTTCGCACTGCAAACCTAATGCCAATTCCAATTTAGTAATCATGCCTGACGGTTTAATGAGCCGACAGGGTCGAATGAGCGCTTCGCCTTGAACTATATTGGTCATATAAGACTATGATATTAAGTAAATTTGCCATGACAACCTTTCAGTTGCGGGAATGCTGGCATGGTTTGTGCTGCTGAGCCTGGGTTGTATGTTTGAGCCACCTCCTCATCCTTGAAGATGAAAACAGGAGGTACGTGCGATGATTCGGGGTCATGAATGGTACGTATTGACTCCGGTATCGCATTTCCCCTTAGAGAGTATGGATGGAACCTAAGCGTGACGGTCCATCCAAGTTGGATTAGCAGCAGCTAATTGATTGTGCCTCAGGGCAAATAACTGATTGAACCTGAAGTTTGATTCCGAATGTGACGTCGCAGCGCAGTACACCTTGCACCGTGGAAGATAAAGAAGTGCGCAGCTGCAACAAAATGATGAACTATTCTGATAGAAATGGTCAGGTTTAATCGAAATTGCATCATGGAGTTCCAATGGGATCACAAAGAAAAAGGATTTTTATTCTTGTGTTGTTTGCGCTTCTGTCTTCACCGGCCGCATATGCGGCGGTGATCTTTCAAGACAACTTTGACAGTTGTTCGCAAAACTGTACGTCTGCAACCACCAGTCCCCCACCCGGATGGGCGCAGTGGTATGGACCCAAGTCGGCGACCATCGGCGGGGTTACCCACTATGCCGGCGAAATTACGGCTCCCGGCAGAGGAGGTGGCGGGAAATCGTATAAAACTTGGAGAAACGGCACTTCCTGGGAAGATTACAGTGGAGTGCTGTTGTATAACTTCGGTGGTTCAAACAGCGATATCTACATGAGATATTACACCAAGCTGCCGCCTGCTCTGGATTTATCTCCCTGCTCGGGTTCCAACTACTTGAAGTTGTGGCGGCTCAACACCACGGGTTCAGCCGGCGAGATTTATCTGAATATGAATCAGAATGGCGGCTCTCTGTATAATACGGGCAACTTGCAGATAATGACGAATACCAAGAGCTGGGTGACGGTTCTCAGTCATGCGGATCTTGCCGCGGTATGGGACAACAACTGGCATAGCTGGGAGTGGCATATCAATCTGGCGAGCGGTGTATTGGAGCTTTGGCTGGATGGTGTCAGAAAGTACAGTGGTTCAGGCTGGAATTTCGGCGGGGGCTCTTTCTCCATGATGCAGCACTTTTCCATGGGGAACCACGCAACCGGCTGCAGCTGGCAGTCTTCCTGGCAGGCAATGGACATCGACGATTTCGTTCTCAGCACGACCTATGTCGGGCCGGATGGCGGCAGCGGCGGAGGCGGCGGGAGTGATACGACCGCTCCTGCCACGCCATCGGGCGTGTCGGCCAGCGCACTTTCTTCCTCGCAAATCAAGTTGACCTGGACTGCGTCGACCGACAATGTCGGAGTAACTGGCTACAGGATTTATCGGAATGGAACATACCTGACGACTGCTACCTCCACCTCGTATACCAACACTGGGTTGGCGGCATCGACTTCTTACAGCTACAAGGTGTCCGCCGTTGATGCGGCCGGCAACGAATCCGCCCAATCTTCTACGGCAACAGCCACGACCCAGGCCGGAACGATATCCGATACGACCGCTCCATCCATCCCGTTGGGGGTGACGGCCAGTGCCACTTCATCCTCGCAAATCAATCTTGCATGGTCCGCTGCCACCGACAATGTCGGGGTAACCGGCTACAAGATTTACCGGAATGGTGCGTACGTGGCGACCGCCACTACCACCTCGTATGCTAACACTGGCCTTGCGGCATCGACCTCTTATAGTTATAAGGTGTCCGCCGTCGATGCGGCCGGCAACGAATCCGCCCAATCCTCTACGGCAACTGCAACGACTCAGGCCGGGGTCGGAGGGGGCACCGGTACAGTCCTTCTTCAGGAAGGCTTTGATAACAACAGTTTTGCATCGAGAGGGTGGTACGACAATACGAATCATGGCACTGTAGTCTCCGGAGGACAATCGGGCAGCGGCCTGCAATGGGCATGGGCTCAAGGCGCAGCTGCACCGACCAATGGTGGCTCGATGCGGAAATCGTTTACTCCCACCGAAAGCCTCTATGTGTCGTACTACGTAAAATTCCAGACGGGCTGGAGAGGTTCGCAGAAGCCGTACCATCCCCACATGTTCTATGTCCTGTCAGACCTCGATCTGGCCGCGAGTGCGTATGGCCCGCTGGCGAATAACTATCTGAATACCTATCTGGAATTCCAGAGCGATGTCGGATCGCCGTATACGATCAGGCCGCAGATCGCCATTCAGGATGAAAAGCGGGTCAATACCGCGAACGGCGCCCTGCCGAACAACCTGACGGCCGTCACCGAAAACAGGAGCGTTGCCTATTGCAATACTCCGGTTCCTGCCGGTGTGTCCGGAGCGTGCTATGCCGATAACCCCTATTACAGCGCTAATACCTGGAAGGCGGGCGCCGCGTCCGTGTCGACCAATGTGTGGCATAAGGTGGAAGTCTATATGAAGATGAACTCCATCAGCGGCGGCAAGGGGCTGTCGAACGGTATCATGCAGCAGTGGATAGATGGCACTCAGGTTATCAATCGCAACGATGTGCTGTATCGCACCGCTCAGGATGCCACAAAGAAGTGGGCACAGTTTGTTCTCGCGCCCTGGATCGGCGATGGTTCGCCTATTGCCCAGACCATGTGGCTCGATGAATTGACTTTGGGAACGGCACCGGCCAGTGGAGGAGGTGGCGATGTGCAAGCGCCTACCACTCCGGCGGGACTTGCCGCAACCGCCTCGTCCTCGAGCCAGATCAATCTCTCCTGGACCGCGTCAACGGACAATACGGCAGTGACCGGATATAAGATCTATCGCAACGGAACGTATGCCGCTACTGCTACTACCACCTCATATACGGATACGGGTTTGACGTCCTCGACCTCGTACAGCTACAAGGTGTCCGCTGTCGATGCGGCCGGCAACGAATCGACTCAGTCTGCTACGGCAAGTGCCACGACCAAGGCTGCCCCCGATACGACTGCGCCGTCCATACCGGCCGGTTTGTCGGCCAGTGCAACTTCTGCCACGCAGATCAACCTCGCCTGGGCGGCTGCCACCGACAATGTCGGCGTAACCGGGTATAAGATCTACCGCGGAGGAACGTATCTGACGACTGTCACAGGCACTACGTATACCAATACGGGTCTCACGGCCTCCACCGCGTACACTTACAAGGTGTCGGCCATCGATGCAGCCGGCAACGAATCGGGTCAGTCTGTTGCGGCAACCGCCACAACCAAGGCTCCGGCGGATACGACCGCGCCGTCAGTTCCGGCGGGTTTGTCGGCCAGTGCAACTTCTGCCACGCAGATCAACCTTGTCTGGACGGCTGCCACCGACAATGTCGGGGTAACCGGGTATAAGATTTATCGCAACGGGACGTATCTCGCTACCTCCACGGCTACTTCATATACCAACACGGGTCTCACGGCCTCGACCTCGTACAGTTATAAGGTGTCGGCCATCGATGCAGCCGGGAACGAGTCCGGTCAGTCTGTTGCGGCAACCGCCACAACCCAGGCGCTGCCGGATACGACCGCGCCGTCCGTACCGGCGGGTTTGTCGGCCAGTGCGACTTCTTCCACCCAGATCAACCTTGCGTGGACGGCTTCGACCGACAATGTCGGAGTGGCCGCCTACAAGATCTATCGAGGGGGAACGAACATTGGCACTTCAAGAACCACTTCGTATGCCGACTCGGGTCTGACGGCATCCACCGCCTATAGCTATAAGGTATCCGCCGTCGATGCGGCCGGCAACGAGTCCGGTCAGTCGGTTGCGGCAACCGCCACGACCCAGCCCGCGGTGGTGATCGATACGACCGCGCCCTCCGTACCGGCCGGCCTCACCGCCAGTGCGACCTCGTCCACCCAGGTCGGCCTGTCCTGGACCGCGTCCACCGACAATGTCAAGGTAACAGGGTATAAAGTGTACCGGGGTGGAGCCCTTGTCGCTACGGCAACAACCACCACATACGCGGATTCCGGGTTGACGCCGGCGACCGCTTACAGCTACAAGGTGTCCGCCATCGATGCGGCCGGTAACGAATCCGGCCAGTCGTCTGCGGCAAGTGTAACGACTCAGGCGGCAGGCGCTGCCGCGCTTTTCCAGGAAAGCTTTGACAATAACAGCTTTGCCGCGAGAGGGTGGTACGACAACACCACTCACGGGACTGTTGTTGCCGGCGGACAGTCGGGCAACAGCCTGCAATGGGCATGGGCGCAAGGGGCAACCCAGCCGACCAACGGCGGGGCGATGCGGAAGCAGTTCACTCCGACCGAGAGTCTCTACGTCTCATTCTACGTCAAGTTCCAGACGGGCTGGAGAGGCTCGCAACAGGCCTCCCATCCGCATATGATCAATATCCTCTCCGATCTGGATAGCGTCTGGACGCCGCTGGCGACCAACTACCTGAATACCTATATCGAATTCAACTCGGATATCGGAGGTTCGTATACCATCCGGCCGCAGCTGTCGATCCAGGATCAGATGAGGGTCAACACCGCCAACGGCACTCCGCCGAACAACCTGACCGCGGTAACGGAGAACAGGAGCGTCGCCTATTGCAATACGCCGGCGGCCGCCGGTGCAACCGGTACCTGCTTCGCCGCCAATCCGTACTACAGCATGAACACCTGGAAGGCCTCTACGGCTTCCGTTGCGACCAATGGTTGGCACAAGGTGGAAGTCTATCTGAAGATGAACACCGTTAGTTCCGGCAAGGGTCAGGCCAACGGTATCATGCAGCAGTGGGTGGACGGAGTTCAGGTCATCGATCGCAAAGATGTCCTCTATCGCACCGCTCAGGATGCCACCAAGAAATGGGCGCAGTTCGTCTTGGCCCCCTGGATCGGCGGCGGCTCTCCCATCGCCCAGACCATGTGGCTCGATGATTTGACCGTCGGCACCGCACCGCCACGCGTACCGCTCAGTGCGCCAACCGGTTTCAAGATTGCAGGGAATTAAGTGAGCTAACCCTGTAACCGCGGTTTGCGGAAGATCCCGCAACCGTTGGCTAAAAGCTTTCAGGCCCCTTCGACTTCGTGTTGGAGGGGCCTGAAACGTTTCAGCCCTCTTTTTCGACTAAGGCCTCGCCGTCACAATTCGGCCGGAGGTTTGAAGTCTGGTGACTTTCGCATTATTTCTCTTCGGGCCAATAATCCGGCAGAAGATTCAGGATACGTTCCGCAAACTGCTGCACTTTCTCCTTCGTCTTCAGAACATCTCCATCCGACGAAGATGACGCTACCTGCACATAGGCTCCGTCATTGCGATTGTGGAGTACCCTGCCCGTAAACCGTTCGATATTCTGCATTAATCCCGTTGCCACAACCTTGCTGCCTGCGATCTGGTACCAGTGCAGCAGGACCGTGTCGATGCCATCCTTGCGGGCCAGCACATAATTTACCGGCATTTCCTCGCTCGTTGCGGTCTGTCGGAGATACACCACATCGGTATCGACAATCGCCGAGCCTTGGCTGGGCAGGCAGGCATATGGATTATGCCCGGTCCTGCCGCCTTTGGCAGTGCCGTAATAGCCGATATACAGACTGACCAGTTCGCCGTTTCTGGAGGCATAGTGGCGGTAGACATGTTTGTCTGCATTGAGCTCCTTGTAAACGGCGTCCGGGAAAAAAGCCTCTCGGGCGGTGTAGTTATCGACAGACATAGGTATCTTTTCAAGATTTGTCCGGATGACCACAGGTACCGACAGGGACGAGCGTGCAGCCAGAATTCCTGCCGCAAGGATCATTGCCAACAGGCAGATTACATAGGATTTATTTGACATTTCCGGGTGTTTTCCTGTTGATAAGGGTGAACACGCCAAAAAGTGCGGCGAATCCGAGGACAAAGATGGCGACACCTGAGAATTCGTGGAGAAATCCTCTTGCCACCCTGTCGCCGAAAAAGTGAGCCAGAATGCCGGTGCCGGTGACGCGGATCACATTGGCCGTCAAGGCAATCGGTATGGCCATCAGTATGAGCATCGCTTTGCCTTTCCATCCAGTATGACTCATGCTGGCAAAGGCAACGGCGAGCATCGATAGGGCGATTATTGATCTGATGCCGCTGCAGGCTTCGGCAACCTCCAGTTGGGTGCTGACAAAGTAGAGCATATTGCCGTCCCGAAACACGGGAATGGAGCAAGCTGCGATTAAGGTGGCGGAGATTTTCGTGGCAAAGAACTGCAACGGACCCGAAACGAGATTGATCAGCGAATAGGGGACCGGAATCATAAACAAAAGAAATAAGATGGGAAAAGCCAGAATCCTGATCGTCGCATTGCCGAGCATACACCAGACCAGGCCGAACAGGGAGAGAACCATCGCCACCCGTGCCGGAAATGCCAGGCCGCCTGCAACGCTTAAGACATAGAGCGAGAGAGCGACAATCAGCATGAGGCACCCCCACCACGAATCCTGGAGAGTGACGAAACCGAGCCGGTCTCTTCTGCCCCAGGCAAAGTAGCCGGCCACGAAAGGCACGATGAAGCCGTGGGAATTGTCGGAATTGGCCAGCCATTCCTGAATCATCGCCGGGTAGATCGGGGCAAAAAGCGCGAGCCAGAACAGCATCAGCGAGAGCATTTTCAGCTTATCGCCCCCCGTTATTTCCTTGAGTGGTGTCACCTGATACTGCTCCTTCATTCTGAATATTCTCCGCAGGTTCCGCCGATCCCAGCCGCTTTACCAAATAGTTCGGCGATCCTGTGCAAATGCCGGTCGGTAACATAGGGATGCACGGGCAACGTTATCATCCTTGCCACGATTGACCGGGCCTTCTGGGAGGTGCCGTCGACGAGAGAATTTTTCAGTGCGGCGATTGCCTCGACGGTACCCGGATAAACATCCGCTCCTCCCAAGCCCAACCTGTCGCTTTCCTGCAGGAGCGCCATTTTTTCGGCATGGTCCGAAGCAAGAACAGGGTATCTGAGCAGGCCCGACGACAGCACTTCCGGGCTGCAGGCAGCCTGTATCCCAAGCCTTACCAAATATTCGGAGTTTTTTACCCGATGGTGGATATTCTCCTGCAGACGATTCTGCCATCCTGCGGCCAGCCCTGCCTGAAAGGCGGACAACCGTTTGATCGGAAAGTCCGGTTCGAAAAGCGTTTCCCCCAGGCCGAGAAACGGCAGCGACCTGGGAATCCAGTACAACCAGGGGCGGGAAAACACCGTGAGTGCGGCTGCGTACATGGCCAGCGCGAGCTGTTCCGCCAGGCTATTTGCTGGGATCGCCTCGACCTGTCTCTGCAAGGCTTGGCCGATTGCCTCGGAGTTGGTCACTATTATTCCGCCTTTCACGGTCGAGAACGCCTTGCCCCGTTCCAGGCTGAAAAAACCGACATCGCCCATGGTGCCGGCCTTTTGGCCAAGCCGTTCACCGCCCATAGCCTGGGCCGCGTCCTCGACGATCGGTATGTCCCGGCCGCCGATGGTCTTGCGGATCTTGGGGATATCCGCGGTAACCCCGAACAGGTGGGTAGGAATCACGCAGAGCAGCCGCGGGGCCGAAAGTTGTTCGGTAAGTTCCGCATAATCAAAATCCAGCGTCTCGGGCAGAACGTCGCATATCCTGATTTTCAAGCCCACCCGAAAAATGGTGGCCGGGACCGAATAGCAGGTAAAGGCCGGGATCAACACTTCATCCCTGTTCGGATGCAGCTCATGCAGCGCCTGCAGGATAAGGGCCAGCGAGGCCTTGCCCGAAGACAGCAGATAGCAGTACTTGATCTGAAAAAAATCCTTCAGCGTGTCGGTAAAGGCAGCTGTTGCCCGGTTGCCCTGCCGCATGGAAAGAATGCCGCGGGCAATATCCTTGAAGCCGATAGGGGCGACTGCCGGCGGCAGTATCTTGTCGATGCGCATGCTCACGGGATGTTCTTTACGATCTGGGGCCCAAGAAGTCTGGTTACCGGCAGCGGCAGCTTCTGCCAGACCTTGATCGCCAAGTCGTATTTCGGATTTTTGGTATTCAGTTCCGGCATTGCGGTTCCCTCCGGCAACAGATACTGCCAATGCAATTGGACAGGTCTCGCTCCCCATTGCTTCTTGAAATTGAAAGTTCCTTCGCCCGGTGTGGAGCGGCCAAAGTCAAATCGTCTGCAACCGCGGGACATGGCGAATTGCAGCGCGGTCCAGTACAGCAGATTGTTGGGGCAGAGCGGGTTGTACTCGCGGATCGAAGACGCCCAGGGGATCTCCATGGTGTCGCGGAACCAGCTGATCAAGCCGGCCGCCACGGGTTTTCCCTGAAGGTGCACGGCAATGATCCGGGTATGATCCGGGAAGACAGTCACTATTTCGGTGAAGAATTTCGAACTGTAGACAGGAGTGCCGAGATCTCTCATGTTGCGGGCAAAGACGGTGTAAAAATCGGCCAGCAGTTCTTTGCCGCCCACTGTTATGGTAAGTCCGCTTTTCTCCGCCTTGCGGATCTGATTGCGGAGCTTGGCGTTAAAACCTTGCCAGGCGGTCTCCGCATCCTGAGCGAGATCAAGTATCATCGCGACCTTCTGGCGCTTGGTCGCCAGTGGGCCGGACCACTGTGCGGTGTGGCGCAATTCGGTGTATTCAGCACCGAATTCCTGCTGGACCTTCATCGCTTCGGCAAGAAGGGCGTCGCCTGTTTCCTGGCGATCGCACAGTACGCCACCGTAATTGAAAAACGGCAGTGAAACAAGAAATCGTCCGAACATCCTGCTCTGCATGAGCACGAGCGGCAATATCCCCTCGATACCACCGCCATTATTGCGGGCAACCAGGTAACGGCACCGGTGGCCGAAACTGCCTTCTATCACATCCCTCCAGCCATATTGATGGTAATTGCTGGCGGCAGGGTGGGTTCCGACGTACGAGTCCCATGCCTTGCGATCGATGTAATCGGGTTCTATCGTAAGGGTTGCATCCGCAACAGGTCGGGATCTATGCACAGGCTACACCGAGTTGTGAAAACACCTCTTTCATTGGAGCGAAAGATAAATTCCCAAAAAGATACATAAGCTTTTTTTCGGTCCCGCGAAGATTCAGATAGTGTCTGAAGCGGGACTTCATGCCGGCTTGTATGCGCGGCTGATCGGGATCGATTTCCCATGGGTGGAAGTACACCACGGCAGGTTGCCGTTCTTCGATATTGATCGAGGCAATCCCCGAGCGGATCACACCTGCCGGAAGAAGCCGGAGATATCCTCCGCCGGCGATGGGCAGATGGATTTTCTTCCAGCCCAGTTTCAGGGAGACGGTCGTCAGGGGAAACTCGATCAGCGGCCCGGCCTCGGTCTCTATGGTATGTGGGAATCGCTGTGCATCGGGGATTCCATAGGTGTCGTGATAAATAGGAAAGATACTGGAATCATAGGTGAAACCTTCCTGGACTAGAGTATTCAGCGCCCACATCGACCGCCTGGTGATGGAGTAACTGGGAGCTCGGTAACCCCTGACCCGCTCGCCGACTTGGTCTTCAAGAAGCGCTTTCGCTCGGCGGATATCGTCTCTGAACTTGTCAGGGCCTATCTGGTAAATCAGTTCATGCCAGTAGCCGTGACAGGCGATTTCATGGCCGCGCTGATGAATCTCCCGAACCAGCGAAGGCAATTTCTCGGCAACCCAGCCAAGGACAAAAAACGTCGCCTTGATGCCATAAGAGTCGAGAATATCGAGGATGCGGCCGGTGTTCCGATCAACCCTGAGCGGGAAAGACTGCCACTGGTCCCGATGCACATGAGCGGCAAAGGCGTTTACCTGGAAGTAATCCTCCACATCTATGGTAAGACAGTTGCTGATCGGTTGCATGAAACTGAATAAAGGATGTCAGGAAGTTAAAATAATTAAAAATGTACATTATAAAAATATCTATGATAATCAGTCTATAAGCAAAATATCATTAGGCTATATAACTGTCAATAGGTGTTGATAATAAAGATTTATATTTTGTCGTTTCCAGCCAAAAAAATGGACGTCATCCGTCTCCTTCCCATCCGCGATTTCCAGCACATCCCTCGCCTCCCCTCGTTGCCCATTATCGCCATTCAATTCCCATTTAGTAACCGCGCTAACGCCTGGATGACTCGCCGCCTGTCAACCGTGAAATTATGTTAGTCGGGTAAGACTTTGAGATGAAATGTATAAACCGAGGTAGTCGGCTATCTTAGGCCGAGTTGGCACGTTTTGTGCTTTCATTAGCAGCCAAGAGCGTTTTGACCACTATTCCCGTAAGGCGGAACAGGTGGTCCGGCAGATCTCGGAGGATTTATCTCCGGTATCGCTTTGTAACACTTCCCCAAGGGGAAAAATGAATACTGGATTGTAATAATTCTTCTAATTAGCTGAATTTGCAATATTTCGAAGCCATGGTGCTTTGGCATGGGTTTCTTACTCATGCAACGTGGATGAAGCAATACGCTCCGATGAGCTATTGGAAATTACGAAACAACACCCGGGAGAACATGTGAATACCGCCCAATTACCTTCTAGGCTAATCAGCATTACCAAAGGCAATCTACTGTTATTATTGTTGCTCATTCTTGTCATTCCGTTGGTGTCAACAGGCACCGCGCGATCCATGACATTCGGAGCTGCGGAGCGTACTCTGGAAATCGATTTTTCCTTTGACGCCCCGGTCGACCCGACCAAACAGCTCGCCGGCTACCGGCTCTACAAGGAAGGCGTACAGGTTTGTACGACCAATCAGCCGAGCCTCACCAAGATGGGTTGTGCCCTTCTTACGGAAGACGGTTCCTTCGACTTTACGCTCAAGGCGTATTACAGCGACAATACCGAGAGTCTGCCGTCGCCCTCGTACCCCTTTGTCGTCAGTTCGACCCATAGTGTCGATTTTACCTGGCAAGCTGTCAATGGCGCGGACAATCAGGGCGGGTTTCGTCTCTATGACAACGGGGTTCTGGTCCAGACGATTACGGATCCTGCCGCCAGGCAGCTGACCTATACTTCCGAGTTTTCTTCCGCCGCCCATACGTTCACTATCGCCGCAGTGGATGGCAGCGGAGTGGAAAAGGCCATGCCCGACGCCCTTACCTCCAGTGAGATTTATCCGCCGACCGCGGTGATTTCTTCCTCGACCGCCGCCGGCAATGCTCCGCTGACCGTCTCCTTCAACGGTTCTTCCTCGACCGCTACCAATACTCCGCTGGTCAAGTACAGCTGGGTGTTCGGCGACGGCTCCCAGGCGACGGGTGCAACTGTTTCCCATATTTTTACGACTGCAGGAACCTATTACACTCAACTTACCGTCGAAGACAGCCGTGGATTGACTGATACGGTCACTACCCCTATCGTCGTTGGCCAGGCCACCGTAAACCAGAAGCCCACCGCCGTCATCGCGGTGACTCAGGGAGGCGCGCCTTTGACGTATTCTTTCAACGGCTCGCAATCCTCCGATCCGGATGGCTCCATCGTCAAGTATGACTGGAATTTCGGTGACGGCACCACGGGAAGCGGCGCCACGACTCAGCATACCTATGCCAACCAGGGCAACTACACCGCCACTCTGCAGGTTACCGACGATAGAGGCGCAACGGCCACGGCCACCAAGCAAATCCAAAGTGGTACGGCGCTGCCCATCGAAGTGGGAGAGGTGAGCATCAATCATGAATGGGTCAAGGTGCTCTTTGAAAATCCCTTCACCAACCCGGTGGTCATCGCTGGGCCCACTACCGTGAACGAAGACGAACCGGTTACGGTGCGCATCCGCAACATCGACGGGAATGGCTTTGAGATTCGTCTGCAGGAATGGGATTACCAGAACCGGACCCATGCACAGGAAACTGTCAATTACATGGTAATGGAAAAAGGTGTACACACTCTGGCTAACGGTCGCAAGGTCGAAGCCGGAACGATCACCGCCAGCACTTCCTTGAAACAGTTTTCTTTGCAGCAATCCTATAATCTCATTCCGGTCGTCCTGACCCAGGTGGTCACGGACAATGAAGCTGACGCAGTCACAGGCAGGGTCCGCAGTGTCAAACGAGCTTCCTTCGAGTTCAAACTGCAGGAAATGGAAAGAACGGCGACTGCCCATATCCCGGAAAATATAGGCTACATTGCCTTGGAACCGGGCAAGGGTGAAGTCGCCGGCTTCCTCTACGAAGTCGGTGCCACCGCGAGAAGCATTAACCAGTATTGGTCGAATATCAGCTTCGGAACACAATTCCCGGAGCAGCCGGCCTTCTTCGCCGGAATGCAGACCGCCTGGGGAGGCGATACTGCCACAGTGCGCAGCAAAGATCTGTCCGCTACGGCTGCCAAGGTGAAGATCGAAGAGGAACAGTCAAAAGACCAAGAGGTCAGGCACGATAGAGAAGTTGTCGGCTACCTTGTCATCGGTGCCGCGACAACTGCCCAGCCATGAAATCGGGACAATGTCTTGAGTAGATCGAACGATTAACCCTTTATCAAAGGAAACCACAGATAATGAAGAAGTTGAATATTTATCGAGCCGGTCTCGTACTGATTGCCGTGGGGGCCTCCATGCTGTTCGGCTCCATTCAATCATATGCCAGAGATGTGTCTTTCGTATGGACGGCAAACCCGGAGATGGTAACCGGCTATAAACTCTATTACAAGACCGGAACCGACACCGCTCCCCCCTACGCGGGAACAGGTCTGACCGAAGGCGGCGCCCCGATAGTATTAGGTAACGTTACATCTTATACGGTGACGGGCCTTGCGCCAACCGAGACGTATCATTTTGTCCTGACCGCCTTCAATGGAACGGAAGAAAGTCAATACTCGGCAGTAGTATCCGTGCAACCCGGCGCATCTCCCAAGATCATCAAAATCACTAAGAAAAGTTAGAGACTCCACACGACCGATCTCGGCTCCACTCTCTGGGGCCGGAGGATCGGTCGTACTGCTTGACTCCTCACTCCAGACACAGGAACCATGGTTTTTAAAATGGTTCCTGTGACCAACCCTTAGCCCCTGATCAGGTCACCTGACAGGGGTTTTGCTGTTCTTCCCGCTTTGCCATATCATCCGATCTTAGCATCTCCGGTCCCGGAGACAGATCGTAGTGGCGGACTGTTACTCTCAACTTAATTGCTAGGTTGAGTGCGCAGCGCGCGCTGACTCCGGTCAGCGACCAGCCTCGCGCGAGAACGCTCGCGACAATTTTCAGGAAACAGCGGTTGTTTTTTGTTTGGCAGATGATATAATGGAGCCTAGCAAATAATATGTACATTAATAATAAAAAGTACATACTCCAGCGCAATGCAGGTATTCTTCAATAACTATTATCATTTAAGGAAAATGGTGTTCTTCCTTGGCGAAGGGCTCCTCATTTTTCTGTCGCTGCTGGTCGTCGACTGGTACATGCTTACGTCCGGATTTTTTCATCTGGATCTGCCATTGAATGCCGCCAGGGCCCTGCTTGTCACGCTGATTTTTCAGCTTTGTCTCTACTTTTTCGATCTGTACGATGTCAATGGCAATTTGACTCTTCCCATTACATTTACCAGGATGATTCAGGCATTTGGAGTCGGGTGCGTCATTCTCGCTGCCATTTATTATTTATTTCCATTTTTGATAATAACAACGCTCATTTTCTGGACAGGCTATATTTGGATATGCCTGACTGTCACTTTGTGGCGTGGAACTTATTATTTCATCCTGAGAAATCGCTATTTTGTGCAAAATATCCTGGTCGTCGGTACCGGCACCCTTGCCGCCGACATCGCCCAGGAAGTGGAGGGTGTGCAAGATTCGGTGCACAGGATATGCGGTTTTGTCGGAACCGGGCGACCGACTTTCAACCCGTACAATGCGCCTGTGCGGTCCAGGCTCGAAGATTATGAGGATCTGTTCCTCAGACATAAACTGCAACGGATAATAGTCGCCCTTGATGACCTGAGGGGTGAAACCCCGATCAAGACGCTGCTGAAATGCAAGATGCGAGGAATCTCCATCGAGCAGGGAGTGAGCTTTTATGAGAGGCTCACCGGCAAAATCCTGGTGGAAAAAGTTCCTCCCAGCTCGATCATCTATTCCGACGGCTTCAGGTCGAGCTGGTGGACCTCTCAGCTCAAGCGGACGATCGATGTGATTGCGGCGGTACTCCTTTTTTCTGCCAACCTGCCGGTTCTGCTCCTCACGGCACTCCTGATCAAACTGGAAAGTCCAGGACCAATCTTTTATGTCCAGGAAAGGGTGGGCGAAAAAAACAGGCCGTTTCGTCTCATCAAGTTTCGCTCCATGCGCCAGGATGCCGAATCAAACGGAGCTGTATGGGCCGCAGAAAACGACCCGAGGGTGACCAGGATCGGCTCGATAATTCGCCGCCTGAGGATAGATGAACTGCCTCAACTCATTAATATCTTCAAAGGGGAAATGAGCTTAGTCGGACCACGGCCCGAAAGGCGGATTTTCGTCGACGAACTGGTCAAAAAAATACCGTTTTATGACATTCGGCATGAAGTCAAGCCGGGCGTTACCGGCTGGGCTCAGGTGTGCTATCCTTACGGAGCCTCGGAACTGGACGCCCTGAAGAAACTGGAATACGATCTCTATTACATGAAGAATCTCTCCATCGCTTTCGACTTGCTGATCATCTTCAAAACCGCCAAAACCGTTCTCGCGCGAAAGGGCTCAAGGTAAGCGCCAGGAAGGTGCTCCTGCCTCACTCCTCCCTCTTCCCCGACACCAGATTCTTCTTTCAGTTCACCCGGTAATGAGTATAGTATGGGCCGGCATGGGACGATATTCCGGTATGGGCGCGGTGCTCTTCGATTGTTGTATGTACACGAACAAAAACAGTAAAATTAGAAATGCGTCGATGAAAAAAATACTCACCGTTTTCGGTACCCGGCCGGAAGCGATCAAAATGGCCCCCGTCGTGCCCAACGGATTGTAGATGAGCTCTTGCGGTTCAAAGGTTTTTAAGCGATGCGGAAAGAAGTGATCGCTATCGACGGCGGCAAAATCTGTAGCCTGCCGCGGGCGCAGCAGCGTATAGGAGAGCATCTTCAGAGGATGCCTGCGGAAGATGCCGATCTCGACGCGGCTCTCGGGAGGGTGGCGTTTGCCGATATCACCGCCGAAAAACCGGTGCCGGCCTTTGCCGAATCGACTCGCGACGGGTATGTTCTTCCACCCTGTGATCCAGGAAATGGGGCCAGGGGATTCAGGATTGTCGATGAGATTGCCGCCGGCAGGGTTCAGCCCGTTGAGCGGTTGGCACCGGGTACGGCCTGCCGGATAATGACTGGGGGCGTGGTGCCGGCAGGCAGCGAACGGGTTGTGCCCCACGAACAGTGTGTCGAGCAGGATGGCCGGGTGACGGTTCCCGAGCACCTGCTGCAGGCGCGGGCCTCCTATATCCGCCAGGCGGGCAGCGAAATAGCACGGGGCGAAAGGCTGGTCGGGGAGGGCGTGCGGCTGCAGGGAGAACATCTCGAACTGCTGTCTTCGTGTGGGATGCATGCCGTCACGGTTGCCGCCCGCCCTGCGGTGGGCTACTTCTGCACCGGCAGCGAGCTGAAGACTATCGCCGCCGGCTTGGAAAACGGTCAGAAGGTGTCGTCGAACTCTTTTCTTATGGCAGGTATCTTGCCATCCTACGGCGTTAGCTTGAAAGATTTCGGTATCGCCGGAGATACGTTCGAGGAAATTTCCGCTGTATTTGCCAGGGCAGGGGAGTGGCATGGCGACGTCATGGTCAGCACCGGCGGCATGGGGCCCGGGAAATATGATCTGGTGGAGAAGGCCTTCCTGGCTGCCGGCGGCGTTGTTTTCTTCACCGGCCTTGCCATGCGACCCGGTAGGTCCATTCTCTTCGGCAAGCTGGGGCGGACCCTGTTCTTCGGCCTGCCCGGTCCTCCGTATGCCGTACGCACCCTCCTGCATGCGCTGGTAGGGCCTGCGCTGTTGGCCATGCAGGGAGTAAAACAAACCGGACCGAAGAAAATGGAGGCATATCTGCTTCATCCGCTGGAGGTCAAACACCATGAAGTCCTGCAATTGAAGGACGGTGTGCTGGTCCTGTCCGGCGGGCGGTGCGGCGTACGGCTGGCCGGCAGGCTCGAGTCCCCGAACTGCCATATCCTGCTCCATCCCGGTTGTTCCTGGTATGGCGAAGGGGAGCTGATCGAGGTCCATCTGGTCGGCGATCCCCTGATTAGTTAAGACAAGACTGGGTTCCCATTCAGGGCGATTCGAATGAGCCCTGCATCTACTCCTTCCTCTCGATATGTTTTTTCACCGTCCGACGGTCCAGTTGGGTCGTTTTGGCCACCGCTTCGTAGGTCCCCGGGCGGGCATAAAGAATTCGACAATAACTGGCCCATTTACAGCCGATAACGGCAACGGTCCGGCTCTTGCCGTAGAGGCGACACCGACCGATGAACGCCCTGAAATCGTGCTGTTTGCGACCCTTGCCGTCACCCGGGAAGAGGTCAACGCCAAAATCAAAGAGGCCGGTCTGTCGCCCTTGCACAATATCCGGATTATGGGAGATCGAGGAAATTGGGAACGGACAAGACTGACTACAAATCGTTGCAGAAGATGATCGCAATGTTATGCCGCAACACCGTGAAGCGAAACTTTGGCGGCCGGGTCATTTTTGGCATTTCGGACAGCAGTAACTGGCCCGGCCGCCGATGTTTTTCTTGGCAATGACGGCACCGCAGGCGGTGCACGCCATGCCGCCTTTGCCGTAGACTTTGAAGTTGATCTGGAAATAGCCCTTTTCCTGCCCGGCATTGACGAAATCGCTGATGGTCGAACCGCCGCATTCGATGGCATGGGTGAGGACCTCCCGAATTGCGACAATCAGCTTGGCCCACTCCTTTTGCGAGAGCGACCGGACCTTTCGGTCCGGCCGGATGCCTGCTCGAAAGAGGCTCTCGTTGGCGTAGATGTTGCCGACTCCCGCCACCACCTGATTGGTCATGATAAAGCTCTTGACCGCTACCTCCCGACTTTTTGCCAGCCGGAACAGGTAACCGGCGGAAAAATCTTCGCCGAAAGGCTCCGGGCCGGTGGTTGTGTAGACGGTTTCTTCGAGCCGAGAGACTTCTGCCGGGCTGAGAATCCGGATGGAGCCGAACCGGCGGGTGTCGTTGTAGCGGAGTTCCAGACCGTTGTCGAGGATCAAGCGGATATGGTCGTGTTTTGCCGGCTCCGTGGCAGGCGTGAAGAAACCGAGATTGCCGGTCATGCCGAGATGGATGATCAGCATCGCCCCGGAGTCCAGGCCCACCTGCAGGAATTTTGCCCGGCGGGTCACCGACATTATCAGTCTGTTCACCAGCTCGCGCTGCAGGCGGTCCAACGGCACAGGCTCGCGCAGGGCTTTGCCGCTGGCGAGGATCCCGGTGACGACCCGGTCGACCAGGTGGGGCCGTAAACCCCGGCAGATGACTTCAACTTCCGGCAGTTCCGGCATGGCGAGACTCGGTCAGGATGCATACGGCCAGGCCGTATTCATTGAAGGTTGTGGCGAGAACGCTGAGCTTGGCCGGAAGCAGGAGATCTTCGGGCGCCCTCGTCAAAGCCAGCTCAAGAACATACCAGCCATCCTGCCGCTGCATCGGCAGATCGAGCCGCAAGTCTAGAAAACCGGGCATCCACCGACAGCTGCAGGCCTTCTTGGCGGCCTCCTTGGCCGTCCATAGCAGTGACAGCCGGGCCGACGGCGTCATTTCCGGCAGGAAGTTGACAAGTACTCGATCTTCTTCGGTCGAACAGTATTTGTCCCGGACCCGCAGTAGGGTGCCCTGCTGTTCCTGCAGATCGATGCCGCAGGGCGCATCCGACGCCATGGCCGCACCGTAGGCGCCACCATGGGAGATGGAGATCTCGGGGGGCGGCATGTTGTCTTCCCCGGGGACGAGCTTCATTCTGACCCAGGGGCGTCCTTTGGAGTCATTGATAATTTCCACCTCGGGCAGGGCCTGGCGACCGCTCTTGGCCGCCCAGTACTGTGCCAGGGCCAGTCTGGCGGCAATCCTGCCGGCGAGAAATTCGTTACGCCTTTTAGCTAATCGGTACGACAGGGCCTGCTCTTGCTCGCGGCGATGCAGGAGCCGTGCGACAGAGGGGGCAAGCGATTCAGCGGCAGGTCCCTCGCCCGGACTTGGATGAACCACGGGCTGTCTGAGGAGCGCTGCGCC
>MGTI01000251.1:0-380 GCA_001799365.1 Desulfobacterales bacterium GWB2_56_26 | reverse complement strand
TGCAGCCTTTCGGGGAAAAGATTGTCGAGAGCCATTGCCTTCATGGTGCTTGTCACGGTAGTCTTTCCGGAATTAGAGCAAAACATCTTGAAATTCTGTCGTTTTTGTAGGAGTCCACCATCCTTCTCCTGTTCAGAAAAAGCTTGCAGTTTCAATTGTTCCTGCTAACCTTTTGGTTGGGACGTAGTGCAGGATGGGGCTGAAAATCATGTGAATCAGGGGCTTATATGAAAGTGGCCGGTATTTTGACAGTGTATGATCTGGTGGTTATAGGCCTCTTTGCGATCCTCATCGGTCGCGGCCTCTGGCTGGGAATGCTCAGGCAGGTAACCGGGCTGCTTGCCCTCTACATCGGTTATTTCGTCGCCAGTCAGCATCAT
>MGTI01000250.1:4598-9922 GCA_001799365.1 Desulfobacterales bacterium GWB2_56_26 | reverse complement strand
TTTCGGCACCATCGACGGGATGAAAAAAAAATATCCTTTCGCAGTGGAACTGCAGGTCGATCTCACCGAGCCGCCCGGCGAGCTGCCGCCCATCGACCTGATCCTCGGCCTGCCGCGGCCGATCATGCTGAAGCGCATACTCAGCCAGGTTACGGCCCTTGGGGTCGGTACGATCCACCTCATCAATGCCAACCGGGTGGAAAAAAGTTTCTGGGAGGCTGGGCTGCTGGAGCCCGAAGAGTACCGGACTCATCTCCTCCAGGGCCTGGAGCAGGCGGTCGACACCCGCCTGCCGGAGGTGCGTCTGCACCCGAAGTTCAAGCCCTTTATCGAGGATTACTGGCCCACGGTCGCGGGAGGCTATCGCCATCTCCTCTTGGCCGACCCATCCGGCCCCAGCCGGCTGAGTGAGGTGGTAACCGACAACTCCGGCCGCCTGGTTTTGGCGGTAGGGCCCGAAGGCGGCTGGGTTGACTATGAACTTGAAAAATTCAGGGTGCAGGGCTTTTGCTGCTGCACAATTGGCGAGAGAATCCTCAAGGTGGACACCGCCGTGATTGCTCTCCACGCGGCGATATCCACCCTACGGCAAGTTGCAGCCTACCGGTAGGCGGGGATCCCCGTCACTTCCTCACCGATGATCAACAGGTGCATATCATGGGTCCCCTCATAGGTGTATACCGATTCGAGGTTGTTGGCGTGCCTCATGATCGGGTATTCGCCCATGATGCCGTTGGCGCCCAGCATGGTCCTGGCGGTGCGGGCGATTTCGATGGCGATCTTGACGTTGTTCATCTTGGCCATGGAGACTTGGGCGGGGGTGAACTTGCCCTGGTCCTTTAGTCTCCCCAGCTGCAGGGCGAGGAGCTGGCCCTTGGTCAGTTCCGTCACCATCTCCGCCAGTTTCTTCTGCTGGAGCTGGAAGGCGGCGATGGGCTTGTCGAACTGGATGCGCTGCTGAGCATAAGCAAGCGCCGTCTGGTAGCAGTTGTCGGCGGCCCCCAAGGCGCCCCAGGCAATCCCGTACCTGGCCTGGGTGAGGCAGGAGAGGGGAGCTTTCAACCCTTTGGCCTTCGGCAGCATGCCGGTTTTTTCATCGACAACCACATTCTCCAGGATCAGCTCGGAGGTGACTGAAGCCCTGAGACTCCATTTACCCTTCATCCGCACGGAGGTGAAACCGGGATGATCTTTTTCCACCAGAAAACCGCGGACGCCTTCCTCGGTCATCGCCCAGACCACCGCGACATCGGCAACGCTGCCGTTGGTTATCCACATCTTGGTGCCGTTGAGGGTCCAGGTGCCGTCATTGTTCCTCACGGCGCGGGTGCGCATGCCGGAGGGATTGGAGCCGAAATCGGGTTCGGTGAGGCCGAAGCAGCCGATGGCGTCGCCCGCCGCCATCTTCGGCAGCCAATGATTTTTTTGTTCCTCGCTGCCGTAGGCGTAGATCGGGTACATGACCAGCGACCCTTGCACCGAGGCGAAGCTGCGGATGGCCGAATCGCCCCGTTCTAGTTCGTACATGAGGATGCCGTAGGCCACGTTTGAAAGACCTGCGCAGTTGTATTGTTCCGGCAGGGTCGGTCCGAGAAAGCCGAGTTCACCCATCATTTTGACCAGATGCGCCGGGAATTTTTCTTCCTGGGCATAGCCGTCGATGATGGGGATGACTTCCCGGTTGACGAAGTCTCTCGCCGTTTCGCGGACCAGCTTTTCCTCGTCGGTGAGAAGACCGCGCAGGTCCATATAATCGGTGAATTCTGTTGTCAAGCTCATTGGTTGTCCTTTGTCTTTAGGTGAGATAAGTGGAAAGTATGCAATAGGAGTTGCTTACAGTTCTTTTGCAGCCTTACGCAGGATGTCGAGAATCATCTGCACCTCTTCCTGCGTGATTATCAGGTGGGGACGGAATCTGATGCTTTTATCGCCGCAGCCGACGACCAGGAGCTTTTCGGCGTAGAGCTTACTCCGGAAGGAGTTCCGCTTTTCGGTATCCTGCAGGTCGAAGGCGCACATCAGGCCGCGGCCCCTGGCATTGTCTATGATATCGGGGAATTCTTGTGCCAAAGCCTCCAATCCCTGTAGCAATTCGGCGCCGCGTCGGCAAGCATTATCGACCAGATTTTCCTTGTGGATTATTTTCAAGATAGCCGAACAGCGCACCATGTCGACCAGATTGCCGCCGAAAGTGGAATTAATCCGACTGGGCTCGGTAAAGACATTATCGGCAATCTCGTCAAGACGCCGCGAGCCGAGTATCCCGCAAACCTGGGTTTTCTTGCCGAAGCTGACCAGATCCGGCTCAATCCCGTAATGTTCATGAGCCCAGAATTTGCCGGTGAGCCCGGCGCCGGTCTGCACCTCGTCGAGGATGAAGAGAATCTCGTGCTGGTCGCAAATCTCTCTTAAGGCCTTGAAGAACTCCTGGCGGAAGTGGTTGTCGCCGCCTTCGCCCTGGATGGGTTCCAGAATAAGTCCGGCGATGTCCTCGCCGTCGCGGTCGAGATGCTCCAGGATGGCGGAGAGGGCATCTTTTTCAACGGCGGCGACCTCTGCCAGTCTCTTTTCAGTCAGCGGAAAGGTAAGCTTGGGATTGACGATCCTCGGCCAGGAGAATTTCGGGAAATACTGGGTTTTTCTGGGATCGGCGGTATTGGTGAGCGACAGCGTATATCCGGTGCGGCCGTGGAAGGCCTGGCGGAAATGGATGATCTTGCTGCCCAGCTCCATTTTCGTGCCGCGGTCGAAGTTCTTTTTCACCTTCCAGTCGAAGGCCGCCTTGAGGGCATTCTCCACGGCCAGGGCCCCGCCTTCGATGAAGAACACATGAGGCAGATAGGCGGGCATGGCATGTTCGGCAAAAGTCTGAACGAATTCCGCCATTGGTTCGGAATAGGCATCGGAGTTGGCAGGCTTGTGGACGGCGATCCTGCCGAGCTCATCGGCGATCGCCAGGATTCCGTCGTGGTTGAAGCCGATCGCCATCGAGGCGAACATGGAAAAACAGTCAAGATACCGGTCGCCGTTGCGCTTGTCGACCAGCCAGCTGCCTTTCGAGTTTTCCAGATCGACAATAATATCCATGCCATCCGCGAGCAGATGTCTGCCGATGACTGCTTTCACCTCATGTGCTGCAACCATTTTTATTCCCCCTGTTATTAGTACCTTAGAAATTCTTTTCTTGTTTTTTAAGAAGAATTTCGTGAAGGTACTTATCCCCCCTTGTGGGGGGCTCGATTTCAAAGCGGATGCCCTGGGCCAGCGGCAATCCCTGTCCGTAGTTGACGGTAACCGTCTGCCGGCGCATATAAAATTTCCAGGCGTCCGAGCCGGATTCGCGTCCCCCGCCGGTGTTTTTTTCTCCGCCGAAGGCGCCGCCGATCTCTGCCCCTGAGGTGCCGATATTGACATTGGCGATGCCGCAGTCGGAGCCTGCGGCCGAAAGAAATCCTTCGACCTGATTGTGGTTGGTGCTGAAGATGGCCGAAGAGAGCCCCTGCTCGACGTCATTATGCAGGGCGATACCGTTTTCGACGCCGCCGGAATACTTGATCAGGTAGAGGATAGGGGCAAAGGTCTCCTCCTTCACCACCGGAAATTGGTTTTCCACCTCGGCCAAAGTCGGCTCGACATAGCACCCCGATGCATATTCCTCCCCTTTCAGACTATTGCCACCGAAGATGATGGTGCCGCCCTGACGGATGATGGCCTTCACCGCCTTCAAATACGCCTTGACTGCATTCCGGTCGATGAGCGGTCCCATGTGGTTTGCCTCCAGCAGGGGATTACCAATTTTGAGGCTGCCGTAGGCGCGGAGCAGATGTTCCTTCACTTCGTCGTAACGCGATTCGTGGATGATCAGCCGCCGCGTGGTCGTACACCTTTGCCCGGCTGTTCCCACCGCGCCGAAGACCACAGCCGGCACGGCAAGTTTGAGGTCGGCGTGTTCAGTGATGATGATACCGTTGTTGCCGCCCAGCTCCAGAATGGTCCGGCCCAGCCGGCCGGCCACCCTGGCCGCAGCCACACGGCCGGAAGCCACCGAGCCGGTGAAGGACACCAGCGGTATCCGCCGGTCGTCGAGGATTTTTTCGCCGACGTTGTTCCGGTCGCCGACGATGAGCGAAAAAATCCCCTCGGGCAGGTTGTTGTGTTCGAGCACCCGGGCGACGATCTTCTGCATGGCGATGGCCGAAGCCGGCGCCTTGGATGACGGCTTCCAGATAGAGACATCGCCGCAGATGGCGGCGATCATCGCATTCCAGCCCCAGACCGCCACGGGGAAATTGAAGGCAGTGATGATCGCCACGATGCCTAAAGGATGGTATTGCTCGAAGAGGCGGTGCTCCGGGCGCTCCGAGACGGTGGTCATGCCGTAGAGCATCCGGGATTGGCCGACGCAGTAGTCGCAGATATCGATCACCTCCTGAACCTCGCCCAGGCCTTCCTGCAGCGGCTTGCCGGTCTCGTAGGCGATGAGTGTGCCAAGCGGCAGCTTGAAATCACGCAACCTCAGACCGATCTGCCGGACAATTTCGCCGCGTTTCGGCGCGGGCATGGCCCGCCAGACCGAAAAGGCCTGCTGGGCCTCGCGGACGACGTGATCGAAGTCGCTGGCCGAAGCCCGGCCGATGGCGGCAAACTTCTCGCCGTCGACGGGTGAGGTGACGACGATTTTTTTATTACCCTTATTGTCGAGCCAGACTGTCCCGGTCGAGGTGCCGGACATGGTTTTTTCCAGGTAGAGCGCGTCGAGGAAGTTCATGTTGCCTCCGTAGGATTATACTGATTTCATTTCAGAATATCGCATTTTTGCCCGGTTACGTCAAGACCTTGGCGATTGAAAAAGGTTCCTATCGCCAAACGGTGTTTGGTCCAACGAACAATTCTTGCTGCGGGTGGCATTTTCATTCCACCGGCTTTGCCAATGGCATCTTGCTGGGCAGATTCTATCCATAATATCTCCTGTCAGTTGGGTAATTTTTACCTGATGCTCAATCTTTTGGGCGTCTCCTTTGCATTTAATTGTTCAGAATATCAATGAACTAAGTAGTTTTCTCAAAATGGCATCATGGTTGCTTTGCCCGACGCAATAACATGACAGCTAAACGAACCGTATGAATAAGGCCAGCCGGCAGTCGACATTCTTGCCGCAGCAAACAACTGTTGACAAGGCGGAAGGAGGACATTATATAAGCCGGACTGAATGTTCATTCCGCAAATTCAACTCCATTTATGCAAAAATGCAACTCCAGAATCTCGATAAAAATGCAGCAATACTCAAGGCCGCCGTTGAGCTGATCGCCGAGAATGGCTTCCAT
>MGTI01000250.1:0-4545 GCA_001799365.1 Desulfobacterales bacterium GWB2_56_26 | reverse complement strand
CTGAACCAGGCCTTGCAGCAGGATTATCCCGTCGGGCAATCGATCCGGCGGCGGCTCGACCACTACTACATCGGCCTGATCCGGTTTTTCTTCAGCCATCCGGTGGAATTCAAGTTCCTCGGCCAGTTCTACGATTCCCCCTACGGGGTGGAGAAGCGTCGGGACAAGATCTTTGCCGAGTCAACCAACGAATGCGGCAACGAGACGATAAAATGCCTCTTTGTTCAGGGCGTCACCGACGGTGTGATCAAGGACCTGCCGATCGTCATTCTCTTCTCGCTGTTCATCGGCAGCATCATTGCCCTCACCCGCGATCATATTCTCGGTTTCATCGAGCTGGACGACCGGCTGTTGCAACGGACGGCGGACGCCTGCTGGGATGCTATCAAACGATAATTTTTTAATTTTAATAATAAACCTGCATTGCCAATTCCAATTTCAACAAGGATTACGATATGAAAAAGATACCCAAAAGGATCGCATTTGCCGCGCTGATTCTCGCGGCCGGCCTGCTTGGCGCCTGCAAGGACGGCAAACAGGCCCAGCAAGGCCCACCGGCAGCCGGGCCGATGGAAGTAAGTGCCATCACCGTTGCCGCCCAACCGACCCGGCTCACCATCGAACTGCCGGGTCGAACTGCCGCCTACCGGGTGGCAGAGGTCAGGCCGCAGGTTTCCGGCATCGTCCAGAAGCGTCTCTTTACCGAAGGCAGCGAGGTCAAAGCCGGAGAGCTGCTCTATCAGATCGACCCCGCCACCTATCAGGCGGCCCTGGCAAGCGCGGAGGCTAATCTGGCGCGGGCCGAGGCCCAGGAGTATTCTTCCCGACTGAAGTCCACCCGCTACGCCAACCTGGTCAAGACCAAGGCGGTCAGCGAGCAGGAGCAGATCGATGCCGAGGCGGCCTGGAAACAGGCTCAGGCCGAAGTGGCCGCGGCCAAGGCCGAGGTGCAGCGCGCCAAGATAAACCTTGAATTCACCAGGATAACGGCGCCAATCGCCGGCCGGATCGGCAAGTCCCTGGTCTCCGAAGGAGCCCTGGTCACAGCCCAGCAGGCGACGGCGCTTGCCAGCATTCAGCAGCTCGATCCTCTCTATGTTGACGTCAGCCAGTCCTCCAACGAACTGCTGCAGCTGAAGAGAAAGCTATCCACCAAAAAAGCAGAGGAGGACAGCCAACTGAAAACCGAGGTCCGGGTGGTCCTGGATGATAATTCGGAGTACGGCGAAGTCGGCCTGCTCAAATTTTCCGACGCCTCGGTCGACCAGTCAACCGGCACCGTAACCATCCGGGCGATCATCGGCAATCCGCACCAGGGACTCTTGCCCGGGATGTTCGTCCGGGCCCGTCTTACCTCCGAACAGCCCCAGAACGCCATCCTCGTCCCCCAGGCCAGCATCGTCCGCAATAACCGCGGCCAGGCCATGGTCATGCTGGTGAACGGCCAGTCGATTGTCGAGGCGCGGCCGGTCGAGACCGGACAGAATCTGGGTGACAAGATCATGATCACCAAGGGCCTGACCGACGGCGAGCAGCTCATCGTTGCCGGTCTGCAGAAAATTAAGCCGGGTGTGCCGGTGAAGGTGGCCGCAGAAAAGTCAAAGGTGGTAACCGCTCAACCCGGATCCGAAAAGCAGACAGTTCCTGCAGAACAGAAAGCCACAGAAAAGGTGAATTAATATGGCAAGGTTTTTTATCGATCGCCCCATTTTTGCGTGGGTTATCGCGATCGTCATCATGCTGGCAGGTGCCATTTCGGTGGCTAATCTGCCCATCTCCCAGTATCCGGAGATCGCCCCGCCATCGGTGCGCATCACCACCAAATACCCGGGGGCCTCGGCGCAGACCATCGAGAACAGCGTGACCCAGATCATCGAACAGTCCATGACCGGTCTCGATAACTTTATCTACATGAAATCCGAGAGTTCCTCGTCGGGCAACGTCACCATCAACCTCACCTTCGAGGCCGGCACCAACGCCGACATTGCCCAGGTCCAGGTGCAGAACAAGCTGCAGCAGGCCATGGCCTTGTTGCCGCAGGAAGTGCAGCAGGAAGGGGTGCAGGTTAACAAATCGAGTTCGACCTTTCTGATGATCGTCGGCTTGATCTCCAGCGACAACAGCCTGGAGAACTTCGACCTCGGCGACTACATGGTCACCGCTCTGCGCGATCCCCTCAGCCGTACTGAAGGCGTGGGCAGTATCACGATCTTCGGCAGCCAGTACGCCATGCGCATCTGGCTTGATCCCCATAAGCTCCAGAGTTTTCAGCTGACGCCGGCCGATGTGGCGGCCGCCATCAAGGCCCAGAACCATCAGGTCGCCGCCGGTAGTCTGGGCGGCAGCCCGGCGGTGGAAGGCCAGCCGGTGACCGCCACCATGATGGCCAGGACCATGATGAGCTCGCCGGAAGAGTTCGCCCAGATCCTCCTCAAGGTAAAACCGGACGGCGCCCAGATCCGGCTGAAAGACGTCGCCCGGGTCGAGGTGGGCTCGGAAGCCTATACCACGCTCAACACTTTCAACAACCAGCCGGCCGCCGGCATGGCCGTCATGCTGGCGACCGGCGCCAATGCTCTGGCCACCGCCGATGCGGTGAAGGCCAAGATTGCCGAGCTCGAGCCCTACTTCCCGGCCGGGGTCAAGGTGGTCTATCCCTACGATACTACAACCTTTATTAGAATCTCGATCAAAGAAGTGGTGAAGACCCTGATCGAGGCGATCATCCTGGTCTTTTTTGTCATGTATCTGTTTCTTCAGAATTTCCGGGCGACACTCATCCCAACCATCGCCGTGCCGGTCGTTCTGCTCGGCACCTTCGGGGTCATGTCGGCCTTCGGCTATTCGATCAACACCATGACCATGTTCGGCCTGGTGCTGGCCATCGGTCTTCTGGTCGACGACGCCATCGTGGTCGTCGAAAACGTCGAACGGATCATGGCCGAGGAAGGATTGTCCCCCCTTGAGGCGACCCGCAAGTCCATGGACCAGATCACCGGCGCCCTGATCGGCATCGCCCTGGTTTTGTCAGCCGTTTTCGTGCCGATGGCCTTTTTCGGCGGGTCCACCGGGGCAATTTACCGACAGTTCTCCTTGACCATCGTCTCGGCAATGACGCTCTCGGTGCTGGTCGCGCTGATCCTGACGCCAGCCCTCTGCGCCACGCTGCTGAAGCCGGTGAAGAAAGGAGAACATGGCAAAAAGCGCGGCTTTTTCGGCTGGTTCAACCGCTTCTTCGAAACCAATGCCGATCGCTACCGCAGCGGGGTCGGCTACATATTGAAACGCACCGGCCGTTTCGGCCTGATCTATCTTGTTTTGATCGGCGGGACGGCCTTTCTCTTCACCAAACTGCCGACCTCCTTCATCCCCGAGGAGGACCAGGGCGTCTTTCTCACCATGGTGCAGCTGCCGGCAGGTGCCACACTTGAGCGCACCGAGCAGGTGCTGAACAAGGTGCGTGACCATTACCTCACCAAAGAGGCGGACAACGTCAAGTCGGCCTTTGCCGTCGCCGGTTTCAGTTTTGCCGGTCAGGGCCAGAACATCGGCATGGTCTTTGCTCAGCTCCACGACTGGTCGGAGCGGAAAAGTCCGCAGCAGTCGGTGAAGGCCATCATCGGCCGGGCGATGGGGTCGTTTGCCCAGATCAAGGAGGCGATGGTCTTTGCCTTCAACCTCCCGGCCATCCCGGCCCTCGGTACCTCCACCGGTTTCGATCTCTTCCTCCAGGATCGCGGCGGGCTCGGCCACGAAAAGCTGCTCGAAGCACGCAACCAGCTGCTCGGCATGGCCGCCCAGAATCCCGGCCTCACCCGGGTCCGGCCGAACGGCATGGAGGACATGCCGCAGTACAACGTGGATATCGACTACGAAAAGGCCATGGCCCAGGGTGTCAGCATCGCCGATCTCAACGCGACGCTGTCCATGGCCTGGGGGTCGAGCTATGTGAACGATTTTCTCCATCAGGGCCGGGTCAAAAAAGTCTACGTGCAGGCCGAAGCGCCTTTCCGCATGCAACCGGAGGATTTGAACATCTGGTATGTCCGCAATAATAAAGGCGAAATGGTACCTTTTTCGACCTTTACCCGCGGCAAGTGGAGTTTTGGTTCGCCTCGCCTGGAGCGCTATAACGGCAATCCGGCCGTGGAGATTGTCGGCGAGGCAGCGGCCGGCAAGTCGAGCGGCTGGGCCATGGAACTGATCGGCGAGATGGTGGCGAAACTCCCGGCCGGAATCGGCTACGAGTGGACCGCGGCATCCTTCCAGGAACAGCAGGCGGGCACCCAGGCGCCGGGGCTGTATGCAATCTCGCTTCTGGTGGTCTTTCTGTCGCTCGCCGCCCTTTATGAAAGCTGGTCGGTGCCGTTTTCGGTCATGCTGGCGGTGCCTATCGGAGTGTTGGGCGCGCTGCTTGCCACGTACACCAGGGGCTTGGAAAACGATGTCTACTTCCAGGTCGGCCTGCTCACGACCATCGGTCTTTCGGCCAAGAACGCCATCCTGATCGTCGAGTTCGCCAAACGGCGCTACGATAAGGGGCGT
>MGTI01000249.1 GCA_001799365.1 Desulfobacterales bacterium GWB2_56_26 | reverse complement strand
ATAAAATTCAGGGGATACGATGCAATCGAGGTCAAAGCCTACCTGGAACTGTTGGCCGAAGATTTCTTTGAGCTGAACGAGCAGAATCGCGTCCAGGCGGAAGAGCTCGAAACGCTCCGGGCCGAACAGGAGGAGCTCGAGCGGGAGAAGGAAAGTCTTGCCGCGGAGGTGAGCCTGGGTCGCGAAAACGTCGACGGCATCCAGTCCCGGCTGGAGAACAGTTATAAGCATAAAGATCAGGAAATCGACGAGCTGCGCGGGCAGCTTGAAGCCGCGCAGGCTGACGCTGCCGTTCTGGAAGATGAGAAGAAAAAGCTTGCCGAGAAAATCGTCGAACTGGAAGAAAAGCTGGTCGGCGGCCAGGGCATGACCCTGCAGGAGCAGGCGGAGAATGAAAAACTGCGGGCGAAAGTCGAATTCCTCGAAGAGCAGAACAGGGAGTTGAAGCAGCAGGGGCTCGATTTCAAGACAACTATCCTTGCCGCCCAGAAATTTGCCGACAATCTCAAAGAGACCAGTGAGCAGGAGGCCCAGCAGATGATGGCCCAGGCCCGCGCCGATGTGGAAAAATTCCGCAACGAGGCCCAGGCTGAACTGACGCGGCTGCCGAAAGAGATAGAAGCTCTGAATCAGAAGAAGAAAAAGGTGCGGGACGAGTTGAGATCGATCCTGCAATCGTATCTTGAAGCCCTCGATGTCTTCTTCGCCTCCGATTCGTCCGGGAAAGAGGATGATCTCTCCGATCTTTTCGAAAGCATCAAGATGCCGGACGAAGATGTTGCCGAGTCCGGCAATATCGAAAGCATCGACATGGACCTTGCCTGAGGGCGGAGCGACTCCTTTTTTGGTCGCCTGCCATGCCACCCTATCTCACCACCCTTGCCGACGGCGCTGTTCTGCTGCATATGTATGTGCAGCCCAAAGCGTCAAAGAGCAGAATCGTCGGTCTCTATGACGGTTGCCTGAAACTTGCCGTAGCCGCGCCGCCGGTCGACGGCAAGGCCAACGAGGAAGTGGTCAGGTTTCTTTCCCGACTGCTGGGTATTCCCGGCCGGAATATCGCGCTCCATTCCGGGGCTCAATCGAAGAGAAAGAAGATCCGTATAGAGGCCGCCTGTGATGACGTTCTCGACAAGATAGAGAAAATCCTTGCAAGCGTATCATCATGATGTGGAAGATTATAAAATAACGAGGAACAACGAAGACATTTCGTACAGTTCTTTGTAGGGGTGAAAAATATTTCGTCCTCCGGGAGGTGCACCATGAAATATGTGATCGGCAATTGGAAGTGCTATAAAACGAGCGAAGACGGACGTCTCTGGCTGGAGAAATTCGCCCGGCTCTACCGGCCGCATGATGATCTCCAGGTGGTGATCGCCCCGACTTTCCTCAGCCTCGAAAGCCTTGCCGCCCATCTCGACCGCCTAAGTCTTGCGGGAGTCGCTCTTGCCGCCCAGAACATCTCGCCTTTTCCGCGCGGCGGATATACCGGTGAGATTGCCGCTGATATGGTGAGGGGTCTTGCCCGGTATGTGATCGTCGGCCATAGTGAGCGTCGCCGCTATTTTCATGAGAGCAATCAGCAGATCATGAATAAAGTGACCGAAGCGGCCGACGCGAAGCTCGTCCCGATCGTTTGTGTGGACAGCGTCACCAGTTTGCCGCTGCTCGGGGCCATTGCGGATCTCGATGTCGACCGGCTGGTGGTCGCCTACACCCCGGTTGATTCGATCAATTTCAGCATCATCGAATCTCCGACGAAGGTCGGCGAAACGGTCAACCACATCAGGCAGATGTTTCCGCGGTGGCCGGTGGTTTACGGGGGCGGTCTTTTACCTGGAAACGCCGACGGCTACCTTGGAATTCCTGCGCTCTCCGGGCTGTTTGTCGGGGCTTCGAGCCTTGAGCCGGAGACCTTCGCCGAGATCTGCCGACAGGCAGCTGCCGGTTTGTAAAGGATTATTTCGGTACCCTTCGAGCGGTGCGCGAAGTAATTGCGGCCGCTATTTCCGCTTTCTCGGCAAAAGAAACGAGATGATGAAGCCGGTCGTGCTGATGCCGGCCAGCACCAGACCAAGGAAGCCCAGCGTACCGATGAAGCCGGAAGAGCGGGCCATCCGATCGGCCAGTATGAGAATGGCGGAGCCGACGATGAGCGCCGCGATGATCATGGCAATCCCCAGCAGGCGGCTTGAGGTGTCGAGCTGCTCCGAGAGATGCTCAATCCTCTTCAGTTCGAGATTCAGGGTGAAACGTCTGTGCCGGGCCAGATCGAGAAACCGCTGCAGATCGCCGGGAAGATCTTCGAGGAGTTCCATGGTGCTGGTCAAGGCATCGAAAAATCGTTTGCGGATCGCCCGGATGCTGCGGCGCTTGACGACGATTTCCTGAATCAGCGGTTCGACGTGTTCGATGACGTCGAAGGTTGGATCGAAGTATGCTGCAACGCCTTCGATGGTGGTCAGCGCCTTGGTCAGGAGCGTCAGGCTTTCCGGACACTGGATCCGATAGCGCTGCAGCATGCCGAAAAAATCGGCGAGAAGGCCGGTGATATTCAGGTGCGCCAGATCGGTGTTGCGGAAACGATCGGTCATGTGGCGCAGTTCGAGGCGGAATTCCCGGTTGTCGAGCACCACCGGATCGACGTCGGTCAGTTCCAGCACCACCCGGCACAGCCGATCGATGTCGCCTTTGACCACCCCCGACACCAGATTGATCAGTTCGTCGGTGGTCTTGCGGTCGAGCTGGCCGGTCAGGCCGCAGTCGATGAAGCACAACTTGCAGCCTGGCAGCAGAAAGATGTTGCCGGGATGGGGGTCGGCGTGGAAGAAACCGAAGCGCAGACACTGCTTGAAGACCGCGTCGGTGCTGTTGGCGACGATGGTCCGGCGCTCGCTTGTACTCAGTTCCTGCGGCGAGACCGTCGACAGCAGCCGGCCCCGTACCTCCTGCATAGTCAGGACGTTTCTGGTGGTTGCTTCCCAATAGACTTTGGGAAAACTGATGTTCTCGTCGCCCTCGAAATAGCGGCGCAGCCGATCGGTGGATTGGCCTTCGATGACCAGGTTGATTTCCTTGAGCATCTCCCGGGAAAATTCCTTGGCGACTGCCGTAGGACTGTAGCCGAGATTGGAAAAATACTGATCGAGGAGCTGCGCGAGAGTTTCCACCAGGGCCATGTCTTCTTCGATGATCTCTCTCGCCCCGGGGCGAATGACCTTGATGACCACCTCGTTGCCGTCCTTCATCGTTGCCCGATGGACCTGGGCGATGGAGGCGGCCGCCAGCGGTGTCTCGTCGATGTCCGTGAAGAGATAATCGAGGCGTCCGGGAAATTCCAGGAGCAGGACCTGGTAGATGTCGGCAAAGGGTACCTGCTTGCAGTTGTCCTGCAGCTTTTTGAATTCCGTTGCCCACTCCTGGGGGATGAGATCCGGACGGGTGGAGAGAATCTGGCCGAACTTGATGAAGGTAGGGCCGAGATCTTCCAGCACCATGCGGACGCGTTCCGGTCCCGTCAGGTTCTCCAGACGGACGGTTTCGACGGTGTCGGAATCTTCCCGGACGGCACCGAGCAGCCGGTACAGGCCGGAGTCGTGAATGAGTTGGCGGAACCCGAATTTGGAAAGGACCTTGACAATCTCCGCCAATCTCTTGGTGTTTCTGATTGTGCGCTTGATTGTGGTGATTTTCATGGGTTGGCGAAGATATTGAGGATGCTTTCGTCTTTTTCCCGGGTTTGTGTGAGCTGGGTAAACCAGGAGCCGAGGTGAGCGCTATCCCAGGGAAGACGACTGTCTTCCCAGAGTCCCGCCGTCTCCGGAAAGAAATCGCTGAAGATTCTGATCACGTCTTCAGTCCTGAGAATATCTGCATTGCCGTACATCTGCGCAAGGATATCGGCGACCTGGATAATGACCGGGTATTGCCGGTAAGAGAGTGCTTCCCCTGGGCGATGGTGGTAGCCGATGGCGTTTGCCAGCTGCTCCGGCAGCAGCCATTTTTCGGCAAGCTGCAGGCCCACCTGATCGTGGCGGATGGCGAAGATGCGCTGTTCCTCAACGGCGGCATTGCTGTAATTGCCGGGCCGGGCAAGCTCCCGCAGAATCGGGTACTCATGCGGAAAAGTTACGAACATGGCCAGCTTGCCGATATCATGGATAAGGCCGGCAATGAAGAGTTCGCTCGGCGAAAGGCGAAGATGCTCACCGATGATTTTGGCCGCCAGGCCGCAGGTAAAGGCATGTTCCCAAAAAAAGCGGACCGATGTCCTCCTCTCATTACTCATTTTGGGAAAAGCGGCAAAAATGGCTTTACCGATCACGATACTTCTGATCTCCTCATAGCCCAGGACGACCACGGCACGTTCAATGGTGCCGACTTGTCGCGGAATCCCAAAAAAAGCCGAGTTGGCGACCTTTAAAATGGCGGTGCACATGGATTGGTCGGGCAGGATGGCCTGCATGAGGTTGCTCGCACTGCTCATTGGATCCGCGGTCACGGTCATGACTTTGCCGACGGTTGCCGGCAGGGCCGGAAAGGCATCGATCTGTGCCTTGATAGCGATACTGTGTCGAATGGTCATGGCTGTTCCGCGGAAAAGGTGGCGAATACCTCTTCTCGAGCTCGCTGCAAAACAGCCGGATCAAGATCGAACAGGCGGTTTTTTTCAATGACTGTGAGCAACTGGGCGACGAGGAACGGGTCGAATTGTTTGCCTGCTTCGTTGGTCAGTTCCCGGACGATCTCTTCGGAGGTGAGCCGCCTCCGATAGGGACGATCGGCATTCATCGCGGCTACCGCATCGACGATGCTGAATATCCTGGCGCCGAGCGGGATCTCATCCCCTTTCAACCCTTGCGGATAACCCGAGCCGTCATACTTTTCACCGTGGCAGAGCAGAACGTTTCGTTCATTGGAGAAGTAATCGAAGATGTTGGTGAGTTCCGTCAGTTTGAACGGCAAGTCACCGATGGTTTTCCGCTCTTCATGGGACAGTTTGCCGGGTTTGACGAGCAGGTCGTTGTGGAGCAGCGATCGGAAACTGTTGTACAGGGTTATCGCGTTCTGAAAGGTCTGGACATGCTGTTCCGGCAGGCCAAGCTGTTTGCCGAGCAAGGTGACGTAATGCGAGACGGCGGAGATGTGCGCCAGATGTTCGGGGCCGGCAACATTGTGGGCCAGGAGCCGGAGCGAGTCTATGACGGAAATCCGCGTTTTCTCCATGATGTGGCCAAGCGTTTCTTTCAGAAATGACAGTGATTTCTTCGGAGAAAGCTCTCCTTTTGCGGCCTGCGGACTGTAAACGTACATCCGGTTGCGGCCATAGGCCTTGGCCATGAACAGGGCTGTTTCCGCCATGGTGATGAAGTCGTCATGATTCTTCGGACGATGTTCCCGAAGGGAGGCGATGCCGGCAGAAATGGTAATCTGTTGCTTTTTTTTACCATAGATATAGGACTGTTCCGAACAGGCCCTGCTGATTTTTTTGGCGATCCTGCCGGCCTCGTCAAGATCCGCCCCGGGCATGACGACCACAAAATCTTCGCCGGAAAACCGGTAACAGCTGTCGACATCGCGGGAGGCGACGGTCAGTCTTGCCGCCAGTTCGTTAAGAATAAAATCGCCAAAATGGAGACCTTTTGCCTTGTTCACTTTGTTGAAAAAGTCGATGTTGAACAGCAGGAGGGCCAGGTCGGTATCCTTGTCCTCAGCTGTCGCAATCATTTCCGCAAGACTTGTAGTGAGATGCCGTCGGTTGAACAGGCCGGTCAGGGGATCTCTGGTGGAGAGCGCGTTCAGCTGTTTGTCGAGTGTGGCGAAATTGGCCTGATGTTCGGCACTGATTTTTTGAACCTTACAAAGAAAAAGGACCCGTTGCCGGAAAATCTCCCGCGATACCGGGATAACAAGACAATCGATCAACCTGTTTCCATGATGCGGGGCGGCAAACGCCTTCGACTCGTCGGAGAGGAGCTGGAGGATGGGAGTGGATTTCGGTAAGGCGGGATTTTCCAGTAAGGCGGGAAATTGATCCGGACCGTTGCCGGTAATGATGAGGATAGCTTTGCGATATTCCTCGGAGCTGGGACGGACACCCGGAAAAAGACAGAGGGCGGACGAACAGAATGGCTGGACCAATGCTTTCATCTGCTCGCCTGAATCGAGGTCAGGCGGGGCAATATAATAACCTTCGGTCATTGAACCAAAACCATTATCAAACCCTTGACTGCGGGATGAGGCCGATGTTTTCACACATGCCGGGTGGGAATTATTACGTAATGAGTAACTATATCTTTTCTGGAAGCCAAAATGCAATTCAATATTCAACAATGTTGCGGCGTTGTCGATGATCTCGTGTTTTTTGAGATTTCGGGGGCTTAAACGGGCAGAATTGTTTGCGGTGAATCGTGAAAGGCATAGGCCGATTTGAGTAAACCACTCATGAGAGTTTTGACCTGCTTCAGGGGCGGGAGGGCGGGCACGTCCGGCAAAATGTCGGTCACCGGGCGGGGGTGAGGAATTCTCAGCTCCTGATCGAGGTTCCCTGCGGGACGAGGGGCGGAGTCGGCATGGAGAAATTTCAACCGTTCGGTGTCCGAGGAATCGAAGGTTCGCAAAAAGCTCAGGATGCCGGAAAGATCGTTGTTGCGATGAAAGTCGTCGATCCTGGTACAGATCTCCGCATATTCGTCATCGAGGTCGACCCACGTCGCCCGATAGGCTGCGATACCTTTCTCCAGCGACTGGTAGACCTTAAAGGCGAGATCACGATACCTCCGCCAGCGGGAGAACCCCTCCCCCTTCAGTTCGGTGAACAGTTCAGCGGCGTCCGGCCACGATTGCCCACCGGCGATGCTTTTCGGTAGCCTCGTCATGAGAAGAAAGTCCTTGAAGAATCTTTCCTGATGGAGAAGAACCCTCAAACGCCTGAGGTCCAGCCGAATTTCGGCAAGGTGCTCCCTGTCTGCATCATGCAGTTTTTTCAGGTACTGTTCGATTTCCGTTTCTATCTGCGAACGAAAGCCGAAGTATCGGTTGGCAATCTCCTGCTTGACTTCATAGGCGATTGCATTGACGAAATCATCCATGACGGAAGACCTTGCAGCGGCAATGGGCTGCCGGATAAGAGGGTAAACGGATAGCGACCTGTGAGTTTCGGTAGTATAGTGTGGTTGCTGACAACATTCATCGCAATTCCATGGATAAACATATGATTTCTGGCGGCTCACGGGACGATATCGCGGCTCATGTCAAGGAGCGAGCCGATATCGTTCAGATTATCGGCGAATGCATCCAATTGAAACGAAGCGGCACCCGCTATCTCGGGCTGTGTCCGTTTCATGGGGAAAAAACACCGTCATTCACCGTTCACGGCGGCCAGCAATTCTTCCACTGCTTTGGCTGCGGAGAATCGGGCGACGTCTTCAGCTTTATGATGAAGTACTACAACCTCGATTTTCCCGGTGCCCTAAAGGAACTCGCCAAAAAATATCACATCGAGCTGCCCGATCGGCCTCACTCCAGAGAAGAAGAGGAACGGTCGAAAAGACGTGAGCTGCTCTTTGCGGTCAACGAAAGGGCTGCAACTCTCTACACGGAATATTTGCAGAAGTCGGCAGGGGCGGATGCCGCCCGGAAATACCTGCAGAAAAGAGGAGTGGGGGCCGATCTCCAGGCCGGCTTCCGTATCGGCTATGCCCCGTCCGTCGAAGTGGAGGGCTGGAATTTTCTCGGCGGCCGGTTGAGCGGCCCGGATCAAAAAAACGGTATCCTTGCCGGACTGCTGGTCGAGAAGGAAAACGGGGGCAGCTACGACCGTTTTCGCGATCGCATCCTCTTTCCCATCATGGACATCAGCGGCCGGGTCTGCGGCTTCGGCGGCAGGATCATCGGCGAAGGTCAGCCCAAGTACCTGAATTCCCCGGAAAGCGAGGTTTTCAGTAAAAGCCGGCTGCTGCTCGGTCTCTACCAGCAGAAAGAAGCAATCCGACGGCAGAACGAGGTGGTGCTGGTGGAGGGGAATTTCGATCTTATTTCCCTCGTCGGCCATGGCTGCGCCCACGTGGCGGCCCCGCTCGGCACCGCCCTGACCCGCGAGCAGCTGCGGCTGGTCAAGCGGTTTGCCGACAAAGTCACGCTGCTTTTCGACGGCGACACGGCCGGGATGAAGGCGGCGGAGCGTGCGGTCCCGCTGTTTTTGGCCGAACAGATATCCGGCCGGGTGGCTTTCTTGCCGGAGGGGCACGATCCCGATACCTTTGTGCGGGAGAAGGGGGTGACGGAGTTGAACCGGCTTCTTGCCCAGGCGGTTCCCCTGCCCGAATTCGCGCTGGACCGGATGATACGGGAACACGGTCTCACCCTTGACGGCAAGAGCAGGATAGTCGAGGCCTTGCGTCCGTTGATCGCGGCGGCGGCCTCGCCACTCCAGCGTTCTGTGTTCGTCTCCCACTTTGCCGAAAAGTTGGGAATGGCCCCTGAGCAACTGGATACCCATCTGGGGGCATCGCCACGGTCTGCGCCTACCGTTTCCGAGGTTCCGCAGCAAAAGGCCCGGGAAGAGCGGCTGGCGCCGCTGTCCATGGCCCAGAAGCAGCTGGTGGAATTCATGATTCTGCAGCCGCGCTATTTCTCCCGGCTGGAGGAGGCGGGGATCCGGCAAAATCTCGCCGGCGGTTTGGGCGAGATTCTCTTTTTGCAGCAGAAAAGCCTCCTCGCCAGCAATCCCGAGGCGGAGCCGGAAGAGTTGCTGACCTCCATGCCGGACGGAGCGGAGCGAAACTTCGTCGCCGAGTTATTGATTCGGCCGCCCATCCTTGACGCCTCCGGCGATGAGAAAAAACAGCAGGAAGAACTGGACGACCTGCTGCACTACCTCCGGAGGATTCATCTGAAAAAAAGCGCGGATGAGCTAATGGAACGCATGCAGAATGCCGAAAGGGAAGGGAACATAGTTCTGCTGCAGGAATTGATGATCGAACAGGTGGCGATACATCGGCAATTGCACGATAAGCAACTGTGAGATTACCCCGTATTTATGAGGGTTTCAGGGATAAGTATTTTTAAAATGGTGAGGAATTCGCTTGACTTTTTCAGTGGTTTGGTTTGTTGTGAAGAGCGCATTTCGTTGGATGGCGATTGTGGCAGATCGGCCGGGCGGCGGATGCGGGTGGAATCGATTGAATGCTTTTACCTTTTGGTTTTACCGACTTTTCCCGTATATCGGGGTTGGGAAAGGAGATGTACATGACATTGGCAGGGCGCGAAGATGATTTGGTCAGGGAGGCGGATGAGGTGATGCGGGAATATGATTTTGATGAAGACTCATCTTCTTTTAGTGTGGCCGATGATTTTACCGAAGATCTTGCTGATGACTATGCAGCGCCTGTAGATCTTGCCGACCATGTTACCCAGGAAAAAAGAAACGGTCCCACCACGGATCGCCGCAGCAGTCCGATGAGCGACCGGCGGAAGCGGGACAGGCGCAGGGCTGCACGATATACCGAAGAAAACGATAAGATTTCCAAATCCCGGGCCTCCATCGATCCGATGAACATCTATCTTCGGGAAATGGGCACGCTCACACTTCTCAGCCACGAGGAGGAGTTGAAGCTGGCCAAGATGATGGAAGATGGCAAGCTGAGGGTGCAAAACGCGGTTCTGACGGCCCCTTTCGCCATTCCCGCCCTTCTTGAGGTGGTCAAAGGCCTTGAGACGAACCAAGAAAAGATCTGCCAGATTCTCGGCGGCATAACGGATAATGAAACCGGCACGTTCAAGCGGGAGAGCAAGGATTTTCTGGCCCGTGTCGATCAGGCGGTAGTTTTGCACGCTAAGCGGTCGGAGTTGCTGACCGAGTATCGGCAGCTGCCCGGCGAGAGTACCGAGGCAGCGCGACTGGTTGCCGAGATTGAGGCCGTCGGTGCAGGGATTGCCGCACTTTTTACCGACAAGCTCATCTGTGTCGAATGTTTAAAGGCAATGGCCGACGGGCTCGAAGAGTTATCGAAACGCTTCCGCAAGGTATTTGTCGAGGTTATCAATCAGCAGAAAAGCGGGGCTGCCGGTTCAGGTGCAATGTTGGCGCCGGAGGCATTGGAACGCCAGGTAAACCGGCAGATGCTTGAGGAATCGGGAATCGACCAGCGTCGGCTGCAACAGCTCCTCTATGAGATAGACTCGGGCTGGGATATGTATAAACAGGCCAAGGAAGGGCTGGTGCGGGCCAATCTGCGTCTGGTTATCTCGGTCTCCAAAAAATTTGTCAATCGCGGTCTGCAGTTTTCCGACCTTATCCAGGAAGGCAATATCGGCCTTATGAAGGCCGTGGAAAAGTTCGATTACCATCGCGGCTACAAATTCAGCACCTACGCCACCTGGTGGATCAGACAGGCCATCACCCGCGGCATTGCCGATCAGGGCAGAACCATCCGGCTGCCGGTCCATATGATCGAAACCATCAACCGGCTGTTGCGGGCTTCCAAGGATTTCATGCTGGAAGAACACCGCGAACCGACCCCGGAAGAGATGGCAAAACATTTGGGCACCGAAGTTGGCAAGATAAAATCGGCCCTCAAGATCGCCAAGGATGCGATATCCCTCGATACCCCCGTCGGCGACGACGGTGAAACTTTTCTCGGCGATTTCATCGAAGACAAGGATAAACTCGGGCCCGACCAGATATCGATGGTCGCAAGTCTTCGTCAATGCCTCAACCAGGTGATGTCGTCGCTTTCCCCGCGGGAGGCGAAGGTCTTGCGGATGCGGTACGGTATCGATGTCGAATGTGACCATACGCTGGAAGAGGTGGGGAAATGCTTTGCCGTCACCCGGGAACGTATCCGCCAGATCGAGGCTCAGGCAATCATGAAGCTCAAGCATCCTTCACGGGTGGAAGAGCTGCGGGTTTTCATGACCGACTGAGGCAGTATCGCAGCCTTTTTCTTATGTTGTCGCCGGGTCTCCTTTGGGGGATTCCCGGCGGCAGCGTTTATTTCTGTTGGGCGAAATATTTTTTGACCCTCCAAACAATCGTCTCACTGTCACAATACTTCGAGTAACCGCAACCGCTCATGTCCGCAAACCTTGATTGGATAAGTCTCAGTCTGGTGCCGGGGTTGGGACTCTCGGGCTTCTGGCGCCTCATCGATCATTTTCAGTCTCCCGCTGCCGTTATCCGGGCATCCCGGAAAGATCTCCTCTGTGTCAAGGGCATTCGGGAAGGCCAGATCTCTGGGCTCTTCGAAAGAATTGAAGTAGTGGTTCGGGGTGAAAGGGAGCTTCTTCGCCTGAATGCCGCAGGGGCCTCAGCCATTGCTTTCGAGGATCCGCGCTATCCGGCTTTGCTCAAGGAACTGCCGGATCCCCCTCCCGTTCTCTATGTACGTGGCCGGATGGAACTGCTCGGCCTGCCGTCGGTTGCCATTGTCGGATCCCGGGCCGCCACCGCCTATGGGCGAAGAACGGCATATTCGCTGGCCAATAACCTGGCCAATTCTTCTCTGACTGTCGTTTCCGGGCTCGCTCTTGGCATCGATGCCGAGTCCCATGCCGGCGCCCTCTCCGGCAAAGGGAGCACGGTCGCGATTCTCGGTTGCGGTCTCGATGTGGTCTATCCACGACAGAATGCCAAATTGTATAAGCAAATCGCCGAGCACGGCCTTCTGGTCAGCGAATACCCTCTGGGCACGCCTCCGGAAGGATTCCGTTTTCCGGCCCGAAATCGTATCATTGCCGGGCTGAGCCTGGGCGTGGTGGTGGTCGAGGCGGCCAAACGCTCGGGTTCGCTGATCACCGCGCAAATTGCCTTGGATTGCGGACGCGAGGTTTTCGCCGTTCCGGGACAGGTCGATTCCTGCAAGAGCGAAGGTGCGCATTGGTTGCTGAAGCAGGGGGCCAAGCTGGTGCAGAATGTCGGGGATATCATCGAAGAACTCGGCATAAAGGGTGCAACCGGTGAGAAAGGGGGCGTCGTCGAGGCTGAAATAAACACTTCGGCTCTAGAACCGGAGGCGCAGCACTTGCTCGATAAACTCGATACTTATCCGATCGTTCGGGAGTCGCTTCTTGAGCAGGTGGGGCTTGCTCCGGGACGGTTCAGTGAACTGCTGTTGATTCTCGAACTGGAGGGGCTGGTGGAGATATTGCCCGGTGACAAGGTGAGAAAACGGGTTTAAACAGGCTTTATCTCTTCGTTCAAATGGAAAAACCCTTGAAAGGGTGTGAAAGGGAAGACATGAACAAACAAATACGGATCGCTCCATCAATCCTGTCCGCGGATTTTGCCAGACTGGGTGCCGAAATACAAGCAGTCGACGAAGCCGGTGCCGACATCATCCATATCGATGTCATGGATGGACATTTTGTGCCGAATATCACCATTGGGCCCCTGGTAGTGCAGGCCGCCCGCCCCATCACCGGCAAAGCACTCGATGTTCATCTGATGATTTCCGATGCCGACCGCTATGTCGATGCCTTTGCTGCAGCCGGGGCCGACTGGATAACGGTTCATGTGGAAGCCTGCACCCATCTGCATCGCACGGTTGCCCGCATCCGCGAGCTTGGCAAGAAAGCCGGGGTGGTTCTCAACCCGGCGACTTCGCTTTCCACCCTTGATTTTATCCTGGATGAGGTAGACCTGGTGATGCTGATGTCGGTCAATCCCGGGTTTGGCGGCCAATCATTTATCCCGTCGACGCTTTCGAAGATTCGGGAGCTCAGGCAACGCATCGATGCCATGGGGCTTGAGGTGGGGATTGAAGTGGACGGCGGAATAAGTGCCCAAACAATTGGCGATGTTGCCGAGGCCGGGGCTAATATCTTTGTGGCCGGTTCGGCGGTATACGGCAGCGACGATTATGCCAAAACGATAGCGTCATTGCGCGCTCAGGCAGAGGCCGGTGCCGGACGATATCGGTAATCGACAGCGGAGAAGGGAAATGGTGAGCGGATTTAAGAACCTGACTGAAAGCAAGATCTATAGCCAGCTGCTGTCCCTGGCCCAAAACCCATTCGATCTGACGGAGCCTGCAGCCCTGCAGGCCGGGAACAGATTGGCCAGGTATGTATGTCGAACGGAGTTGCTGCATCTTCATTACGCCACAGAACGGATAGACGAGGCGGTAATGGACGGCTTGCAGCAACTCGCCGATGATCTGCATCTTGTCGAGCAATTCAGGGAAATGCGGAGGGGGGCGGTCATCAACCGGATAGACGGCTTTGACAGCGAAAACCGTCAGGCTTTGCATACCGCCAGCCGGGATCTGTTCAGCCCGCAGCCATCCGCACCTCTTGCCACCGGCGATGCGCAAAAGGAATTGGAAAAGCTCAGAATGTTCCTGGAAGATCTTGCATCCGGGCGAATCTGCAACCATCGGGGCGAGCGGTTCGATACCATGATCCATGTCGGTATCGGCGGATCGGATCTTGGCCCCCGGGCAGTTTTCGAGGCGCTGAAAGCTTATGGCTTGCCCGGGAAGAAAGTTCGCTTCATTGCCAATGTCGATCCCGATGACGCGGCGAGGGTGCTGGCCGAAGTGAACCTTGCGACAACCCTTGTCAATATCGTCTCCAAAAGTGGCACCACGCTTGAAACACTGACCAATGAACACCTTGTGCGACTGGCCCTGAAGCAGGCGGGGCTCGATCCCTCCCGCCACTGCATTGCCGTGACGGGTGAAAAGAGTCCCCTGGACAACCCGGAAAATTACCTTCGATCCTTCTACATGTACGACTATATCGGGGGCAGGTACAGTTCCACCTCGATGGTCGGCGTTGTGATGCTGGGCTTTTTCCTCGGCTATGACAGGATCTTGGAATTCCTGGAGGGAGCGGCACTGGCGGACAGCCAGGCGGAGGAAGTAGATATCCGGAATAACCTGCCGTTGCTTCTCGCCCTGCTGGGCATCTGGAACCACAACTTTCTCGATTATCCGACCCTTGCGGTCTTGCCGTACAGTCAGGCGCTCAACCGTTTTCCCGCCCATCTGCAGCAATGCGACATGGAAAGCAACGGCAAATCGATTGACAGGCAAGGGCGCCGGGTGGCAGCCAAGACCGGACCGGTTGTCTGGGGCGAGCCGGGGACCAACGGCCAGCATGCTTTCTATCAGCTGCTGCACCAGGGGACGGAGATTGTGCCGGTTGAGTTCATCGGTTTCCGTCAATCCCAGTCTGGCGTCGACAGTGTGGTGAGCGGAACCACCTCGCAGCAAAAACTCCTAGCAAATCTGTTCGCCCAAATGGTCGCCATGGCTGTGGGGCAACGCTCGGCCAATCCTAACAGGGAGTTTGCCGGCAACCGGCCTTCCTGCCTACTGCTGGCCGAGAAGCTGACCCCAAAGGTCATGGGTGCGTTGCTCGCGACCTATGAAGCCAAGATTGTGTTCCAGGGATTTGCCTGGAATATCAATTCGTTCGATCAGGAAGGCGTACAGCTCGGCAAGGCCCTCGCCGCCGGATTTTTGCAGGCCATGATGGATCCTGCGGGGGCTTCCGGAACGCTTGAAAAAGTATTCCTCGATCAAGCCTCGGAAACAGCTTAGAACATCGATTTTCAGGGTGAATGGCGGTTCAGTTGCAGGCTGATAGGTCTATGGATTTTTGTTGACAAAACCGCACAGCAAAGCTATTCTCGATCGCTGATTAGAAGTTTATATTATCATTCTGTTAACCTTTTTTGCTAGATCAACTAGTCAGGGAAGGCGGCTGTTTGACAGCAGTAAAAAATGATATTCCGGAATTCTACTTCGGTTTTCAGTAAAAAGTTTGGTTAAGGTTGCAGTATAAACAGTAATTCAAAGGAGGAAATCATGGCAAAACGTGAGACGCCCTTGTTGGACCAATTGGAGAGTGGCCCGTGGCCAAGCTTCGTGACCGACATTAAGCGCCAGGCGGAAACCAAGCCTGAGTGTTGGGATATTCTTGGTATCCTGGAACTGTCCTATAAAGACAGAATCACCCATTGGAAGCACGGCGGTATCGTCGGTGTTTTCGGATATGGTGGCGGTATTGTTGGACGTTATGCTGACGTTCCTGAGCAGTTTCCGGGAGTCGAGCATTTCCACACCGTTCGTGTTGCTCAGCCGGCTTCAAAGTACTATTCGACCGAAAACCTTCGCGGTCTGATGAAACTCTGGGAGAAATACGGTTCCGGTATGACCAATTTCCATGGTTCTACCGGTGATATCATTCTGCTCGGTACCCGTACCGAAAATCTCGAGCCCTTCTTCTGGGATCTGACCCACGACATGAACCAGGATCTTGGCGGTTCCGGTTCAAACCTGCGTACGCCGGCCAACTGTCTCGGTATGTCCCGTTGCGAGTGGTCCTGCTACGACACCGAAGAGTGCTGCCATTCGTTGACAATGAAATATCAGGATGAGATCCATCGTCCCGCATTCCCCTACAAGTTCAAATTTAAATTCTCCGGTTGTCCGAACGACTGTGTGGCCTCGATCGCTCGTTCCGATATATCCGTTATCGGTACCTGGCGAGATGCGATCCGCATCGATCAAGCTGCCGTAAAAGAGTATGTTGCCGGCAATTATCCGGCAAACGGCGGCGCCCACAGCGGCAGAGACTGGGGTAAATTCGACATCAATAAGGAAGTTATCAACCTCTGTCCCACCAATTGTATGTGGATGGAAGGCAGCGAACTGAAAATTGATGATAAAGAATGCACCCGTTGCATGCACTGCATCAACGTAATGCCCCGCGCTCTGCGTCCGGGTGTTGACAAAGGTGCCTCCATCTGTGTCGGTGCCAAAGCCCCGATCCTAGATGGTGCTCAGTTCGCGACTCTCGTCGTACCCTTCATCAAAGTCGAAAAAGAAAACGAATTCGAAGAATTGACAGAGTTCATCGAGAAGGTTTGGGACTGGTGGATGGAAGTTGGTAAAAACCGTGAGCGTGTTGGTGAAACCATGCAGCGCGTTGGTCTCCCGACCTTCCTCTCTGTTATGGGTATTGACGCAATTCCGCAGCATGTCAAAGAGCCTCGCAGCAATCCCTACATATTCTGGAAAGAGGAAGAGGTTGAAGGCGGTTTTGAGCGTGACATCAACGAGTTCCGTGCAAAACATAAAGCCTGATGCTGTTTTAATTTGAGTTAACAATTCATATTAAAAAAATATAAGGAGATTTACCATGGGTTATAATCCAGACAAGCCAATGGACGGTCGTATCTCAGATCTTGGTCCACCCCATTACGAAAAATTCTTCCCGCCGGTCATCAAAGCGAACAAGGGAAAATGGCTGTGGCATGAGATCACTCAGCCGGGCGTTTTGTTACATAAATCGGAAACCGGTGACGAGGTGTATACCGTTCGCGTCGGTTCTCCTCGCCTGGTATCGGTGGAATATATTCGTGAAGTCTGTGATATCGCAGACAAGCACTGTGATGGCTTCCTGCGTTTCACCACCCGGAATAACATTGAATTCATGGTTGATTCCAAAGCGAAAGTTCAGCCGCTTCTTGATACCCTGGCCAGCTACGGCAACAGGTATCCCGTAGGCGGAACCGGAGCCGGTGTTACCAATATCGTTCATACCCAGGGCTGGGTACATTGCCATACTCCGGCAACCGACGCCTCCGGCGTTGTCAAAGCGGTAATGGATGAGTTATTTGATTACTTCACCTCCATGACCCTGCCGGCTCAGGTGCGTATTGCTCTCGCCTGCTGTCTCAATATGTGTGGTGCAGTACATGCTTCCGACATCGCTATCCTCGGTATCCACAGAAAGCCGCCGATGATCGATCACAATCGTATCAGTGGTGTTTGTGAGCTGCCGTTGGCCATTGCCTCTTGTCCGCTGGGAGCTGTAAAGCCCGCCAAGGCAGAGGTCAATGGCAAAGAAATCAAAACCGTCAAAGTAACCGTTGAGCGTTGTATGTTCTGCGGTAACTGCTACACCATGTGTCCGGCAATGCCGCTCGCCGATCCCGAAGGCGACGGTATCGCAATCCTGGTTGGCGGCAAGGTTTCCAACAGGATTAGTGCACCGAAATTCTCGAAGTTGGTCATTCCGTTCCTGCCCAACACCACTCCCCGTTGGCCGGAGACTGTTGCCGCCGTCAAGAAGATCTTGGTGGCGTATGCAGCCGACGCCCGTAAGTATGAGCGTCTTGGCGAATGGGCCGAGAGGATTGGCTGGGAAAAATTTTTCGAGAAATGTGATATTCCGTTCACTGATAAGAGCATCGACGACTATCGTCTTGCTTATGACACCTGGCGGACCACGACTCAGTTCAAGTTCACCAGCCATATCAAATAGTAAGTCAAGAATGTTGTTAGCGGGCCAGGCTGCGGTATGCAGCTTGGCCCATTGATGCTTTCTTCCGAAACCTTTTTTTAGGAGTTATATTATGGCACTGAGTAAAGAAGAATTGAAAAAAGCCATTGAGGAGAAAGCGGCCAACTCTCCAAAACCGCAGCTGTATATTAAGGATTTCTATGCTTGCGATCCTGATACTAAGCCGCGGGACATGAAAAACGTAGCAAATGAAATGGTAAGAGAAGGTCGATTGGCATTCTGGTCGTCCGGCTCAACCACCATGTATGGTATTCCGGCCCGTATCCAGAACGAAGAGGGTAGCGGTAGCTGAATAACTCGACTTCTGAAATTTCAGCAGGAATATGGGGCGTAGAGATTTTGATCTCTACGCCTTTTTTATTTGCCCGTGACGGCGGGGGAGAATAGCAACTGTGCAGTTGGCGGTAAAAAAAAATGCCGGCTGATGCTTTATTTTCATCAACCGGCAAGTCGCTGAAGACGGTGAAATTACGGCAAAGGTAACTAATATCGGTAGTATTCCGGTTTAAAAGGTCCGCTGACCGGTACGCCGATATAGTCGGCCTGTTCCTGGCTCAGCAGGGTAAGGTTGGCACCGATCTTCTTCAGATGCAAACGGGCGACCATCTCATCCAGAGCCTTGGGCAGGAAATACACCTTGTTCTCGTATTTTTCGGAATTCTGCCAGAGTTCTATCTGAGCCAGTACCTGGTTGGAAAAGGAATTGCTCATGACAAAGCTGGGGTGACCGGTTGCGCATCCCAGATTTACCAGTCTGCCCTCCGCCAAGACGATAATCTTCTTTCCGTCGGGAAAGATAACATGGTCGACCTGGGGTTTGATGTTATCCCATGGCAGATCGCGGATTCCGGCAATGTCGATTTCCGAGTCGAAGTGACCGATGTTGCACACGATCGCCTCGTTCGGCATCTTTTCCATATGGGCTCTGGTGATGACCCTCAGGTTGCCGGTGCAGGTCACGAAGATATTGCCGATGGCAGCCACATCATCCATGGTCACGACCTTGTAGCCTTCCATGGCTGCCTGCAGGGCGCAGATCGGATCGATTTCGGTTACGAAGACCGATGCCCCCATGCCGCGCAGCGCCTGGGCACAACCCTTGCCTACATCGCCATAGCCGACCACTACTGCGTTTTTGCCGGCGATCATCACATCGGTTGCACGCTTGATGCCGTCGATGAGAGACTCCCGGCAGCCGTAGAGATTGTCGAACTTGGATTTGGTTACGGAATCGTTGACATTGATTGCCGGGCATTTGAGTTTTCCGACGGCAGCCATCTCATTCAGCCTGTGCACTCCGGTGGTGGTTTCCTCACTTATGCCACGGATCGATGCCAATTCCTTGTGGTATTTCTCATGCAGCACAAGCGTGAGATCACCGCCGTCGTCGAGAACCATGTTGGGTTGCCAGTCGTTGGGGCCAAAAATGGTCTGATCGATGCACCACCAGAATTCAGCCTCAGTCTCTCCCTTCCAGGCAAAAGTGGGTATTCCGGCTGCAGCCATGGCTGCAGCGGCATGATCCTGGGTTGAGAAAATATTGCAGCTCGACCAGCGTATTTCGGCACCAAGATCAACCAGGGTCTCCATCAGTACTGCAGTCTGGATGGTCATATGCAGGCAACCGGCTATTCTCGCACCTTTGAGAGGGGCTTTGCTTCGATACTCCTCCCGCAGAGCCATGAGACCGGGCATTTCCGTCTCGGCAATGGCTATTTCCTTGCGGCCCCATTCGGCTAAGGCCATATCGGCCACTTTATAGTCTTTAAATGAGCTATTCATAGTAATGTTCCATTCTGGATATTTAAAACTGTGTAACGTCTTCAAGTGAAGTTATGAAGAAACGCGCTATTTGATTTTAGCGGCATCGCGAAGAAGCTCGGCCTTATCGGTTTTTTCCCAGGTAAAACTGTCCAACTCCCGGCCGAAGTGACCATAGGCTGCGGTGGGAAGGTAGACAGGCCTGAGAAGGTCGAGTTGCTGGATAATTGCTTTCGGTCGCATGTCGAAGAATTCGGTGATCAGCTTTTTAATTTGGGCATCACTGATTCTGCCGGTTCCGAAGCTGTTGACGTTGATCGATACGGGTTGGGAAATGCCGATAGCATAGGCTACCTGAACTTCCACTTCATCCGCCAGTCCGGCGGCTATGATATTTTTGGCAATATATCTGCCGTAGTAGGAGCTCGAACGGTCGACCTTGGACGGATCCTTTCCGGAAAAGGCCCCGCCTCCGTGCGATCCCTTGCCGCCGTATGTATCGACGATGATTTTCCGCCCGGTGACGCCGCAGTCACCGACAGGACCGCCGATGACAAACCGGCCGGTCGGATTGATAAAGAATTTGGTTTTGGCATCGATCATATTGGCTGGAAGAACCGACTTGATTATCTCTTCCATTACCCCTTCCTTAAGGTTTTCATAGCTTACATCGGGATCATGCTGGGTGGAAAGAACTACTGCTTCGATCCTGGAAGGAACCTTGTTGACATACTGAATGGTTACCTGGCTCTTGGCATCGGGCCGTAACCAAGGCAGGACATTGGCTTTACGCACTTCGGACTGACGCTTCATGAGCCTATGGGCATAGGAGATCGGCATCGGCATTAATACACTGGTTTCATTGCAGGCATAGCCGAACATAAGTCCCTGGTCTCCGGCTCCCTGGTCGAGATCCAGCCCCGAACCTTCATTAACACCTTGGGCGATATCGGAGGACTGCTTGTCGATGGAAGTGATCACCGCACACGACTGCCAGTCAAAACCCATGTCGGATGAGTTGTAGCCTATGCCCTTAATAGTTTGCCGAACAACATACGGCATATCTACCCAGGCTGAGGTGGTTATTTCTCCGGCAATAACGGCCATGCCGGTGGTTACGAGGGTTTCGCAGGCAACGCGGGCAGTGGGATCCTGGGTGAGAATGGCGTCAAGGATGGCATCTGAAATTTGATCGGCAACTTTGTCTGGATGGCCTTCAGATACTGACTCCGAAGTAAACAGATATTCTGACATAAAAAACTCCAATGAATGTTAAGTGAAATATGTATGGACGAACAACCTAATCGAAAATTAGTTACTATACACCATATCGGAAAAAAATGGGCAAAAAGGCAAAAAAAATGCGAAATATTGACGGGGAAATGATTTAAGGAGAGAGTTTAGGAGCCGTTACGAAATAACTTGGCCATTTTCATCCTTTTCGTTACGGCTCCTTAGACCGTTTCCGAGAATTACCTTGTCGTGTTAATTTTTTGCAACGGCTTAGCTTTGCATTAATGAAAGTCGTCGGATGCTCTCTCTGTTCTTGCCGGGCGAAAAACCAATGATTATCATGGCCGGATTTGTTACATATGGTTGCGGGAATTATAGCAGGTCGACAAAATAACGCGTCGGCGAGAGTTCTGTCAAGCTATTCAGGTTGGTATCCACAAGAAAGGGAAGAGAGATGTCTATTGATGACGCGAAGGAAGTATTGCGTATAGAAGAGCAGGGATTGGCGGCCATTCGCGAGCGAATCGGCGGAGAATTCATTCAGGCGATCGATACGATTCTCGCCTGTCCGGGCAGGGTCGTTATCACCGGGATCGGGAAATCAGGAATAATCGGCCAGAAGATTGCGGCAACCATGAACAGCACCGGTACGCCCTCCTTTTTCCTCCATCCGGTAGAAGCAATGCATGGCGACCTGGGGATGGTCATGGCCGGCGATGTGGTGGTGGCGATTTCGTATTCGGGTGAAACTCCGGAATTGAACGGCTTGCTTATTACTCTGAAAAAAAGGGGTAATCCGATCATTGCCATGACCGGCGGCAAGACCTCATCGCTCGCCGTTGCCGCCGATGTCGTTCTCGATATCGGTGTGCCGCGCGAAGCTTGCCCGCTCGGTCTCGCCCCCACGGCAAGCACCACCGGGACCCTGGCCATGGGAGACGCTCTTTCGGTGGTATTGTTGAACCGCAAGAAATTCCAGGCGGAAGATTTCCGGCACAATCATCCGGGAGGCAGCCTGGGACAAAGACTCAAGGTGAGGGTCACTGAAGTGATGCTGGCCGGCAGCGATATTCCTGCCATCTTCCCCGAGGCGTCCGCCACCGATGCCGTGGGTGTGCTCAATGACAAGAACATGGGTGTGGTTTTGGTGGTGGATAGAGAAAACCGGGTTCTTGGCATCGTGACGGATGGCGATGTCCGCCGGGCCATCGTCAACTCCCGGGACATTTCCCGCCTAAGCGCCGCCGAGTTTATGACGGTGAAGCCCATCTGCATCGACAGCACGCGACTGGCGGCCGATGCGCTGAGTATCATGCAGTCCCATGAGATCACAGCCCTGCCGATAATTGAAGAAGACGGGCGGCTATTGGGGTTGCTGCATCTTCATAATCTGCTCGGGAAGGGCGAGTTCAGATTTCTCGTGTAACCGCAAAACCCCAACAGCAGCTGGGAATCGATCGTCTTTCACTGTTGTTCGGAATGGAGCTCCCACTGTCCGTTCTTCTTGTTGAAAGCATAGTACATGACAAGTGTCAAAGGGCGGCCGCCCCCGGTCTCGGTGCATTGCATTTTAAAGACTGCTTTATCACCGGTATCCTTGGTGAAGCTGATATGGGGGTTGACGAGATTTGCCGCAACTGCAGTCGGGTAATTGGCGGCAAAGAGGGGTCGGTATTCATTCTCCAGATAACTGCTTTTCTCGGCAATAAACATCTTTTCATCAAGCGTTTGAACGGTTGCGTAGAACTCATTTCTGGCTGCGAGGAATTCGCCCTCGCCCGAAAATGGACTGTTGTCGATACGGTCAATGAGCCGTCGATAGATGTTGCCCGCCACCGGCAATTCGTTCTTCTCCAGATGGTCGGCAGCGAGTTGCCGGTCCCTGACGATCAGGGACTGGAGAATAATCCTGGAGAGCTTTTTGATATTTTTTTCGGCATCTGTCACATTCAGGTGTGCCTGATGGCTGGCCAGGAATTCCTCGGCCTTCCGGTAATCGCCGATAGCCTCATCCCAGGCCCCGGCTCCAAAGGACTTGATGCCCTGATCGATCAGGTCATAGAGCTCGGCTCTTTTCATATTCCGGTGGATCATGTCAAAAGATTCTTTCGGCAAAGCCACGTTTTCCGTCGTCGACAGAGCGAGTTCATAGGCGGCCATGGCTTTTTGCCATTCCGAATTGGCAAAGAAGAGATCCCCTTGTTCCCGGGATTGTTCGAAGGTGCTTTTGGCCAAAGCATTCTTCAGATTGATGACGTATTGCGAGCGATCGCCTTCCGGCAGGAGGTGAAGTAGGCCTTCCGCCTTGATGAGTTCCGTGACGGCCTCCCGCCACTTGCCGTTTTGCAGGGATTGCAGGGCGGAGTCGTGAACCAGCCGGAATTGAGCAAAATCATGCTTTGTTTTTACGTCTGCAGCGATCTCGGCGGAAATAACATGCGGCGCCACGGGCATGGCCAGGACCCGGGCATAGCGATCGATGGCGGGCTGCCAGTTTTTTTGATGATAGAACTCTTCCGCCTCGGTACGCAACTGTCGGGAGGTTTCTATTATCTCGGCGTCTTTTTTGGCCAGATAGATGCCATCGACGAGTACCATGCCTTTCAGGCCCTGATTCATTTTCTCCGACTGCAGGGTTTGGCCGAGGTGTTTTCTCAGCTGTTCGACCCTGTCCGGCATGATGAACTTGACGTTATTGCTTATGGTCAGAGCCTCTTCGCAGGACCGTTTGGCGTTTTCGAATTCGCCCTTTTCCAACAAGGCGGTACAACGAGAAGATGCAGCTTCGGCTGCGTCGAGTTTAGTCATTGCGCTCCAGTAGGAGTAGCCGGAGGCGGCAAGAAATATGGCAACGCTTCCGGCCAGCAGAGAGCCTATAATCTTCCTGTTCCACCGGAAGGATGGTATTGCAGCGATTTTTCCGGTCGATCGCGGTGCCTTGGCTTTTTTCTCTCTATCTTCAGCTGATTTGTCCACTCTCGAAATGGCCGCCTCGGGTTCGCCTTCAGCGGCTTCCCGGAGACGTCTGAGATGATTCTCGAGATCGGGGAAATCTTCAGCAATTTCATTAATTTTTGCCAAAGCGTCGAAGGCACTCCGGGCATCCCCTCGCTTTTCAGCCTTTCGCGATTCCCTGAACAAATCTTCTGCCTGGCTGATTGCTTCCTTTGCCCTGGCGGCAAGTGTTTTCAGCTCCTCGGGAAGATTGTCGGAATCGATACGTTTGACACTCTCGCGAAGGGTGAAGAATCTTTTTTGCTTTTCAAAAAGGTTGAGCAAATCCGCATCATAGGTGGGTGCAGGTGCGACGGAGGGAGGTTCGTCAGGAGACTCCTCCTTCTCAGTGACTTCATCGATAGCCAGGAAATCGAATGTTGTGCAGAGATCGCTCTCATCGAGGGTATCGATATCCGGTTTGTCATTTTTCTCCAAAACGTCTTGGGCTGCTTGCCTTTCCCGCCACTCGACCTCGGCTAAGGGCAAGACGTCCGGGTGGTTGCCGTACCAGATGCAGGCTTCTTCGTTGAAGGCGTTGGTCCTGGAGTAGAATTCCCCATTGATCATCCGGCCGATGTACAGAACCAGGTCGGGCAGCTGACAGTCCTGATGCCAGAAGTCGCCGAGACAAATCGCCGCGGGATCGAAATCGGGGTGAAATATGTTACTTTTCGGCTTGCAACTGGGCGGGAAATGAGGAAAACCAAAAGGAATGGTAAGTTCTACGATATGACCGGTGGTCTCAATGACATCCCCTTTTGCCGGTCTACTCAACCCTTTTACATTGTAGGAGATTTCATATCTGTCAGGGGGATCTCCTTTGGTCGGCACAAGGGAAATTGCGCGGTGACAGGAAAATTGTTCTGACAGCTGACGGTAGATTTCGACTAGTGGATTGGGGGCCGCAGACATAGCATCGTATGTTAAGGAGGTAATTGCATTTCTTTTTCGAAAAAGTATATCAACTTAATGACGCAACACCAGAACTAATTGTAATAGTGCAGGGTTGTTTATAGCTTTCGGAGAAAACTTTTGACGGTTTATCGAACGGGATCGGCGAACTCATGAGCTGCTCAGAGCAGGGGCAAACGGGATGATGGGGAAGACTGTTTGGGTCCTCAATGACGGTTAATTTGGAGACTCGCAGAATATTTGTCGGAATGGCGGTAATTCCAGGATCTCCATAAAACTGCGAACGTGGTACCTGGCCTGAAGGGCCGGATTTTTAAAGGCGATGAGCGGCACCTTGCATGCCGCCGCATGTTGTTCGTCAAAATATGAATCGCCGATGAAGATTGCCTCCTCCGGTCGGCAGCCAAAATGATCGAGAATGGTAAGAAGACCATCCGGAGCAGGCTTGGGCCGCGGGGCGGTTGCTGCGGTCATGACCATGCCGAAATATTTTTCCAGGCCATAACTCTTCAGCAGCGGGATCATGGTGTTGGTTCGATTGGTGGAGATAGCCAGATGGAACCTGGGGCTGGTAAGTTCCAGGAAAGCTCTGAGATCGGGTTCCATTTCCAGGTATTGCAGAAAGGGACCATAGTCGGTCTGC
>MGTI01000248.1:27132-27985 GCA_001799365.1 Desulfobacterales bacterium GWB2_56_26 | reverse complement strand
CTCGCGGGACTCGACATCCAGCGTCTCGATAATGCGGAGCAGTTTCTGGATGTTGGACAACGTTTCGGTAATGATCAGCATGCCCGAAGGCGCATGGGAAATCATGACCGAGGTCTGCGAGACCAGCGGAGTCAAGACCTTCTGGATTTCTTCCGGCGAACTGTGCTTCAGCTGGACCAGCTGGGTCACCACCCTGTCGTCGGGGGAACTCGGCGCTCCGGCCTGCAGCATTTCCACGTTCTGGGACCGAGCCCGGGCGGACGGCAGAATCTTGATCACCGAACCCGCCTCAACCGTGGTAAAGCCATGCACCTCCAGCACGGATTCGAACACCCGGTAGGCATCGTCCACCGAAATCTTGGTCGGCGAGATGATGGTGACATTGCCCTGTACGACTTTGTCGACCACGAAATTTTTACCTGTCAACTCACTGATATACTTGATGAACAGATGAATATCGACGTTGTCGAAATCAATCGTGATAAAACGACCGCCCTGCGCCGGTGCCGCGGGACCAGTTTCAGGTAACGGCCTGGGCAGTTCCTGGTCCTGCGCATAGCCAAGGCTTACTCCTGATACTACCAAGCAAATTAAGGCACTTATTATAGAATGGCGAATTCTACTCATTGATGTTCCCTTGATGCTGTGTGGCGTTTGATCTCAGATTATTCGGGCTCGGCTGCTGTCCACGGGCGGTATGGCTGACACGGGACAGGCGTATTTGTGTTGCTTGCGGTTCACTTCCTTCTCCGAGGAAATCGGCCGCCGCTTCCTCCGGCTGAGGCGCGACTCCCGGCGGAGCCATATTTTTTTCCGGCGGAGCTGGATTCTTTACGGGGACGACCGGCGGGGC
>MGTI01000248.1:0-27032 GCA_001799365.1 Desulfobacterales bacterium GWB2_56_26 | reverse complement strand
TTGACCAGGGCGCCCTGGATTTCATCGCCCTTGCTGAACAACTCCTGCTTTTTCTTCGCTTTATCGAGAATAATGGCCCGTTCGGTACCTTCGCTGCCGGTGACGGTTCCCATCAGCACAATCTGCAGACTGGTGGCCGTCGGCGCCTCCGTTCTCTCCGGCACGGGAAGAGCGGCCGACTTGTCGCCCGTGAGAGCCCCGAACAGATTTCTCTGGAGGATCACCTCGGGACCGATCTTCTGCCGGACCACCGTCTTCGACTCGGACTGCTCAGCCTGATCGACGGATGCCTCGATCTCGCTTCTCGGCCGCGGGTCGAGTACGAAATGTTCGAACATCAGATATCCCCCTTCGACCATGCCCACACAGAGCAGAGTAATGAAGAGCAGAGGTATGATGCCGGAAATGCGGGACGTTGTCATGGCGGCGTCACAGGCTGAACCTGAAAGTAGGGCTTCGTACCGTACCCCCCACCTTGAACGGCAAGGCAGGCGTTTTATAGCGCCGGAGCAGCTGTTCGACAAGCCTCTTTTCACCGGGGTGGGTCGCCAGAAAGTTTTCCTTGGGGGTGAGATGGCCGCCCAGGATGACAATGCTGTTTGGCAGTGGCGAGGCCAGCCTCATCTCCCCGGTAAATTCGGCACCGATCTCCTTGCCCGTCATCTCTCCTTTGACGAATTTCAGCATCTCCTTTTCCTGAGTCATATCGATCGTTATCCTGTCAAACGACAAACTCTTGAGCGAAAGGATGGGCTGCAACAGCTCTATGCTGCCGTCCGTAGCGCTCAGCTCTCCCTTGCCGGCCCCGGCAAGCGGAGCGGCAAAGGTTGCCCGATAATCGCCGGAGACATTGGCCTTTCCTGAGATCTTGCGGTCGAGGAGATTGAAGTCGCTCGCCCATTCGTCGATATTCATACCGGCTATCGACACCTCGCTCAGGGCAAAACTTTTTTCCGAGGTATCGACGGCCAGCTGCATAGAAAAATTGCCTTTATAGAGCTCGCCGCTTATTTGAAACGTCCGGAACAAGTTCGAAATATTCGGAGACAGGGCCAAGCGGTCGACACGAAAAGCGGAACGTTTGCCATCGATCTCCCGAACAATCTGCAGATTGACAAAAACAACCGAAAAGGGCGGCCGATAGGCAAGCCGTTCAATGTTGCAGTCGCTGTCGACGAGGAGAGATTCCACCTTGTTTTCGCAGAACGCCCTGACTTTTTCCGTCGGAAAACGGAGGTAGAGCAGAGCGGCAGTGAGAACGACTGCGTAGAACAGGTAAAAGAGAGTTCTCAAGCGCACGAATCCACGGTCCATTCCTAACTCGGATTTCTCATGAACATTGCGCCGATTTCCAAAAATATTTATACATGCCACCATGTTAAGTTCACTCTTCTTGTATTTGAAATCGCACACATTGTTCACCGGCTGGTGAGAATCCGGCTTAATCCTTTTTCTCAAACGTTACTATTTGCAGAATCGAATCGAGTTCCCCCTGCACGTTGCCGCTTTCCTGGATGGAAATCCGGCGGATGAACACCACGTGCTGTTCGGATTCAACCAGCTGCAGAAAACTCACCAGGGCAGAGAGAGATACCTGCTGCAGCTTCAGCTCCACCATGGTCTCGACATAACCGGTGTCGCCCTCGACCGTGGACGGTTTCATGTACATGATCTGTTTTTTCACCTGGGCCTTTTCCGCCTGCTGGTCGAGAAAGGTGAACAGGGTAAAGCCTCGTTCCCGCTGCTGGATCCTGGCCTGGATGGTGCCTTCCTCGTTTTTCAGGTTGCGGTGTTCCAGCTGCAGTTCCTTGATCGTCGCCAGCTCTTTGGTTTTTCGGTCGATGGAGCTTCGCAGATCGCTGCGGGCGTCGAAGAACGGGACAATCGCCAGTTGCAGGACGATGAAGCAGACGACAAATGCCAGCCCACCCCCGACCACCAGCTTTTCGCGGGTGCTGAGGTTGTCGATTCCCGATTTCTCCCAGAGAAGGCGCGGGAGTCTCTGTCCGGTCCAGGTGGCCATAGCTATTTTTTCGTCAAGTCGAGTTTCAGTTCAAAATTAACCTCGTCACCCTTGGTCGACTGATTCGCCGAGCTGATGACGACTTCCGTGAAATACGGAGATTTCCCCAGTTCTTTCTGGATGTTGTCGACTGTGTTGAAGTCGCCGGTAATCGCCTTCAGCCGGACCGTATCGGCATCCGCCACCAGGCGCGCCACCTTCACCCGGTATGTCGCGGGGATGCGCGACGACAGCTCGGCCAGGAGATCGATGACGGTGAAGCCTGAGCGATCTTTTCCGCCGGGCTTGTAGGTCGCCTTGATCTGGTTGTTGATGGCCTGCAGCTGCTGGATGGGATTGACAATGGTCGCCACATCCGGAACCGTCTCCCGGAATACCTCATTGATCTGGCTGCGCAGCTGTTCCTGTTGCGCCAGCAGTTTTTGGTAATCATAGGTAAGATAGCCGACAACTACCAGGAAGGTGACAGAGAGCGGCACGGCGATCTTCACCAGCAGACGGCGATACTCCTGCGTGGTCCGGCGTTTCCTGAAGTCATCCTTGCGAAAATTGAAGCTGCGGCCCTTAAGCTCGCTCGTCCCCGCCGCGGCCAGAACCCGTTCCATGACTTCCGGCTGGTACCGGCTGCGCACATCGTCATGGAATTTGACGAACCGGCGCGGATAGAGCTCGAACTTGCGGATTTCCACGCCGCTTAAGGCCTGCGTCACGACGGCCGGATCCGGCCAGGGGACGCCGAGAAGATACAGGGGAAAATCGGGCTTGCTGATGTCCACCAGCCGGCTGGCGAGCAGGGTCTGCTTGACGCCGAGCAGAAATTTTTCGGCCTGACCGTCCTGTTCGCGAAGGCCGGCGGGCACGGGGAGGGAGCGTATGAGTGCGATTTTGCGGTTGATAAAGATAAAAACGGTGGCCCAACCGGCTCCGACATCCAGCACGACGAACCGCTCCGGCCCGCCTTCGTCCGTTATCCTGATACCGGTTGCCAGGCCGCTGATGTCGACCGCGTCGGGATTTATGCCCCGGGCACCCAGCACCGCAAGTTTGTCGGCGAGATACTGCCGATTGACGAGCGCCGCGAGCAGATCCGCGCCCGCCGGTTCCCCCCTCACCACGGCGAAATCGACGATCATGCTCCTCATCTCGATCGGCAGCCGATCCTCCAGCTCAAAAGGCAGAACCTGCTCGATCTTCTTCCGATCGGTAAAGGGCAAAGTGAGATTTCTGAAGGAAAACAGTTCGGCACCGAAGGTGACGACGCTATCGCCTGCGACAAAGCCGGTCTGCTCCTTGATCCGGTCTATGGCCGCGCCAAAATTCTGCTCGGCAATTTCCACGGCGCCGCAACCGATCACCAGGTTTTTCTTGGCGCTGCGGTCAATAAGGACCGCCGCTACCGCGTCTTTGTGGATATCAAGACATAACAAGGTATCTGCCATCGGCTACTCCATCTTTCTCACAAGCAGATTAACCTCGTCAGGACTGACACGTGCAACACTCGCCACCATCCGGCGCGAGAGGGTATCAAGGGTTCCCGTAGAAGTGACTTGAAAAAATGTACTTTTGGCTATCAACATGCTTTCGTTGAGAGTAATATCTCCGGGCCAGCTGCTGATACTTTTATACCAGTTGACATTGGCCAGCTGCTCTTCGTTTTCTTTCGCCTTGCGGAACTCGTCGAGTTCCTGGATCACATTGTCATCGATCGGCGGCTCCACCAGGCTTTTAATAAGCAGGGGCGCTGCGGTGTTGAGGTTAATCTTGCCGTCGGTGGCGTAGACGGTCAGAAACTCGGCCAGCCCGACGTTCTTGTCTGCGCCGAACAGCAGCGCGGGAGTTACGCCCCGGACCAGGAGCAGCTCTTCAATATAGTCCAATTGCTTGTTTTTACAACTGTATGGTTTCGTGAGCGACTCGTAGTAGCTGTTCTCGGCGCCGTAGTCGGATTCCCGGTCGTCTTCGTCTATCCAATCGACAATTGCATCCACGATCCCCTTGGCCATTGTCTCGTCTTCAACCATTGGAAAGGCTCCGGAGAGCAATAGCCTATTGAGAATGTTGCGGTTTTCCCTGGCGGCAGCCTGACTGACCTGCCCCTGTCCCCCGCTGCTGCCGGTACGTTGCACGATATTATTGATCGGCAAACGACCGGAAAGATCATCTATCCTGATTTTGAGGGTCCCCGTCGGAAAAAAATCGCGAAAAGGTTCCTTTTCCAAAACCGCCCAACTGTCGTGCAAAGTATCTATTTCGCTGGCTGCGGCGTCATTCTGCAACACCGCAAGCGCGATATTGATCCCCGAATCGGCAATCGCCGTGAGTTGCGTACCAGCCATATAGTTGCGGGAAGCCAGATACTTGTCCCATGTCGTTTTGTGATATTGGAGAGTTACCGCCGTCAGCAGGGCGACGGTCATGATCGTGATGAGAAGCGCCATCCCTTGTTCGTTTTGCAGATCCGGCGTCCGCCATGCCATATTCTTCACCGTTCCGATATCTCTCATACACCTATTCCCGGGCCTTCGCCTTCTTCGGCAAAGCCACGGCAGTCCTGAATACCACTCCGCCCTCACTCGCCTGATCGGCTTTTCTCTCCGCCGAACGGGAAAAAACCAGTTTCACATAGACCAGCTCCGGAAAAAGCGGTTCCTTCGGCTGCTCCCCTTCGCCAGGATCCTCTTCGCCCTCGTCGCTGTCCCATTCGTCCGTCTCCTTGCCGTCGGCATCAACATAGACAAAGCTTGCCTCCTGCAAACCTGCCGCGAGGACTTCGCCCGGCGTCTCGCTCTTCTCTTTTTCCATGCCAGGCATCAGCACCCGGTCCAGGCGATACAGCTTCAGGAGGCCGTTCTTTTCATCGGGCTCGGCGGAATAGCCGATAACTGCATAACCGGCCCGCATATCTTTCTTGCTCAAGGCCAGATGGGATGCGGAGATGAAGGCCAGGCTGTCGCCTCGGACACCCGAGACATCTTTTCTTTCACCGCGCAATTCGCCGCCCGGCCCGGCCACGACGGAACGGAGATCGTCGCTTATTCTCTCAATCGCTACCTGGCCGCTGCGGGATATCGCCATCTGCGCCTCCGAGCCGTGGATGATAGTGAAAGTCGCACGATACGCACCGTACACGGAGGAAATGACGATCGCGAAAATAAACATGGCGATCAGCAGTTCAATCAGCGTAAAGCCCCTTTCGTCCCGCTTGTCACTACCTGCCATCGTCGTCCGGCCCTCGGCCGTAGAAGGTGAGGGTGTAGCTGAAAGGAGACCCGCTCCATAAAACGGTAAGCGCGATCTTCTGCAGCGGGTTTTTCATCTCGACCGGCGTCTCCAGCTCGAGCTCGGCGTCCTCCACCTCCATCTTCCAGCTATATCCTGAAAATTCTTCGTCGAAATCCCCTTCGTCATCCGATATGGCAACGATCCCCCGCTCCACTTCGGCAAGTTTCAACGAGGCCAGCATCGGTGCGACAATATTGAACTTTGCTTCCGTTGCATACGAAAGACTCCTGGACTGGGAGCCTAAAAGGGTGACTAAGGCCACGGCAATAATTGCAACGGCAACCATCACCTCCAGAAGGGTGAATGCCCGATCGGAACGGGCGATCTGTACAAAGGGAAACATATTTTTCAACATGACACTTCGGTCCGCTGACAGCCACCCCCCCCACAAGCGGATAAGTTACGGCACATCTTCGTCAACCGTTGCAGCGTCCAGGAACGGGTAAAACTGCACGACCAGGCGATTCCCTTCATCGTCTTCAAGCCCTATCCGGGTCCGCTCCATATAGCCTTGTTTGCTGATCCACAGTTCCGTTTGATCCTGCGTCCGCCTGTCTTCGGCGACCCACACGCCGGTGATGCTCACCGTTTCCGGCAGGCGCAGTGCTTTTCCCCGGCGGTCCTTAAACTCTTCCGTCTCTTCCGTCTCTACCGTCTCGCTTTTCACTTCCTGGTCGAACCAGATCCGCTTTTCAGACTCATCGATATGGAGCAGATAGGGCTGCTGCTGGCGAATGGCCAGCTGCCTCACCCCATTTGTCAGTCCGATGAGGTTTCTGGCCGTGCTCTTCAATGGATCGGAGAACAGGGCCATTCGTAGCGACGGAACGCTGAAGGAGAGCATGATGCCGATCAACGTACAGACGACAATAAGTTCCAGAAGGGTGAAGCCTCTTGCGCCTTCCGGATGCGGCAGGCCTTTTTCTGCCGGTCTCGCGCCGAAAATCCCGATGGTCATCCCGGTATCATTCTATTTCCCAGTTGTTGATATCCTTCGCTTTGCCTTCCCCGCCGGCCTCACCGTCCGCACCGTAGGAGCTGAGATCGAATTCATCGTTTACTCCCGGACTGATGTACACATAATTGTTGCCCCAGGGGTCGGCCGGCAGCTTGTTTTTATCCAGATAGCCGCCATCGCGCCACTTGGCAGGCAGTTTGCCGGTTGCGGGCGGGGTTATCAGGGCCTGAAGCCCCTGTTCGGTGGTGGGATATATTCCGTTATCGAGTTTATACGTCTTCAGCGCCGTTTCGAACGCCTGGACCTGGATGGTCGCCTTCGTCCTCTTCGCTTCTTCCGGATGCCCCATGATTTTGGGGCCGATGTATCCGGCAAGAATCCCGATGATGACCAGTACGACTAAAAGTTCGATAAGGGTAAAACCCGCTTCCTTTTTCTTCCGAGATTGCTTTTGTTCCTTTTTCATACAAAAATATCCACACTTTCCAAAAGTTACATTATTCTTGATCTTAGAGGCCAGAGGCCGATGAAAGCCGTCAGCACACAGACCTTGACGAGGAGACCCGTTTTCAGGATGAAATAGGCCATCAGGACAAACGGGATTAAAATAACACGTGCAATCGAACGTAACACCTCATATTTTTCGATTAAGTCCGCTATCCGAGGAGAAAGTTGGTAGTAGGCACCTACCAGCCGCTGGCCGAATCTGCCGGCCATCATCACCTTGTCCCGGAATTCCCGCAGAACGGTTACATGGTTGTCGAGGATGGAGCCGAAGGCTGCCGTGGCGATAAAGCAGGCGTCGTCTGTCCGGAACGTATGCTCGTTGCCATAGATCACCGTGCCGTCGGATAACAGGGCATACGCCCGGACAAAATAGACCGTATTGGGGGTGATCCCCTGGATAATACTGCCGAAGGAGCCGGTGCCGCTGCCGTCTTCGGTCTGTCCCGATTCGACGATGTCGAACGCAAAGGTCTCACTGTCGGGAAAGGTAAAAACCTCATCATCCGTCGCCTGAAGGACCCTGTTCGCTATGCTGGTTGTATCCGTGGTAGTATCGGTCGTCGTATCGGTATCGGTATCCGTATCGGTATCGGTATCCGTATCGGTACCCTCCGTCCTGAAAACCGGTTTTGACGCTATCCCGAAGACAACCCCGCGCTGAGTAACGGTGGGAAGCTCACAGGTGGCAAAACAGGTGGTGAAGCAGGTGGCAGGGTCGGCATCCGTGCTGCATGTCGCGGTGCAGGCATCGGCGCATTGCTGGGTGCCGAAATCAGTGATGGTTCCACCCGACTTTGCCCCCACCCGGGTAATCTCCGTGATCCGCCGGGTAAGGAGGGTATATCCGGCGGTGGAGACGCCTCTCCCGTCCGAAGCGGACCCGGTCGCAGCACTTGTTGCTGCCGCGGCAATGAAGCGCAGCAGGGCGAAATCCCGATTGCCGTCCAGTCCGGTGGCACCCGCAACGAAAACGGTTCCATCCGGCATGACGGTTAAAGCATTGCCGACATCGGTGGTATTGGCCAGATCGGCGGTGATGAGATCGATGGAGACCTCGCCCTCCTCTGCGGCGGCGGTATTGTCGGTGGCGGCGGTATCGCCGGGGAAGACGGTTTTGACGGTGGTGGCGGAGTTGGCGACCGTGGCTTCGGCGTTGTCGGTCTCATCCGTGGCAGTCTCATCCGTGGCAGTCTCCTTGCCGATGGTCAGCAAGAAGACATCTTTTCCATTTTCCGTGGTGGCAAATCCGGCGATAAGCAGGTTGCCGGCCTCGTCCATGGTAATGGCCTGCCCCACATTCTCGGCGGTCAGCGGGCTGCGATAGATGCCGGAACCGCCAAATTCCGGATCAAGGACACCGTCTTGTGTCAATGCCGCCACAAATGTTTCATGGAAACTGCCGTTATTCACGTCGCCTACCACATAAAGATTGCCATCGGGATCAAGGGTGACACCGTGAACGATCGAGCCGCTGCCGGTGAGGGCGAGCAGAGATCTGCCGTTCTGGCCGAACTGGGTATCGATGCTGCCGTTCTGATTGAGGCGCAGCAACCCGGCCTGGGCTGTGTCGTTCGGGGCAAAAGAACCGGCCGCCACCATCTTTCCATCAGTTTGAAGGGCCAGTGAGCGTATTTCGACATCGTATTCATACTGCAGCAATGATACCCCGGCGTTGCCGAAACCGGTGTCCGGCTGCCCGTCCGCGGCCACTTTTGCCACCAGCCCGTAGGTTCCGGCATCTCCGCTTTTCACGACCGTACCGGCAACGAGAATGGCTCCCTCGACAGTCACCCGCACGGCATAGGCATCGGCCTCGCCGTCTGTTATCGGCAGCAGCCGCTGCCCGCTTGCGGCAAAGGTGTTATCCAGTAAACCGTCGGCCGTGAGCCGAACCAGAACGATATTGTTTTGCCCATCGTCGGCGGAACCGGCAACGACGATTTTGCCGTCACTCTGGATCGCCACACTCCTTGCCTTTGTATCTCCGGAGCCGATGCTGTGAGTGAATATACCGTCGTCGCTGAAGTCTCGGTCAAGCTCACCGGTCGGCAGATACCGGGCGACTGCGAGATTTTTTACCGCACCGTTATTATATTCACCGACAACCACAATTTTACCGTCGGTTTGCGGGGCAACTGCAAAGATCTCATCTTCGCCGCTGCCGAAGTCTTTGACGACAAAACCGTTCTGCCCAAAGCTTACATCAAGCTGGGTCGCTGCCTGACCTGCATCGATATCCATCCAGAAAACCAGGAAAAAAACAACCAGCCACACCTGTACCTGCCGTGTCTGTTTCATTTTTTCACCCTCGATTGTTGAATTTTCAGGATGAGGATCGCTCCATCCTCGCATCAATGCCACATACCCTATTGTACCGTCTCCCGTCACCGAAAAGCCAATTTCACCCCACCATCTGATTCATTTCAAAGATGGGCAATAAAATGGAAAGAACAATAAACCCCACCGCCAGGCCCATGGCAACAATCATGAGCGGTTCGATCAGCGCCGTCATCCCGAGAATCGCCGTTTCGACCTCACGCTCGTATGCCTTCGCCACTTTTTTCAGCATTGCCTCTAAATTGCCGCTCTGTTCACCGACGGCAATCATCTGAATAAACATCGGCGGAAACCATTCGGAAGAGGATAAAGCGACCGTCATGCTCTGCCCTTTCCGGATCTGTTCCATTGCCTCGTCAATTACCTTCGAGATATGCACATTATCAACCAGGGCCTGGACGATCTGCATGGACATCATGAGTCCCACGCCGCTTTCCAGCAGACTGCCCAAAGTCGAAGAAAATCGTGCCAGTATCACCTTCTGCTGGACCGGTCCCAGGATAAGGGCTTTCAACTTCACATAATGCCACACTCTCTTGCCTGACGGCTTGCTGATTATAAAACGCAATCCGGCCACAATCACGCCAATAATAATGAGAACCACCCACCAGAAATTTTTCAGGATATCGCTCAGGGCGATGAGAAACAGGGTCGGCAGCGGCAACACTTTGTTCATCTCGGCGAATACCTGGGTAATATTAGGAACAATGTAGGTAATGAGGATGAAGAGAATGCCGGACCCGATCACGCCCATGAATATGGGATAAACGAGTGCCGCCCGGAACCGTCCCTGCAGTTCATCCTTTTTTTCCGAAAAATCGGCCAGTCGTTCGAGAACGATATCCAACGTTCCGGAGGCCTCCCCAGCCCGAACCATATTGATAAAAACGGAGGAAAAGATTTTCGGATGTTCTCCCAGGGCATTGGTGAGACTGGTGCCTTCGTTCACCGCCCCTTTAATCTGCGCTATGACCTTTTTGAGCATAGAATTTCGTGTCTGCGCCATCAGCGACTCAAGGGCCTGAACCAGGGGAATGCCGGCGCCCAGCAGGGTAGCCAGCTGCCTGGTCATCAGGCTCACTTCCTCAGATTTGACGCGTTTGAACAGGTTCAGACTCTTACCCTGACCCTCGGTTTTGCTCCGCTCCATACTGGTCAGGGCAATCGAGACCGGATATCTCCCCATCGCGCGAAGTTTGGTCCTTGCCTGAGCCTCACTGTTCGCGTCGATTATTCCTTTCTGTTTTTTCCCCTTTGGGTCGAGCGCTCGATATTCAAAAACCGCCATGCCAATCCTTCACGAAAAAAAGTCGTCCATCCATCGCCACTCCTCCAAGCGGGGTCTCCGCAGCCAAAGGACATTATCTCATACCCTGAAAGATCCAGCAATGAACATGATTCTCCCGTTGAGGCTGAATGCGAACCAGAGTCATGCGCCGCATCACCGGTGACGGGATGGATTGCGAACGAACCTTAGCTTATTCCTAACCAAATTACAATCATTTTCCTATCACTTTAGGAGCACCTTCCTATCCCCACACATAGTCGAAAGAAGGCGGCGCTCACCCGGATCGATGCACTGCGCCTTGTAGGATATTCATCTTGATATATAATTTGACATGGAGCAAACGCAGAGGAGGTTGCATGATGGGTTTCCCCTATTATACCACACTACCATTGGACGGAAAAAATGAAAAACATTCTTTGGCTCATCATGGCAGTCTGTTTGTTGTTGCCGAATCGCGCGGAATCAAGAGATGTAGAACATGTGATTCGGTGCGAGAGCAACGGCTTCACCCCGGAACAGTGCCGGTTTCCGCTTGCTCCGGGAAATGCGGAAATAAAGGAAGTCCGCATGGTCAGGCAACATTCGACCAAGCCGTGCATAGAGGGTAAAAGCTGGGAAGCGGGTTACGACGGAATAACCGTGACCAATGGTTGTCGGGCGGATTTCCGGATTGTCTATCAACTCTCCGATTCCGATCGGTATGACCGACACGACCGCCACGACCGGCGTCGGCAGTACTCCGAAGAAAACGGGTATGTGGAAGAAAACAGTTGGAAACGACAAGACCCGACGGATATCGTCCTGCGGGCCTTTGCGGAGATTCTCAATCGTCAGCCTACACGTGAAGAATTGCGGGAGTATCGATATCTGATAACCCGGCACGATTGGTCGGAGCGCCAAGTTCGCAAAGACCTGCGGAAACGGAGTTATTCTGAGGGGCGGTACTAGTGGAGACACCTGCTCAAGAAGCTCCGGTTGAGCGGAGGTTATCGAGGTCGGTCCGAAGGCCGTTGATCAACTCCCGTTGCTGTTCGGTCACGGAAGAGTCCTCCAGCTGCTGGCAGAACAACTCAAGCCGCCCAAAGATTCTGGCAGGAAACTGCTGCGCCTCATCCGCCTCGCGCTGCGCCCGCTGCAAAGCGAGTTGTGTTGCCTGCAGTTCTTCGGTCCGCTCCTGCACTTTCCTCCGTAACTCTTCCTGGGCACGAAGCAGTCGGGCCTCCAACTGCTTCAGCCGATTGATATCGGTAATGGTGCCGACGATCCTCACCGCCCTGCCCTGTTCATCCCACTCCACCACCCTCCCCCTGGACAGCACCCAATGCCAGTCGCCTGCCTTGTTACGCAATCGCAACTCCGCCTCAAAGAGAGGCGTTTTGCCGCTGATGTGTTCCTCACCCAGTTTTAGTACCCTTTCCCGGTCTTCGGGATGGAGGATTTCCTCAAACACCGGTGTCTCGTCATGTGAGTACCCCAGGGTTCGGTACCAGTTTTCACCGTGATGCGTTTCACCGGTAGACAGGTTGCGGTCCCACACGCCGTTGGAAGCCACATCCAGCGCCAGGCGGAATCGGTTGTCGTTTTGCATCAGCCGTTCCTCAATATTGCCGCGGCGCTGGATTTCCTTCTCCAGCTGTTGGGTCTTTTCCATCAGCATCTCGATCAGATTGCGCTTTTCCAGGCAGCGACGAATCCGAAAAATGAGTTCTTCAATCTCAAACGGCTTGACCAGGAAATCATCGGCGCCGAGATGCATGGCATCGATGGCGGTCCGTAAGTCGCCATAGCCGGTGATCACAATAATCCTGGTTAACGGCGCCAGCTCTTTAACCGCCTTGAGCACGCCGAAACCATCGATCCCCTCCATCATAAGGTCGGTGATAACGATATTAAACTGCAGTTTCTGGAGGGCACCGATGGCATCAATGCCACTGGCCACGTCGGTCACTGCAAAACGCTCTGCCCTCAGCTCCTTTGCCAAGGATTTCCGAATAACAAACTCATCATCGACCAAGAGAATCGATGCCCTGACCAGATCCTTTTCCATCTTAAGATGTCCCTGCTTAATTCTAATGTAATTCTTTCAGATGCCATTTTCTTTCTGTAGATAAGACTGAATGGAAATAACTATGACAATGGTTTCAATTTTCGCAAGAATTAATTGCCAGGCAATTTCCAACAAAACCCTCCGGTCCGCCGGAGGTCTACGGGTTGGCACAGCGGTCAAAAAGGACTCGTAGACAGGACGAGGTACCTGTGCCAGGCGGGCTGCATGGCCTGGCGATAATCATTTTTTTTGATGTTCGGCATCACTCAATGTCCTCTTCCATAAGCCCTTAAAATGGCGTACTATAGCGACAGAATAGGGAGTGCTCGGCGTGGACCAAATCCGGTAGAGCGACTGCATTCCGAAATCCGATGAAATGAAGGATCGTCTGGCCGGCGGAGGTCATGAACCTGCCGGGCGATTCAGTAACGTCGAACCGAAGATACGTTCGAGTGGCAGACGGCCAGAGGCCGGACGCATCGTTGTGTTCGATATTTTCTCTTAAGGAGTAATGCGATGAAACCGAAAGGGTATAAAACAATCCTGTTTACTTCAAATCTTTCCACCGCAAGCCGGATTGCCTTCCGACACGCCGCCCTGCTGGCCAACCAGTTCCGTGCCAAACTCATTTTGCTGCATGTCATGGGGAGACTGCCCAGCAATTACGAGGGGCACATGATCGGGCTCTTTGGTCCGGACAAATGGCACGAGGTCTTAAAGCAACACAAGGAGGAGGCGCGTCACGCGCTCGTCGGCAAAGTATCCCCCCGACAGATGGCCAAAACCGCTCTGAGCGAGTTTTATATGGAATCGGTCACCAATGAAACGGGATACGACATTCCCGGAAATGAGATTATGGTCGAGAACGGCGAGGTTGTCGAGGTGATCATAAAGGTGGCGGAAGAACATTCGTGCGACCTGATCATCATGGGAGCCGGCGAGGGATTGCTCTCCGGCACCTCGGTCGGGCAGACCATAAAATCGACCCTCAAGCAATCGAAGATTCCGGTACTGATCGTCCCCGCGATCAGCGAATGATACCAACCAATTCATGCATGTACGGAGGAGCGGTTTGCTGCTCCTCCGTCTTCCGGCAAAAGCGACCTGCATAAATCCCTTCGGAGTTCAGCAACAAACCGCGGTAATCCACGAGACAATTACTGGGAAAAGAAAAAGCGGTTACAGCATCTTATGCCGTAACCGCTTTATTTATTTCTGGTACACCAGGCAGGATTCGAACCTGCGACCCCCTGATTCGTAGTCAGATACTCTATCCAGCTGAGCTACTGGTGCTTGGAGAGTTGCTATATACCCTAGATCGAGAGCTAACTCAAGATTGTTTTTTGGGATTCTCCTCTTTTTCTGCCTTGTGAAAAATGAGTTCATTATCCATCGGTTTCATGTCCGGTTCGGCAAGAATCATTACTTCAACCCCATACTTCCTTTCCATTTCATGAAGTTCTGCTCGCTTGTTGTTTTGCAGGTATGATGCCACATCGATTGGGAAATGGCACTCGATCCGGCCGACGACCTTGCGGCTCGCGCCGGTCTGTATGCGCCGCAGATAGTAAAGGGAGAGGGTTTCCACCGACCTTACCGTACCCCGGCCCTTGCAATGCTCGCACTGCCGATAGTTGCCCGCCTCGATCGGCGCGCCGAGCTTTTGCCGCGATATCTGCAAGAGACCGAATTTGGAGATACGGCTGAAATCGACTTTGGCCTTGTCTTTTTTCATCGACTCCTTGACCTTTTTCTCCACGGCCTGGATGTGCTTGCGGTTCCGCATATCGATGAAGTCGACGACGATCAGGCCGCCCAGGTCCCTGAGGCGGAGTTGCCGCGCCAGTTCCGCGGCCGCTTCCATATTCGCCTGAAAAATCGAGGCCTCGAAATTTTTCCCCCGGGAAGTGGAACCCGAGTTGACATCGATAGCCACCAGGGCCTCGGTCGGACTGATGACGATCGACCCTCCCGACGGCAGGTTGACCTGCGGCTGGTAGATCGATTCGATCTGGTCCTCGATGCTGTACTGGTTGAAGATCGGCCTTGCCCCCTGGTGCAGGCGAACCTTGACGTTCCGCTGTTTTTCCGGCAGCAGTTCGACAAACTTTTTAACCTGCTCGAGAGCGGTCCGATCGTCCACCAGAATCTCCTGGATGGAAGGGTCGAAATGCTCCCGGAGAAACCTCAGCACGCTCTCCTGATCCTCATAGACCAGACCGACGCCGCCCATTTCCTGGCCTTTCCGCTTAATATCATCCCACAGGCCCAGCAGATACTTGACATCCCGGGACAGCACCTCTTCATTGATGTCGACGCTCGCGGTACGGACAATCCAGCCGATTCCTTCGGGCAGATCGATGGATTTCATCGCCCCCCGTAGTTGCGAACGCCGCTCCTCGCCGGATATTTTCCTGGAAATCCCCGAAGAATCCGAGCCCGGCATCAGGACCACGCTCCTGCCGGGAATCGACAGATAGGTGGTCATATTGGCCCCTTTCTTGCCCACCTCCTCTTTCACCACCTGGGCAAGAACCTCCTGCCCCCGTTCCATGACATCGGTGATCGAAAGCCGTTTCCACTGGTGGGTTTCCACCAGATGGCGGACCTCATTGCTCAGTTCCTGCTTGTAATACTCGGGATGGATTTCACTGAACGGCAGAAAACCGTTCTTTTCCGTGCCGTAATCGACAAAAGCCGCCTGGAGACTGGGTTCGATTGCGACAATCTTGGCCTTGTAGATATTATTTTTGGTCTGGGTCCGGGAGATGGTCGAGACATGGATCGATTCCAGCCGCCCGTCTTCGAGCAGGGCCAGTCGGCACTCCTCCGGTTCCTCGGCGTTGATCAAAAGCTTGCAGACCCTTTTAACCTCTTCCTGAGGCTCTTCGTACTCAAAAGGTTCCTCTTCTTCGATCTCTTCCGGCAGTTCGTCCTCCTGGAAATAGTCGCCGAAACCTTCATCTTCTTCCGCCCAACCCCTCTCCGGGTGGTCAGAAAATGCTTCCGGCTCGGTCGATGCACCCTCTTCGGCGGCCTTCACCTCTTCCCCGGGAACCTGCTTCCGTCCCCCTCTTTTTCCTCTCCGGCCCCTGCTGCTTTTCTTTCGCCGTTCGCGAAGATTTTTATCTCCCTCTGCGGACGGGGCGTGTTCGGCTACCGGCGACTCGGGAGCCGCGGCAACTGTCTGGTCATCGGCAGAGGCAACGGCCGGAGGAGTGGTTCCCTCGCCACCTAGGTCTGCCGGGGTCTTCGCCTCTTTTTTTCGCGGTCCTTTGCGGTTGCGAGGAGGTCTCTTCCTACCGGACTTCCCCGGGACACTCTGGCTCGCCCCTTCCTCTTTTTCGACGGGCGCAACATCGACCTTTTCGACCGGCGGCAGTTCCGCAACCGGCTGTGCCGCCGGCTTTTTGGCAACAGTCCTGGGCGCTCTTTTCGGCTTCTTCGCCGGCTCTCCGGCCGGCTCGCTCTGCTCTGCGACCTCTGTCTTGGTACTCTTCCACCAGGCTCCGGTCTTCGCCTTTACCTGGACAACCTTTTTTTCAGAATCATCATCTTTTTTTGCAACCATAAGCAATCCTCTTCGGCCGCAAGCCTCTGTTTCAGTCAGGCTTCCGGCAGTTCCTGGGACCTGCCGCCATCACCGGCCATCCGACCGACAATGCAACAATCGCCATTTTATTAAACGCCAATAAGGCAAATCGGCACACATCCCGTAAGACCATTTCCGGACAGTTGCACGCATCACCTGAGACAGGTGTTGTCGCTCGTAAATCAGGCTGTTTATCCGAACGGAAATGATTGAACTTACTGAACCCGTACCTCCACTGGGAATTATGAAACGGATGAGGTATCCCTGCTTTGAGAGTCCTCCGAAGATCATCTTCACTGCTGAAACAATTCAGTTGCAGCAGAAGCAGGATCATCGTTTCACCGACATACTCGATGAAACCGTAAACGCTTGACGCCGTCTTCCGTCGAAAAAAGCAAAAATCTCTAAAGCTGATGGATTTCGGCTTTCGCCGGATTGAAAATGTCTTTTCAAGCTGTTAACGAGTCCATCATCATGAATCCGTCATAATTGGAATATACTACTTTTCCGAGAAACTAGTACCGTCTATTTCACCGAAACACAAACGAAATTTATCATCTTCCACCAATCGCCGCATGTTCGCCGGATCCTTCCTTTTTGATTTTGGCAGATCATTGCAACCTCTATTTTCCCGAATTATATAAGAAAGATATTTATTTCCCGCCACCGGAGCCACACGACTTTAAACTTGACAGTGTCCGCCGAGAACCGTACATTTCGAGCGTTAATTCGCCTCTGAACTCTTGCATAGGCCTTTACCGCAACAAAGGAGCCATGGTACTCTTTTCCGCAGAAAACAAATATTATAATAGCCCCGACAACAATCTCTCCCAAGGAGTGTACAGTGTCCCTTAGCCCGTTTCGAATGGTCCGTCTGCGTTTTGCTTTTGCCGTGCTGTGCTGCCTTCAAATAAATGTTGCTGCCGATTATGTCCATGCGGAAAAAGTATCTACCGATAAATGGAACATTTCTGCCGATAAACTGATGCGTTATGAGGATCCGAACAGCATTGTCGCCCAAGGCAATGTTATTCTGGAAAAAAAGGAACCATTTACGCCTACGCCGCCGGCTGACCTGAAACGAAGTTCCTGGTCCGAACTGCTTGAAGAGGAGGTGAAACAACCTGAGAAAGGGGCCGATGAAATCGTTAAAGAGGTCGCCCCCGAGTATCGCACCACCGTCACCATAAGTGCCGACTGGATAGTTTACGATGTGGAACTTGAGTCCATCAAAGCCAAAGGCAATGTAAAAATAACAACGAACGAAGATCAGCTGTTTGCCAAGGAAGCCACCTTGAGCCTTGCCAGCGAAACCGGAAAATTCACCGATGCAACCGTTGTCCGCAAAGAACTCAGCATGCATCTTGAAGGAAAAACTATTGAAAAGACCGGCTTCAACACATATCGAGTCATCGACGGCTGGGTCATCACCTGTAAAGTAGAGGAAGGCGAAACTCCGCCCTGGAGCTTCGCCAGCTCCGACGCCGATGTCAGGCAGGGAGGCTATGCGGAACTCCGCCACGCTCTCTTCAAGATCAGGAACGTACCGGTCTTTTACCTCCCCTATGTAATCGTGCCGGCCAAAAATACCCGCCAGAGCGGTTTCCTCTTCCCGGAGTTCTCCGCCTCGAAGAACGGCGGGTTCGGCATGAATATTCCGTTTTTCCTCAATATTTCAGATTCCGCCGATCTTACGCTCTTTCCGGAATACTATCTGGAACGCGGCTTCATGCCCGGGGCCGAATTCCGCTACGTCTCCGATGTCAAAGACAAAGGCATGTTCACGGGAAGCTATCTCGACGACCAGCTTTCTGACCCCTCCGAAACGGACTATTACGAGGAGACCGGCTTTACCCACGACAACAGCGAAAGATACTGGCTGCGAGGTAAGGCGGATCATACCTTTGCCGACGATTGGCAAACCCGTCTTGATATCGACATCGTTTCAGACCAGGATTATCTGCGCGAATTCGACTCCGGCGTTACCGGGTTCGATAACACCTACAACAGATACCTGAAAACCTTTGGCCGAGGTTTTCAGAATGAGACAGACATCTTCCGCCAGAATTCCCTGAAAACCCTGCGCAGCTGGAGCGGCATGTCCCTCGAAGCCAATCTCCTGGCGATCGACGATACCAGGACCAATGCCAGCGACACCAATACGCCGCTGTGGAAACTGCCCAACGTCATCTTCTCCGGAGCCCAGCCAATAGGGGAGTCGAGCTTTACAGTGGACTGGAATACCGACTACGTCGACTACTGGCGGGAAGACGGCGTGGGCGGACACCGGTTTGATCTCCGTCCGGCAATCTCCGCGCCCATCCCCCTCAGCGCCTATCTGGAATCGCGCGCCGAGGTGGCGGTCAGGGATACCTTTTACTCCGTCGAAACCTACGGCGATGCCGAATGGGACGAGGGCGACACCCAGAACAGGTTCCTGCCGGAATTCGAGTCGGAAGTGGCAACCACCCTGGAAAGGGAGTTTTTCCTGGGCAGTGACGATGTCCGCAGCTTCGCCCATCAAGTCAGACCGTATGTAAAATATGGTTACATCCCCGATGTCGACCAGGATGAACTGCCCCAATTCGACAGCGTCGACAAGATCTCGGACAAAAATGCCATCACCTACGGCGTCGACAACTTCTTCAATGTATTTGACCCAACTGGACAAAATATCGATGCAAGTCGTCAGGCCGCCTCGCTGAGGGTCGAACAATACTATGACCTGCGCGACGAAAAATCGGATGAACCGTTCGGTCCAGTCCATGCCAAGCTGATCTGGAATCCGATTGAAAGAACCGCGGTCAACTACAAGACCTATTACGATGTCTACGACAGCGATTTCATCAGTCACAGCTTTTCCGGAGAATACGGCAACAGTCGCGGCGATCTTGTAGCCCTCGAGTACAGCTTCAATGAAGGCTCCAACGAGAGAAATGTCATCGAAGGTTTCGAAGGTCTCAATCAACTGCAGGAGATTGAACAGATAAACTTCCGGGGCCGGGCGCAGATCTGGAACCAATGGTTTGCCGGCGCCGAGGTTCAGCATTCCATCGCGAACGACGAAACGAACAAGGCGAAAGGCTCGCTCATCTACCAGGCACTCTGCTGGTCGGTACAGTTTGAGACGAGGTACACTCCGGAGGACACCACCTATCTCTTGCTGTTCAGCCTCGCCAACATCGGCAATCCGTTTGGCGTGAGCTTGTAACCGAAACCAATAAGGAGTTGGTCGTTATTCGGCTTTTCCGGGAAATGGTCGGCTAAAGGAGACCTTCCCATGTTTTACGATATTTTTAACGGCGATGCCGATGGCATCTTTTCCCTCCATCAGTATCGCCTCGAAAATCCCGTATCGCACTCCCGGCTTATCACCGGGGTGAAAAGGGATATTCAACTACTTGCGCAGGTGCAGGATGTCAGCAACTGCAACCTGACAGTCTTTGATATTTCGCTCGACAGCAACCGGCCGGCTCTTCTCAGGCTGTTGCAACAGAATAATACCGTTCGCTATTTTGATCACCATTTTGCCGGGGACATTCCGGGCTCCCCTGCTCTTTCACCGTACATTGACCTCTCGGCCGAGACGTGCACTTCCCTTATCGTCCATGCTCAACTGAGCGGGAAATACACCCTCTGGGCCATCTGCGGAGCCTTCGGCGACAACCTCCACCGAAAAGCCACGACCCTTGCAAAAACCCTGAAGCTTTCACCTCCAGACATCATCCGCTTGCAGGAACTCGGGGAATTGTTTAATTACAATGGATACGGTTATTCGCTTGAAGATCTCCATTTTCACCCGCGGCAACTGTATCAAGCTGTTCAACCGTTCGCCAATCCCTTTGATTTCCTCGATACCTCGACCGAGCTTGTTGCCCTTCGCACCGGTTGCCGCGAAGATATTGCCCTGGCAATGCAGCAGCAGGAATTGAAAACCTCGGGGAAAAACAGGATCTACCGGCTTCCCGATGCGCCTTGGGCTCGTCGGGTAGTTGGGGTATTCTCCAATCGCAGGGCAAAGGAAGAGCCGGCATCTGCCCACGCGGTGGTGACCGAGAACAGCGACGGAACCCTGCGGATTAGCGTGCGGGCGCCCCTTGCGGAGCAATGCCATGCCGATCGACTTTGCCGTCTTTTTCCAACCGGGGGCGGCAGAGCCGCAGCTGCAGGTATCAACCACCTGCCTGCCGACATGTTTGACCGGTTTATCGATACATTCCAATCTTTTTACACCTGATAATGAATATGCAGTTTGTCCACGTTTTGCAGAAAAGACCTCTCGCCTTCTTCACCGGAAGCATACTCGCAGTGCTGTTGTTCCTCTTTGTCGGATCGGTCGCTATCACCTATGCCGCCGGGGATGAACCCGCGGCGGCCGATCTGGTCGTCGATAACCAGGCCATCGATATCAAATCGAAATCGTATCAAGACCTGTTCCGGGAATTGGAGGAGGTACATCATTTCCCCAGACAGCAACTGATCGGCCTTTTCACCGGCCTGCGGATCGACCGCAAGGTCTTGCAACTCATGGACCGGCCGACGGAGGCCAAGCCCTATTATCAATACCGGCCGCTCTTTGTTACACCGACGGCAATTGTCCTGGGTAAGCAGAGTCTCGTCCTGTACCGGACACTTTTTGACCGCATCGAAAAGGAATACGGTGTCGACCGGGAAGTCATCGTGGCAATCTGGGGAATCGAGTCCAGATTCGGCATGAATCAAGGGAATTTCGAGCTGTTCCAATCGCTGAACACCCTTTTCGCCGCCTATCCCCGTCGCTCGGATTTCTTTCGCACTGAACTCATCAACTTTCTCATCCTCTGTCGGGATAACAAGATCGATCCGCAAAGCGTGAAAGGCTCTTACGCCGGGGCCTTTGGCCAGGCTCAGTTCATGCCCTCGAGCTTCAACGAGTACGGTGTGGATTTCGACGGCGACAGCCGTCGGGATCTCATCAACTCCCTGCCCGACGTCTTTGCCTCCATCGCCAACTATCTCAAGAGATTCGGCTGGCAGCTCGATGCCCCCGTCTACGCGGAAATCGGCGGCAACCTGCAATCGGAGGTTCTGACCACCGCCTACAACACCGGGCGCAAGAGTCTGGTCGACTGGCAAACCCTGACAAAAATCCAAAAGATTGCCATCCCCGAGCCTTTGGGGCAAGGCCAGCTGAACATCATCGGTCTCGAACTGTCGCCGCAGGAAGGAGGAGGCATGCGGTTTATCGCCGGCTATCCCAATTTCCAGGCCATCACCGAGTATAACCACAGCGGGAAATATGCCATGGCAGTAACGGAAATGGCCGAAGCGTTTAAAAATTGAGAAGGATGGAGATGGCCACATCACTCCATCGCGGTCTTTCGGCCTTCTTGATTCTGCTCTTTACCATCACCCTGATCGTTTACTTTGCTTTTATTCGCGAAAGCTATAAACCTCTCCATCGTTTGGCCCCGGGCGACATTCCCAAGATCGCCGACGACCTGGATACGGAGTCGCTGATTCAATGCGTCCGCCGGCAGATCGCCTCTCTGAAAAAACAGGATCCGGCCAAAACCATTCTTCTCGACAGCGATATCTATGACAATCGGTGGCTCCTGCACTCCCAGGAGGAGTTCCTGGCAAAATTGATGGAACGGCCCGATTCCGGCGAATTGGAAAGATTTCTGCATGACAAGTTTATCTTCTACCAGGCGGGGGGGAGAAAGGATAAACGCGGCCGAAAGATGCTGGTCACCGGGTATTACGAACCGGTTTTCGACGGCAGTCTCACGGCCGAACCGCCATTTGTCACACCGCTCTACGCCCTGCCGAAATCACTTGTGACAGTGCCAAGCCAAGAAGGAAAAGCAGCGCAGATAGGCCGTTATGACGAGAGCAATACACTTACCCCTTTCTGGAACCGGGAGGAAATCGAAACCGCCGGTCTGCTTGCCGGTGAGGAGCTGGTCTTTCTGAAAGATCCCTTAGACGCCTTTCTTCTGCATGTCCAGGGGTCGGGGAAAATTCGGCTGCCCGATCAGTCAATCCTGTCGGTACGCTTTGCCGGTTCCAATGGCCTGGAATACAAAAGCATCGGCAAATTGCTCGTCGATGAACAAAAAATGGCCCTTGAAGAGGTGACCGTCCCCGCCATCCGGGCCTATCTCGAAAGACATCCCGAAGAACGACAGCGTATTCTTCACCACAATCCCCGTTTCATTTTCTTTACCTGGGGCGATTCGTTGGGGCCGCGCGGAAGCAGCGGCGAAGTCCTGACCCCCGGACGGTCGATTGCCATCGACGGCTCGGCGCTGCCTGAAGGCACTCTTGGCTACCTCGTGTCCAGGAAACCCACCCTCGGGGGGGATGGCCGAATATCCGACTGGAAGACTATGCATCGCTTTGTTTTTCCGCAGGATTCCGGAGCGGCTATCAAGGGTACCGGGCGGGTTGACGTTTTCTTTGGCCAAGGCGAATACGCAGAAGTCGCCGCCAACCATATGAAGGAACCCGGCAAGCTCTATTTCCTGGTAAAAAAGGGCTATCCGGGACCATGAGCTCTTTTCTCATTGGCCTGCCATGAATCGACTAAAGAAGAAACACAGGCGCCCCAACACACCCATCCTCACCCTGCTCACCGATTTCGGCCTGAACGACGAGTATGTCGGAGTAGTGAAAGGCGTCATTCTCACCTATGCCCCGGATGCACATATCGTCGACATTACCCATCTTGTTCCGCCTCAGAACGTTCGGGCAGCCTCCCACCAGCTCGCCAGAGCGTATCCCTATTTCCCCCCGGGTACCGTGCATCTGGTCGTGGTCGATCCGGGCGTCGGCACGTCTCGAGCGATACTGGCTGTGGCTGCCGACGGACAATACTTCGTCGGCCCGGACAACGGCGTCTTCACCCCGGTCTTTCTTCGGGCCACTTCCCTTACCGTACACCAGGTAACCGCCTCCCATCTTTTTCTCAGCAAGGTCGGCACCACTTTTCATGGCCGGGATATCATGGCTCCGGTAGCCGCCCGGCTGGCTGCCGGACTCGATCTCAATACGGTGGGACCAGCTATGCCGGTGCAGGACTGCATTCATGCCCACTATGGCAAGACTATCCGCAAAGGCGGAATGCTCCTGGGGGAGATCCTCCACGTCGACCGCTTCGGCAATCTGTGTACCAACATCTCAAGACAGGAGGTGGAAAGCTTCGCCGCCGGCAGGGAAGTCGTCGTCAAAGTTGGCGAAAAAATTGTCATCCCCCTTCGTCATTCCTACGCCAAGCAGGCCATAGGCAAGCTGCTGGCGCTTTACGACAGCCACGATCATCTCGAAATCGCCGTGAATCGGGGCAATGCCGCCCTTGAACTGAACATGGTCGTCGGAGCGACGGTCGCCGTCACTGCGGAAAAGGAAAAGAAAATTTGAACTTTTAGGGTTTTCGAATACACTTAAGGCAAGAGTCGGATTAGTCTTCCTGCCGATTCTTACTATGTGAACACCGTACTTGAGTCTGAGGCAAATAATTATGAGGGGGATTCGCATTATCATGGACTTCCGGGTGCTACTGACCTTTCTGCTGCTAGCCGTTATTTGGCCCGCAGACTCATCGCTGTCGTTTTCCTTTTCGGAATATGAACACCAGGAGGCCGCCGGTGAAAGCAGTTCCCGACATGTTTCGCTTGCCAGTCTTCGTTGTCCACCTTCGCTGAAGAAGGCCAGAATAGCCACCATGATCGGCGAAATGCACAAGGACGGCCGGGGTTATAACGGCTTTTACGGGTCCTTTCTCTCGCCTGATGCCCAGGATTGGGACCGACGTTCCGGCACCAGTAAATCAGTTTACGGCCGACTGGTCGACGAACTCAACCAGGGCTTCAAGCAACTCGGGTTGAGAACCTACACCTCGGAAGAAATCAATGCCCAGGTTGCCCGGGAAGAACAGGAGGCCTTTCTCAACAATAATCTGGATGCGGCTATTTCTGCCGCCGAACGATTGCGCGCCGAGTTCATGTTGAAAGGCATCATTTCCACCCGCACGCAAGTCAATCGCGTGGTCAACGTCGACGAGGTTTTCGTCACCATCAACCTCTCGCTGTTTGACCGCAACGGCCGCCAGATATCGCAGGCCATGGCAAGTGAAACCTCCTTCTCCGATGCAGACGTGCTGGCCACCATCCAAAAAATTGTCCAAAAACAATCTAACGAGATCACCTATGAACTTTTTCGCGAATACTGCAGAGGGGGCAATTAAGCCATGATCCGTCAAAAGTTCGGTGTTTTCTTTTTCTCCATCTCGCTGCTGGTGCTTGCCGCCGGTCTGGCGTTCCCTTGCCCTCTTTGGGCAAAAACCGCGGAACAGGCGGAAACGATAATCGTAACCGCCGAAGGTCTCGCCGACCCCAATGCCGAAGTCTACAAAAAAGATAAGGGACTCCTGGTCGACGATCTGCGCCGGGATGCAGGGCGGCAGGCGATCGAGAAAGCCGTCGGCGTGTACGTGGAGAGCAGCACCCTGGTGGAGAACTATCTCCTGATCGAAGACAGGGTCCTCTCCAAATCGAAGGGCCTCATCAAGCAGATTCTCGACCAATCCTCACCGAGACTCGGCGAGGATGGCCTGATGCACATGCAGATCAAGGCGGAAGTCTTCATCACCGAGGTGAAAACCGCCCTGCAGAGCCTCTCCCGGGAGAGCCGCCTGAGTCTCATCAAGGAACATGGCAATCCCACAATTTCCGTAGCCGTCGTCGTCCGTGACGCCGCCCGTGATTCCGACGCCGTCCCGGAAAATTCGACCATTGCCGACAATCTCCTGAAGGAGCATTTCGTCGATTTCGGCTACAGGGTCTGGTCCGAAGAGTACACAAAACTTCTGCAGCGTGATGTCGGCGCCGGTCAGACGGGACGGAAAGTCGCCGATTTTTCGGTTCTTGGGGAAGCGAAGTTCAAACAGAGTTCCATTACGCTCAAGGCCTCCGGCATCCGGGTGACCAAACACGTGCTCACTTCCTGGACGGTAAAATGCATCAACAACCACACCGGCGAGGAGATCTACTTCAACAACAAGGTGCCGAAAAACAAATCCTGGAATGATGAGGATCAGGCCCTGGAGGATATCGGCCGGCTGATCGGCCAGGAATTCTCCAAAGATTTTTTCGAATCTCAGTTGATGAAACCGTCCCAGACCTATCAGATTCAACTCACAGGCCTGCCCGATTACGATACTGCTCTGCTTTTCAAGGATGAGTTCGTTGGCCTGCGCAACATTCTTAATGCCGAACTGCTCAATTTTGAAATGAACGGGCTGTCCATATATGAAGTCGAGTGTACGAGCAGCGGGGGGAATTTTGCCCAGGTGCTCAACACCACCATACTGAAACCGTTAAACGCCAAACTGGACGGTGCCAAAATGCAGTTGATGTCCCAGCATGGCAATGTGGTCAGAGTTGCCATTGATCCGGGACCGCAACCCGGACAGCTCCAACAATCGATCCAGCACAGCCCGCCGGCCTCGTTGGCCACAGCCTCTCCGGAGAGAATCGAAAAGCTTATCGTCGACCGGGAAATCCTCGACAAGGTAAGCCGGATGAACCCGGGGCTTGGCAAGGGTATCAAGACAAGCGACCAATAGACCCAAAAAAAGGAACGTTTTACGCCACATCTCCATGCTCTGCTTGGAGAGGTGGCTTATCAGCAAACATCCAGGAGGAAAACTCGATGAAAAACTTCTTCTATGCGCCACTTGCCGTCTGTGTGGTTGGTCTCTCCCTGCTTGCTTCCGGGTGCGTGCCATCCAGCACGGGAGCAGGCGGCGCGGCATCCGTACGCGCCAACGAGGAGGCCGACAAAAACATGTATCAGCCGGTGCAGTATGCCAATGCCGGCAAACAAGGCCCTACCTTGATTGTCGTACCAGGCCAGATCAAAAGCAGCAGCGCCACCTTTACCCAGAAGGTGACGGCGAATAATATCGCAGACTTTGCCGAACTCGAACTGGGCAACGCGAACTTCAAGGTTCTCGAACGTACGGATCTTGGGCCGATGCTGGGCGAGATCGAACTGGCGGTCAACATGGGCGATCCGACCGCCCTGAAGAAATTCAAGAAAGGAAAATTTAAGTCAACCAAGTGGTTCGTGAAATTCGACATTCTCAAAGCCGAAGAAGTTGCAACTGCGGGCTCGGGATTTGACGGCAACGCCGTGGGTTCCATTTTCGGCGCTGTAGTCGGCGGAACAGCGGGTTACGTCGGCGATACTGCTATTTCCTCGGCAAGAACCACTGAACAGGCCGCCGTATGGCTTGTCGGACTGCGTTATAAAGTTGTGGATGCCTCCACATCCGAACAGGTGTCTACAGGCTATGTAGAAAAGAAAATGGAAACCGGAGTTAAGGCGCAAGGTCTCCTGGGCTTCTCCGGACATGCCGCCCAGTTGGTCACACTCGACAGTGTAGTTCAGCGGCTTGTTCAGGAAGCAGTGGCAAAAATCGATCAGAAAAAATAGCTGCCCAGCGGATTACGGGGAACAACAAAGCGGCTTTGCGGGGATGGTCCCGACAAAGCCGCTTTTTCTTTTGTCGTTCGTCCGCAAGCGGAGGGTTGATTCGAATTATCTCCCGGCAAGGAGAGCAAACCGCTGCCAGAAGTCGGGAAAGGACTTGCCGACACACTTCTCCCCGGTAATTTTCACGCCGGGGATCTTCAGACCGGCCACGGCAAGGCTCATCGCCATCCTGTGATCTTCGTAGGTTTCAATCTCGGCACCGTGCAGTCCGGCACCGCCCTTACCATGAATGATCATGGCTGTTTGCCGCTCTTCGACATGCGCACCCAGCTTGGACAATTCGGCGACCACGGCGGCAAGGCGATCGCACTCCTTGATCCGCAGGTGAGCAATATTCTCGATGACTGTCGTTCCTTCCGCAAATGCCGCAACAACGGCCAGGGTCGGCACCACATCGGGCATATCGCCCATATTGACGGTAATGCCTGTCAACCGTTCGGGCCCCTGCAGGGTTATGCC